>JBAYSC010000039.1:0-16754 GCA_041676345.1 Flavobacteriaceae bacterium | reverse complement strand
GAATCAGAATAATTCTTGATTATGAAGTAATTACATTATAAACATTTTTCGGGTTCGAGACCTCACAGGTTTTAAAAACCTGTGAGGTCTGTAAATCAGCTATTTACGAAATAGATTTTCAACCCTTAATTCACGTTATTAGTTAATAGAAAGAGGAAAGATTAATACCTCCAATGAGCTTCAATCTTTCCTCTATTCTCTATTTTCTATTCTCTTTATTAAGAAGCCGCCTGCATTTTTAAAAGCATATTTTTGTTTAATGCTTTTTCGGCATAGGCTTTATCTACGACCCATTTTTCTTCATTTTTGCTTGGCAAATCAAACATAGCATCGGTTAGGAGTGCTTCACAGAGCGAACGCAAACCACGAGCTCCGAGTTTGTATTCCAAGGCTTTATCTACGATAAAATCCAGAGCTTCATCTTTTATGGTAAGTTTGATTCCGTCTATGGCAAACAGCTTTTGATACTGTTTTACCAAGGCATTTTTCGGTTCTGTAAGTATGGAACGCAGAGCTTTTTTGTCAAGCGGATTCAGATAGGTAAGCACCGGAAGACGACCAATAATCTCAGGAATCAACCCAAAATCTTTAAGGTCTTTCGGGATGATGTATTGCAAGAGGTTGTCTTTGTCGATTTCTATATTATCGTTGTTGCTTCTGTATCCCAAAGCCTGATAATTCAGTCTTTTTCCGATGATTTTTTCCATACCGTCAAAAGCTCCTCCTGCGATAAAAAGGATGTTTTGCGTATTGACTTCGATGAATTTCTGTTCCGGGTGTTTTCGTCCTCCTTTAGGCGGAACATTTACGATAGAGCCTTCCAGAAGTTTCAGAAGTGCCTGTTGCACTCCTTCTCCCGACACATCACGGGTTATAGACGGATTGTCGCTTTTTCGGGCGATTTTGTCGATTTCGTCAATAAAAACAATACCTCTTTCGGCTTTTTCGACATTGTAATCGGCTGCCTGAAGTAAACGGGAGAGGATACTCTCTACATCTTCGCCTACATAACCTGCTTCGGTAAGCACGGTGGCATCAACTATGGCGATAGGAACGTCCAGCATTCGGGCAATGGTCTTTGCGATGAGTGTTTTCCCGGTTCCGGTTTGTCCGGTCATAATGATGTTGCTTTTTTCGATTTCCACTTCGCTGTCTGCACGACCGTGAAGCAAGCGTTTGTAGTGGTTATATACGGCTACGGCCAAAACTTTTTTGGTTTGCTCCTGCCCGATGACATATTGGTCGAGAAATTGTTTGATTTCAAGGGGTTTTCTAAGGACAATACTCCCGTGTTTGCCTTTTAAAGGTTTGGACGAATGGGTGTATTCTTCCATCAAAATGCCATAGGCCTGCTCAATACAGGTCTCACAGATATGAGCCGTTCTTCCTGCAATCAGGATGTCGGTTTCAGACTTTTTGTTCCCACAGAAAGAACATTCCAAATCACTTTTAGCCATAATAAATTATTTTGTTAAAACTTCGTCAATCATTCCATACTCTTTTGCCTCATTGGCCTTCATCCAATAGTCTCTTTCGCTGTCTTTATATACTTTGTCAAAAGATTGTCCGGAATGGTTGGCAATAATCTGATACAGCTCGTCTTTGAGTTTCAGCATTTCTTTCAGGTTGATTTCCATATCGGTTGCTACTCCCTGAGCTCCTCCCGAAGGCTGGTGAATCATCACACGGGAATGAGGCAGAGCAGAGCGTTTTCCGTTGGCTCCGGCACAAAGCAAAACGGCTCCCATCGAAGCTGCCATACCGGTACAGATAGTGGCCACATCGGGTTTGATGTATTGCATGGTGTCATAAATTCCAAGACCTGCATAGACACTTCCTCCCGGAGAATTAATGTAAATTTGGATGTCTTTGGAAGAATCGGTGCTTGCCAAAAACAAAAGCTGTGCCTGCACGATGTTGGCGATTTGGTCGTCAATAGCGGTTCCCATAAAGATGATTCTGTCCATCATCAGTCGGGAGAACACATCCATTTGTGAAACGTTGAGCTGACGTTCTTCCAGTATGTAGGGTGTCATTCCCGTAGGGGTGATGTGGCTTACGATTTTGTCGTAATACATACTGTTTATTTTGTGATGCTTGGTAGCATATTTCTGAAACTCTTTGCCGTAATTCATAGTTTTTGAAAGGTTTTAGTTAAATAGAAAGAGTGCCAAATTTAGTAAATCTGACACTCAAACGCAAAAATTGTATAAGAAATTACTCTCCGTATGAGATTTTAATAAAATCCCCGTAGGTTACCTCTTTGGTTTTTGCCCCCGATTTTTCAGCAAAAAGCTGTAGGGTTTTCTGGCTGATAATCTGGTCTGACATACGTTTTATTTCCTCCTGATTGGAGAGGATTCGGGCTGTGATATTTTCAATTTCTTCATCGCTCGGATTCATTTGCCCGAACTGAGCCATTTGTTTTCTGATAATATCGGCTGTATAGGCTTTCAGTTCTTCAAAAGTTACCTGCAGGTTGTTGTCCTGAATGATTTTTCCTTCGATGAGCTGATAGCGAAGTCCTTTTTCAGATTTGTTGTATTCTTCTTCGGCTTGTTCGGGAGTCAAAGGAGTTTCGCCTGCTTGCTGCAACCATTTTTTAAGGAATTCGGCAGGCAAGTCAAATTTGGTGTTTTCCAACAAATAATCGGTAACGTCATTAAGGAATTTCTGGTCTGCCTGAGAAGCAAATTGCATCTCAGCATCTTCTTTGATTTTCTGTTTCAATTCTTCTACAGAAGTTACGTTGCCTTCTCCGAAGAGTTTATCCAAAAGCTCCTGATTGATTTCTGCCAGTTCGTATCCGTTGATTTCTGCAATGGTGAAGTTCACCTCTACCTCAAGTCCGTGAACGTTATCGTGAGGCACGCCTAAGTATTTCATCAGGTCGTGGTCGTCAGCAAAAAGCCCTTTGGTGGAAACGGTAATTACATCACCTACTTTTTTACCTACGAATTTTTTACCTGTGGTTTTTGTTTTAAAGATAGAGCTGTTGACAGTAGCCTCCTGGTTGATGTTTTCGGCTTCGTTGGTGAAAGTACCTCTGATTTCGTCTCCTTCTTCCGATACTTCCTTAGAGAAAAGTTTTCCGTATTGTTTTTGGATTCGCTCTACCTGCTCATCCAAAAGAGCTTCGTCTGCAATAATTTTATATCGGGTTACTTTTTTGGCAGCCAAATCTACTGAAAATTCAGGTGCTAAACCCAGCTCAAAATCAAATGAAAAATCATCAGCATCCCAATCAAACTCGTCTTTCACTACAGGCAGCGGATTCCCAAGTATATCCAGTTTTTCTTCCACCAGATAATCGTTGAGCGATTGTTGCAGGATTTTGTTTACCTCGTCCAAAAGAACGGCTTTTCCGTATTGTTTCTGCACCAGACTCATCGGAACGTGTCCTTTTCTGAATCCGGGGATATTGGCATTTTTACGGTAATCGTTGAGTGATTTTTCTACTTTTTCGGAGTAGTCGTCTTTGGTAACGTTTATGGTTACGACAGCGTTTAAAGCATCGGTCTGCTGTTTTGTAATGTTCATTTTACTTTAATATTAGCACGTTAAATTTGGGGTGCAAAGATATGTTTTTTTCTGTAAAAAGTTTAATCATTTGTATATAAATATATTGCACAACAGGTTAATTTTTACTTAACGGAAATAGGGAGGTTGAATGTTATAAAAACAGGGGCTTTGTTCGAGTGTTGTTAAAGAGTCTGCCGAAATCCTGTTTAACAATGTACTCTCACTTTGCGGGCTAACCAAAAAAATCTATCTTTGATGAAATTTGAACTATAGCCTCAAAATCGGGAGACTTTGTGGAGCGGTGATTTAAGAAATTAGAGCAATGAAAAGGGTAGGAATAGCTTGGAATATATTAGTTGGTGTTATAATTGTTTTCTTTATAATTAGGATTATAAGAGGTTCTTCTGAAAGTATTTTGATTAAAAATATAGAAAGACAAAGTTTTGAAGGAATTATTGAAAAAAAGTTTATAGATACTAATGACCATTTTGGTAATAAAATAAGTATAAAAGGAGTTAATAAACCTATACATTGGAAATTTTATATGGTAATTGCTGAAGGAGATTCAATTGTAAAAAAAAGAGGGGACACCACTGTAGAGATTTATACACCTGATGGGGCATTTTTTATTTATGATTTGATTGATAATACAAAAAAAGAATGAAACAATCTTAATAAAGTATTTTTTATCATTGTTGTCCGATAAAAGGGTAGCTTTAAAAGGCTACCCCTGCTCCGCAATGTGTCCTCACTTTGCGGGCTAACTCAAAAAAATTATCTTTGATAAAATTTGAACTATAAAACAGAAATGCCTCAAAGTCTCCGACTTTGAGGAGTGCTGTATTTAAACCCGGATTATAATGAGAGCTTATTATTATCTATTTTATAAATTTTATAAATTCTGGGAAAAAGTTTCCACTCCCAGATTTTGGAGCGAATGGAAAGCGAGTCTTTCAATTATAGTAATACAGATATGGCTCATTATATCATTATTTGTTTATTATAAGGTACTTATAGATGGGCATTACCAATTAAATAAAAGTTTACTTTTTACAATAGGTTTTGTCCTGTTTATTATAAATTATTTGGCTTTTCATCAAAAAGACAAATGGGAAATTATAGTAGAAGAGTTTGATAATTTATCAAAAAAGAAAAATACTACAGGAAGTATTATTGTTTGGAGTTTAGTTATTTTAATTATTGTCATTATAATTTTCTCATTTTATTTAATGAGCAAGATTGATGGTAATGTTTCAGACGTGTAGTGTATAAAATTTAATGATGGGTAATGGGTAGTCTCCTGACTTTGCGGGTTAACCAAAAAAATCTATCTTTGATAAAATTTGAACTATAAAATAGAAGTGCCTCAAAGTCAGGAGAATTGCGGAGCGGGGTTAAAAATGAGAAAAATGAGAAAAACAATAATTATTAGTAGTCTTTTGCTTTTATTTTATAGCTTTATTGATAACAAACAAAAAGAAATAACCGATGATTCTCAAAACAAAGTGGGATTCTCAAAAGAAGAGACTATGGAATTAAATAGTGTTACTATTAATAATAGTGAACAAGAAAATCTAATCTCTATTGAGACTATCTCAAAATTGAAATTTAACGATAAGGAATGTATTGAAGATTTTGACTCTTTTTTTGAAGTGTTTTCTATTGATAGTATTTTTCAAAAAAAATGGATATTATTTCCATTAAAAACATCATACTATGGAGGTGAATATTATGAGGATTTGAAAATAGAGTATATTGATAGTACTTCCTACAAATTTAGAGATTTCAGTAAAGATAAATATGCTATGAATCAAAACGATAAATATTCTGTTCATATTGAAAAACAGGGTTCTATCGTAAATTATAGGTTGTTAGGATATGATAATGATATTTCTATAAATTATGTATTTAAACAAATAAATAATTGTTGGTTTTTGGTTTTTATTGAAGACTCTGGATTATAAATACAACATCAGGGGCTGGGTAATGTTTCAGATGTGTTGGTTTTAGAGTGGTATTATATAAAAGCTTGAAAATCAGAAACAATAAAAGAATTGATCTAAAGTTTTAAGGTGGGCAAATGCCTGCTCCCCAAAGTCTCCCGACTTTGGGGGCTAAACAAAAAAATATATTTTTGATAAAATTTAAGCTATAAATATAGAAGCATCTCAAATTCAGGAAGTTTTACCTTTACAAAAAAAAATATGAAAACAGCACTGGTTCAAACCGATTTGATTTGGGAAAACCCACAGGCAAATCTTCGGGTTTTTGAAAAGCTATTAGAAACCCTTGAGCCGGACACAGACCTGATTATCCTGCCCGAAATGTTTACCTCAGGCTTTACGATGAACCCTGAAAAAGTGGCTCAAACCATGAGCGGGAATGCTGTAAAGTGGTTACAACAAAAAGCCCTTGAAAAACAAACTGCTATCACAGGCAGTGTGGTCATTACCGAAAACGGAAGCTATTACAACCGCCTGATTTTCGCCTTCCCGGACGGAAGTCTGGCTCATTACGACAAACGACATCTGTTTACCTTGGCAGGCGAAGACAAAAAATATACAGCAGGAAAGGAAAAACTCATTGTGGAATACAAAGGCTGGAAAATCTGCCTTTTGGTTTGTTATGAGGTGCGGTTTCCGGTTTTTTCCAGAAATGCAGAAGACTATGACTTGCTGATTTATGTAGCCAATTTTCCGGAAAAGCGAATCCCCGCCTGGGATATTCTCCTGCCTGCCCGAGCAGTGGAGAATATGAGCTACACCATCGGAGTGAACCGAACCGGAGAAGATGAAAACCAAAACACCTACAACGGTCATTCTCAAGTTTTGGATTGTTTGGGAAATTACCTCTTGCCTTCTCAGACTGAAAAGGGAATTTTCTATGCTGTTTTAGACAAAAATATTCAGAACGAACTTCGGAAAAAACTGGGTTTTTTAAACGATAGAGATTCTTTTTCCGTATAAGTAAAACACTGCCTCATCACCCTATAAAACATAGATTTACACTTATTGATTTGTGAGAATTTGTGCAAATCTGTGTTTATAAAGTCTATGTTTATTCCTGACTGTCTTCGTCATAAAAACCCTCAATATCCCGTCTGTCTTTTTTGGTCGGGCGACCTTGCCCTTTGGTTCGGTAATGCTCTTTGGAGAGTTTGAGAAGTTCCAGATGTTCAAAGGCTTCTTTTGGAGTTTCGTCTTTTCGGTAAATATCCACAAGTTTGGCTCCCACCCGGTTTTGCGGAATATCCAGCACCGTAAGTTGGTAATTGATTTGGTCTTTTCTGATAGTGATTTTATCCATCGGAAAAACCTCTTTAGACGACTTGGCTACTTGTCCGTTTACCGAAATGTGATTCTTTTTGCAGGCTTCGGCTGCCATATTTCGGGTCTTGAAATACCTCACACACCATAAATACTTGTCTATCCGCATATTTTTGTAAAAACTACGTTAATACTGCATACAAAAATAAAGCAAAATTGTATCTTGCACCCCAAAATTATCCTAAAAATGAAAAACCGAATTCTTTTCCTGTTTGCCCTGAGCCTTAGCCTGTTTTCCTGTAAAGACGATGACAACACTCCCTATGTGCCTCCACGGGATTACGGAGAACAATATGCCAACGAAATTATCGAAATAGAAGAATACCTGCAAACCCACTATATCACCGTTTCGGGAAGCAACGTAACCATCACCAAAATCCCTGAAAACGGAACCCAAACCCCAATTGCCGAGCATCCGGATTTGACTTTCAAAACCGTTGACAGACACGATATCGAATATAAATTATATTTCCTCAAACTCAACGAAGGAGAAAACAACCGCCCTTCTTATGTGGATTCGGTTTTTGTAAGTTACAGAGGTTTTTTGACCGATAACACCCAGTTTGACACCAGACCCAACCCGATTTGGCTCACCTTAGACACCACCCTCGAAGGGTTTTCTCAGATTATGCCCGAATTTAAAACCGGAACCTATAACACCACAACCGATACTTTTGAAAATTCAGGATTCGGAGTGGCTTTTATACCTTCCGGATTGGGCTATTACAACACCCCTCCGCAGTCTGCTCCCGAAGTAGGATATTACAACACGTTGGTTTTCGCCTTTTCGCTCAATACACTTCGTTACAGAGACCATGATCTTGACGGAATTCCGTCTTATCTCGAAGTAGAAAACCCGGGAGATGACCCCAGAAAATATGACACAGACGGTGACGGAACCGCAAACTATCTCGATATTGACGATGACGGTGACGGAACCCTTACCAAAAAAGAAATCGAAGACGAAGACGGAAATCCGTATCCGTTTGACGAAATCCCGACCTGTGAAGGCGGAACGCTAAAACGGCACTTAGACCCGAGTTGTTTTTGATTTTCAGAAAATTATAACACTTACATTCTTTTAATTTAGATTGCCTAAAGCTAAAATATAAAGTACCTTTGCAGGAACTTACAAATACCTTCCTAAAAAAATGGATAAAAAGATTTTTTCCTTTCTGTTTTCTACCCGACTAATGGCTGTTTTGTTTCTCGTTTTTGCAGCATCTATGGCAATCGGGACTTTTATCGAAGATAAATACAACACAGATACTGCCCGGATTATGATTTATAATGCCTGGTGGTTTGAAGTGATTATGGCTTTTTTCTTTATCAATTTCCTCGGAAATATCAAGCGATATAACCTGCTCAGAAAAGAAAAATGGGCAACGCTTTTGCTGCATTTGTCGTTTGTCCTTATTCTTATCGGAGCTTTCATCACCCGCTACATCAGCTATGAAGGCATTATGCCTATTAAAGAAGGACAAACCGTAAACCAGATGTATTCTGATAAGGTGTATCTGACGGTTTTTGTAGATGGAGAACACGAGGGAGAGATGAGAAGAAAAACTCACGAAAAACCGCTTATTCTTTCGCAAGCCACCAACAATGACTTTACTGTAAGAGGTGACTTTAGCGGAGTTCCCTACCGCATTGATTACAAAAACTTCATTATGGGAGCTACCGAAGAAATCGTGGAAGACCCCAATGGAGACTACTACCTGAAACTGGTAGAATCGGGTGAAGGCACAAGACACGAACATTTCCTTAAAGAGGGCGAAATGCAGAACATACACAACATTCTCTTTTCGTTCAACAAAGAAACCGAAGGAGCCATCAATATCTTTAAAGACGAAAACGACAACTATTCCATCAAATCACCTTTTGGAGGAAATTTTATGGTGATGGCAACTCAGGAGCAAGGTTTGGTCTATGCAGATTCGCTACAGGAATTGAACCTCAGGTCGCTCTACACCATGGGAGGTACAGGTTTTGTATTGCCCGAACCTGCCCAAAAAGGTAAAATCGCCTATACCTCAAACGGAAACTGGAAAGACAAAGAAAGTAACGATGCTCTTACGGTTACCGTAACATCAGAAGGACAGGAAAAAGAAGTTACCCTTTTGGGAGCAAGAGGAAGTATGGGGGTGCCATTTTCGTTTAAACAAGGGAATTTGGAATATACTTTATTTTTCGGAAGTAAGGTTTATGATTTGCCATTTTCGATTCGTCTGAACGATTTTGTGGCAGATAAATATCCGGGAACGCTAAGCAGTTTTTCTTCGTTTAAAAGTAAAATTACCGTAGAAGACGAAACTCCTTTCGATTACGAAATCTATATGAATCACGTTCTTGACCACAAAGGTTATCGTTTTTTTCAGGCTTCGTATAACTATTCCAACGGTTCACTTCGGGAAGCTCACGAACCTGATATTACCATACTTTCGGTAAATCACGATTTCTGGGGAACCTGGATTACTTATATCGGATACACCCTGCTTTATATTGCTATGATTTGGGTGATTTTCGACAAAAATTCCCGCTTCGGAGATTTGAGAAAACTCCTGAAAAAAGTAAAAAACAAAAAGGCAAAACTCCTTGGAGTTTTAGCACTATTTCTGGGAATGCAAGGTTTTGCTCAGGATGCTGATTCTACGCATGTTCACAAACCCCGTATGGCGTTTAGTCAGGAGCAGGTAGATTCGCTTATCAATGTGCTTGCCGTTAGCAAACAGCACTCCGAAAAGTTCGGAAAATTAGTGATTCAGGACGAAGGCGGTCGTATGAAACCGGTGAACACTTTTTCATCGGAACTCATCCGAAAAGTAAGCAAAAGCGACCATTATAAAGGGCTCAATTCTGATCAGGTATTTTTGTCGATGACCCAATATCCCGATTTGTGGTTTGAAGTGCCTTTGATTTACCTGAAAAAAGGGAATGACAGTATCAGAAATATTTTAGGAGTAGATAAAGATGCTAAATATGCTCCTTTTATCAGGTTTTTTGACGAAAGAGGAAATTATAAACTGTCTCCCTATCTCGATGCGGCTTATGAGTCAAGAACACCCAACTCGTTCGAAAAAGATTTTATCGAAGCCAACAAACGGGTGGTGTTGCTCAATGCTGCCCTGAGCGGGAAAATTCTACGGGTATTCCCGATTCCGAATGACCCGGGCAACAAATGGATTTCGTTTTTGGAACTTCAAAATTCCGCTATCAAAGGACAGGATTCGGCTTATGTACGCAATATTATTCCTTTTTATTTTCATTCGCTGCAAGAGGCTCAACAAACCGGAGGCTATAAACAAGCTGACGAACTTCTGGAAAGCATAACGGCTTATCAGAAAAAATTCGGAAGTGAGGTAATGCCTGCTGACCAAAAAATAAAATCAGAGATACTCTATAACAAATACGATATTTTCAAAAAGCTGTATTCTTGGTATATGTATGCAAGTTTGCTGATGTTTTTCTTTGGTATAATGAATATTTTTTATGATAATAAAATCATACATCTATCTATAAAGATTACTCAATATGTAATCGGATTTTTATTTATTCTTCATACGACAGGGCTTATATTTCGCTGGTATATTTCGGGTCACGCTCCCTGGAGTGATGCCTATGAGTCGATGATTTATGTGGCTTGGTCCACTATGTTTTTTGGTTTACTATTATCAAAAAGAATTTTACTCCGTTATACAATTATTTTTGATATTTTATTGGGTAAAAAAGGTTCAGCTTTAACATTAGCTTCTACCACTTTCGTAACTTCCATGATTCTGATGATTGCTCATTGGAACTGGATGGATCCTGCTATTGCCAACCTACAACCTGTTTTGAATTCCTATTGGCTGATGATTCACGTTTCGATTATTGTAGGAAGTTATGGCCCGTTTGCTATCGGGATGTTTCTCGGAGTTGTTGCTCTATTTCTAATGATTTTCACCAACAGCAAAAACAAGCAGAAAATGGAACTCAATATCAAAGAAATTACCTACATTAACGAAATGGCTTTAACCGTTGGGCTTGTGATGCTGACCATCGGGAACTTCCTCGGAGGGCAGTGGGCAAACGAAAGCTGGGGTCGTTATTGGGGTTGGGATCCGAAAGAAACCTGGGCACTCGTTTCGATTATGGTTTATGCTTTTGTGATTCACGCAAGGCTCGTTCCGGGATTGAGAAGCCTCTGGATTTACAATCTGTTTAGCATTGTGGCTTTTGCTTCGATTATTATGACCTATTTCGGAGTGAATTTTTACCTTTCCGGATTGCACTCTTATGCAAGCGGAGACAAAGTGGTAACTCCGAGTTTTGTCTATTATTCGATTGTCATTGTGGCAATTTTAGCAGCGGTCTCTTATTGGAAATTCAGGCAGTTCTACAAAAAATAACCGCATTTCTTTTTAAAAAAATAAGGCACATAACTCAGAGTTATGTGCCTTTTAACTTCACTAAAAATTACAATTAAACTTCAAACCGATTTTCGGTAGCATAGCGTATCAAATCGACTTTTCCTTCCAGATTGAGTTTTCTGCTGATATTTTTGCGGTGAGTAGCCACGGTCATTTCGCTTAAAACCAACTCATCTGCTATTTCTTTGCTGCTTTTCCCCATACCTATCAAATTGAGAATTTCTTTTTCTCTCGGGCTGAGGTGTATTGCTTTTTCATTGGTAGTTTTTTCGGGTAAATTCAGGAAATATTCTTCGCCTTCAGCCACTGCTTTGATGGCTTCCAACAGGGCTTTCAACGAGGCATTTTTCATCAGATAACCCGATGCTCCCGCTTCTTTCATCTGAAAAATCACTTCTTCCTGATCAAACATACTAAACCCGATTACCTTACAGTCAGGGTACATCGCCTTGATTTGTTTGGTAGCCGAAATTCCGTCTGTTTTTGGCATACGAATGTCTGTCAGGACAATGTCGGGTTTGTGGATGAATACTTCTTTCACCAGCTCATAACCGTCATTTGCCTGCCCTACGACCTCTATCCAGTCCTGATTTTCGAGTAGCAGCTTAATGCCGTCTATCAGCGATTGGTGGTCTTCGGCTATTACGATTCTAATCATATCGGTAAATTTATAATTATAGTGGTTCCGTTTGAACCGGAATCAATATCAAAAGTACCTCCGTAACTTTTTATCCTTTTCCGGATATTGCTCAGCCCCATACCTTCGGTTATGTTTTTAGCAAAGCCTTTTCCGTTGTCTTCGACCATAATGTTGATTTCATTTTGATGTTGTGTAAGGCTCACCGTTACTTTTGAGGCAACAGCGTGTTTGATGCTGTTTGTGATGAGTTCCTGAATGGCTCTGAAAATGGTGATTTCCAAAGGCAAATCGAGCCTTGAATTCATTCCGAACGATTGTATGTCTATCTCAAATTTATTCGGAACAGAGGTTTTTTCTGCCAGAATTTTCAGAGCCGGAACAAGCCCTTTGTCTGCAATTACCCCCGAATTCTTAGCATGAGCCAGTCGCCTTACGTTTTGATAGGCATCGTTAATCAGCAAATCGGTTTTGTCAAACAGCGGGTTGTTTTCCTGCTCTGCCTGACTTCGCAAGTTTTCAAAATTAAGCCTGAGTGAAGCCAGCATACTCCCCAGATTGTCATGTAAATCCTGAGCAATGAGCTGTCTTTCTTTTTCCTGCCCTTCGATCATCGCATCAATAATATTCATTTCCTGAGTTTTCAGAAGGTTTTCAGATTTGTGCTGCTCGATAATTTTTTCCTGTTCGGCTATTTTCTTTTTTCTGATGAGGTATTTTATGATAAAATAGGTGGCAGTAAGCAAGGCAAGAAACAATCCTAAGGTTACAAAAAACAATATCCGATTGGCTCTTTGCTTTTCAGACAGCAGTATGTTTTCTTGTTTGAGGTGGTCGTTTTCGAGTTGTTTTTTTTCGGATTCATACTGAATCTTATATTCATTGATAGCAATGTCCTGTTTTTCATAATTCAAACTGTCTGAATACTGCTTGCTCAAATGCATATATTCCAAGGCTGTTTTATAATCATCCAAACCTTCATAATTCATCGACAAAACCAGATAAATATGAGCTTTCATACCTGTCTGATATTCTTTGAAATCAAGGGCAGCTGCCTCTTTGAGTAATCGGATAGCCTTTTGGTGTTCTTTCAGAGTATAATAGGCAGCTGCCTGATTTATTTTGGAGTTTACGATACTTTCTGTAAGGTTATTCTGTTCCAGATAAGGGTAAAGCTTCAGCTCATATTCCAGTCCTTTTTGTGGATTATCGAATATTTGTGAATACAACAATCCTGTAAAGCTGTTTATATTATACATATAAAGGCTGTCTGCACTTGTTTCTGTAGCTTCATTCGCCAGACCGGCAAATTCAAGAGCCTTATCATATTCCTCAGCCATTACTTTTTCGTAGGCTTTCAGGTAATAAAAACGGGAGGCAATCTTTTTATTGTCGTGCTTTTTCAGGTACTCCTGTATTTCGTCCAGATAACTATTTGACTCAGAACCGACAATAGTAAATGCCAGCTCAAAATTTATCATCATAACCTCTTCTGTCATCGCTTTCGAGAGGTATTTCTGTTTGGCTTTCAGAAAATACCGAAAAGAAATATCGTGAATGCCCTTGGTGTCAAGGAGTTGTGCTTTGGCAAAATAATAGTCTGCCTTTTGCTTTTCAGATAGTTTCAGGGTGTCTGTTTCAGACAGTATTTTTTCTACTTTATCATACTTTTTCTTTTCAATCAAGCTAAGCAACGAGTCTGTTTCAGGCTTTTGAAACGAAAAAAGATTCGTTCCAAAAGCCGTATAAAAAAATACTAAAAAACAGGACAAGAGGGTTTTCATTCAAAAAAGACGTTTTTATTTTCGAATAGTCCCTAATCCAATTGTTTTGGGTTTTCCTACACCCGGTTTAAGGGTTCTACCGGAATAACCCTGTTTGTCTGCATCGTGGTTGATAATCACGGTTATGTCTCTGCCTCCGAAGGCATGTACATCGGGCACTGTAAACCGTATCTGAACCACTTCGGGAGTTGTTCCGTAATTGTCATCATCTCTGCCATTGTCTGTAAAAATCATCAGGCTTTCTTCTCCTTCCCAGTCAATTTTTCTGACATCGTCTGTGTGAAAATGAAAAGTAAGTCCTTCAATTTTAGGAACAATAACGTTATAAACGGCTGTGCCCGTCTCAGGGTCATAGCTACCTATACCTCTAAAATAAAGTGGATTTTTTGTCATAGCTTATAAATTTAGTTTTAATTAACAAATATAGAATGATTCTTTAAAACAACCTCATAGGCGGTGTTGTTTTATCAGGCAATGTTTGGGTTACATCGTTTAAGACAAATGATGTATAAAACTCGTCCGAATATAGTTCCAGAAAGATAGCAATAACTTTTTCATCTTTAAAGGATTTTTATAGTTAGACAAAAAAAGCCGTAAGAAAATAATGAGATATAAATTCTGTACGGCTTTCAAAAAACAAACTTGTATATAAACACAGGGCAAAAGTACTGCCCTGTTCAAAGCCAAAACATACCCTCTATAGGGTATTTTTACCCTTTTTTAGGGTTGAAATGTTAAAATTTGAGGTGGTTTGAAGAAGTGAGGCGTCTAAAAACAAAAAAAATGGGTCAAAGAGTCGGGAGAATTTATAAAGATGAGACAACAGTAATTTTCTCTTTTTTTACTTTTTTCGAGGCTAAAACTTAAATTATCTATTTCTTTCCTGGCTACCGTTTTTCTGGCTTTGCTTGCTAACTAAAAAAATCTATCTTTGGTAAAATTAAAGGGAGATATACAATAAAAACTGCTTTATTGTCGTGTAATAATAAGTAGTATAAAGCCTCAAAGTCTAAGAAAAATATTACAAACCTCATTACTATAAATCATTAAAAAATGTAACTATGAAATTTTCTTTTAACCTCTTTATAAAAGCAATAATTTTGGTACTCTTATACTACCCAATATTTGATTTAGTTTTATTTTATTCTTTTGTATTTAGGGCATATTTGTCCATTGGCTATGTTCCATCGTATAATAATCCTGATCCTAATTCTTTAGGCTTTGATAATCATCAAGAGATGGTTTATTTTTCCGGAAATTTATTACCAATCTCTTTACTTGTTCTCATAGCGTTAGTATTGGTTAGCTTATTCAAAGGTAAAAATATTGGAATTTCTAAAAAACACTATATTGTATCTTTCGTGTCTTTATTGCTTAGTTTTTTGACACTTTTATCTCCTTTTTTCAAGTGGTTTGTTGATTAAATAATATGGTAATGGATAATCCATGAGTTAACTAAAAAATCTATCTTTGATAAAATTAAAGGGAGATATACAAAAAAACCATTTCATTAGTTACATAATAACCATTAACCAACAACCATTAACCAAACTAAATCTCCCCCGTCTGTTTATTTTTACTGATTATAAATTATAGGCTTTCCTTGTAAATCTTTTTAATTGTAGTAATTTTGCTACACTTTTTTCCCTAAAAATAATTTATTTGTGTTATGGCAAAATCTGCACTTTTAAAGTCATCCTTAGTAAAGAAATACTGGATGGCTCTTACGGGTTTATTCCTTTGTGTCTTTTTGATAGGGCATTTGGCAGGAAATCTTCAACTCATTTACGGAACTTCGTTACAGTTTAATCAGTACGCTCTTTTTATGACCAGCAATCCTTTTGTAAAGGTGTTGTCATATCTTACGTATCTTTCGATTATCTTCCATGCTGTTGACGGAATTTTGCTGACTGTTCAAAACCGTAAAGCAAGACCCGTTCGCTATACAAAAGAAAATGCGGCTGCCAACACCCGTTGGGCATCTCGGAATATGGCAGTGCTGGGGACACTTATTTTGGTTTTCATCGCTTCACACATGACTCATTTCTGGGCAAAAATGCACTTCTCGGAAATGCCTTTGCAACAACAGGAAATGACACTCAGCCCGATGCCCGGAATGGAAATCAATGCTCAGGCAATTAACACTACCACAGGCGACTACATCTATAAAATTGTAGAAGAGGAAAAAGAAACCTATGTTGCCAGCGGGCAAGGCGAATTGGAACTCCGCAACAACACCGAATTCTACGGTAAAGAAAACGGACTCAAAGTAGCAGAAGGCTACAAAGACCTATACAAAATCACAGTCGATTTCTTCCAAGACGAAAAGTCCGGATTGTGGTTTACCTTGTTTTATGTAATTTGTATGGGTGTATTGGCATTTCACCTGTATCACGGTTTTGCAAGTGCTTTTCAATCCTTAGGTTTAAATCACCCAAAATATAACGGAATCATCAAAAAAACAGGAACTGCTTTTGCAATCATCGTTCCGCTTTTATTTGCTATTATTCCAATTTATATACATTTCTTTTTAAAATAGTTTTCAGTTATGGCATTAGATAATAAAATACCAAAAGGAGGCGATATCGCTACCAAATGGACAGACTATAAAGCTCATATCAATCTGGTAAACCCTGCCAACAAACGTAGAATTGACGTTATTGTTGTCGGGACAGGGCTGGCAGGAGGTTCTGCTGCAGCTACCTTGGCTGAATTGGGCTATAACGTAAAAGCATTTTGTTTTCAGGATTCTCCAAGAAGAGCTCACTCCATCGCAGCTCAGGGAGGTATCAATGCAGCTAAAAACTATCAGGGAGACGGAGACTCTACCTACCGTTTGTTTTATGATACGGTAAAAGGTGGCGATTATAGAGCTCGTGAAGCAAATGTATATCGTTTAGCACAAGTAAGTAACAGCATTATTGACCAATGTGTTGCACAAGGTGTTCCTTTTGCACGTGATTACGGAGGCTTGCTCGATAATCGTTCATTTGGTGGAGCGCAAGTTTCGCGTACGTTTTATGCAAAAGGACAAACAGGGCAGCAGTTATTACTTGGCGCATATAGCGCATTAAGT
>JBAYSC010000038.1:0-16896 GCA_041676345.1 Flavobacteriaceae bacterium | reverse complement strand
CCAGATTATCTTTGTGTTGAATCGCTTTTGCTCTTAAATCCTCTACATCAATATTCCCTTCGGGAGTAGTTTTGGTTACTACGATATTCATTCCTGCAAGGGCAGCAGAAGCAGGATTTGTTCCGTGAGCAGAAGCAGGAATAAGGGCAATATTTCTGTGTCCTTCTCCTCTTGACTGATGATAAGCACGAATTACCATAAGTCCTGCATATTCTCCGTTTGCTCCCGAGTTCGGTTGCAGGGTCGTTCCTGCAAAACCTGTGATTTCGGTCAATTGGTTTTCAAGGGTTTTAAGCATTATTTGGTATCCTTCTGCTTGGTCTTTAGGAACGAACGGATGGATGCTACTCCAATTCGGCAAGCTTAAAGGCAACATTTCGGTAGCAGCATTGAGTTTCATCGTACAAGAACCCAACGAAATCATCGAATGATTTAACGATAAATCTTTACGTTCTAATTTTTTGATGTAACGCATCAGAGCTGTTTCCGAATGATGCGAATTGAATACTTCGTGTTGTAAGAAAGACGAAGTTCTCAAAAGTGAATCATCAATAGCCGAATCTTTAGAAAGTTCCGTAACTTTTACGGTTTCTTTTCCAAGTGCTTTAGCAAAAATCGCTATGATTTGATTGATGTCCTCAATATTTGTAGTCTCGTTCAAGGCAATTTGAACGGTATTGTTGTCGATATAGTAAAAGTTTACTTCGTTTTCTAGAGCTATTGCTCTTACTTTCTCTGCATCAGCTTTTACGACAATAGTATCAAAATAAGAAGTATTGATTTGTTCAATGCCTAATTTAGCCAGATTTTCAGCTACGGTTACTGCAGAAGCGTGAATTTTGTTTGCGATATATTGCAAACCTTTCGGTCCGTGATAAACAGCATACATTCCTGCCATAACAGCTAACAGAACCTGTGCAGTACAGATGTTTGAGGTTGCTTTTTCACGTTTGATATGTTGCTCACGAGTTTGCAAAGCCATACGAAGTGCACGATTTCCGTTTGCATCGACACTCACTCCGATAATACGACCCGGCATACTGCGTTTGTATTCTTCTTTGGTGGCTAAATAACCTGCGTGTGGACCTCCGTATCCCATCGGAACTCCAAAGCGTTGGGTTGTTCCGACAACTGCATCAGCTCCGAATTCTCCCGGAGGAACGAGCTTTACAAGCGATAAAATATCAGCTGAAAATACGGTTTTGATTTCTTTTTCTTTCGCTTTCGCAACGAATTCTCTGTAGTCGTTTACTTGTCCGAATTTTCCCGGGTATTGCAGGATTGCTCCGAAAAATTCTTCCGAAAAATCAAACTCATTGTGATTTCCGATAACCAATTCGATTCCGATTGGGGTAGAACGGGTTTGTAAAATAGATAGAGTTTGCGGTAGAATTTCTTCCGAAACGAAGAATTTATTTACGTTGTTTTTCTTTTGTTCTCTCGAACGAACGTCAAACAAAAGAGCCATTGCTTCAGCCGCTGCAGTTCCTTCGTCAAGCAAAGATGCGTTGGCTATTTCCATTCCTGAAAGGTCGATAACCGTAGTTTGGAAATTCAATAAAGCTTCTAAACGACCTTGAGCAATTTCAGCCTGATAAGGCGTATAAGCCGTGTACCAGCCCGGATTTTCGAAGATATTTCGTTGAATCGGAGCCGGAAGAATAGTCGGGTGGTATCCCAATCCGATATAGGTTTTGAAAACTTTGTTTTTATTGCCCAATGCCACGATATGCTGAAAATAATCATATTCTGACATAGCAGGAGCAAGTTCAAGCGGTTTTTTAAGTCGGATTCCGTCCGGAAACGTTTCGTAAATCAATTGGTCGATAGAAGAAACTCCAATGGTGGAAAGCATTGTTTGTAGGTCATTTTCGTTGGTAACTCCCAAATGACGTAGTGCAAATGAATCTGTTTTCATAAGAAAATTTAGGAAATAAGTGAAACTGTTGTGTTGCAAAATTTTAAGTGTGCAAATATACGAAAAAAGACATTACAATAAAGAGGGATAACAAGGTGAAGATTACGGGCAAATAATTTATTTTCTGCGGAGGTTAATCAGAGGTTAATCAATAGCTCAACTATCATAAACATTAAAAAAATGAGTATCTTTGCCCATTGAAATTTTAATTACAAATAATGATTTCCAACGAAGAATTAACAGACGATATCGGAGATAACCATTTTTCAGGCAACTCCGAAACACCCGTCAGAAAAGACGCTTTTGATATTTCTGATGATGAAAAAATACAGCGTATAAAAGAAAATGTCGAAAATATTCTATTGACATTAGGAATGGATTTGACAGACGACAGCCTGAAAGGAACTCCAAATCGGGTGGCTAAAATGTTTGTAAAAGAGATTTTCGGAGGATTGAACCCAAAGAAAAAACCGTCTTCTTCTACTTTTGAAAACAAATACAAATACAACGAAATGCTCGTTGAAAAGAACATTACGGTCTATTCCACCTGTGAGCACCATTTGTTGCCTATCGTTGGTCGGGCACACATTGCCTATATCTCAAACGGAAGAGTTGTCGGGCTTTCAAAAATGAACCGGATTGTCGATTATTTTGCCCGAAGACCTCAGGTGCAGGAGCGACTTACGATTCAGATTGTCAGAGAGTTACAAAAAGTATTGAATACCGAAGATGTGGCTTGCGTGATTGATGCCAAACACCTTTGTGTAAATTCCAGAGGAATCAAAGATATCGAAAGTAGTACCGTAACAGCCGAATTCGGAGGAAAATTCCAAGACGAACAAATCCGTAGGGAGTTTTTGGATTATATCAGGTTAGAAACTAAATTTTAGGAATGTCAGACAAAAGTCTTTATATAATAGCAGGTTGTAACGGAGCAGGAAAAACGACAGCTTCTTTTACTATTTTACCTGAAATTCTGGAATGTAAAGAGTTTGTCAATGCAGACGAAATAGCAAAAGGGCTTTCGCCTTTTCAACCCGAAAAAGTTGCTTTTGAAGCAGGAAGAATAATGCTCAACAGAATAAACGAATTGCTTTTAGAAAACGAAAACTTTGCATTTGAAACGACATTATCCACAAGAAGCTACAAAAATAAAATAGCCGAAGCCAAAGAAAAAGGATACAGAATAACATTATTATTCTTTTGGCTTCAAAACATTGAATTAGCTAAAGAACGTGTGAAAACAAGGATTTCCGAAGGAGGACATAACATAGAACCTGAAGTTATTGAAAGAAGATATATCAAAGGGATAAAAAATCTTTTCAACATATATCTACCAATCGTTGACGGAGCGTTTATTTTTGATAATTCAGAAGCCCAGCACGAACTTTTAGCAGACAAACAAATTGGTGCTGAATTAAACATTGTAAACGAAGGAAAGTTTAATCTTTTAAAAAAATATTATGACAGCAACTGAAAAACATATAGACGAAAAAAATAAAATCCTGAAAGGACTCGAAAAGGTTTACGAAAGGCTTATTGAGTTCAAAAAGCAAAAGAAAACCGACCTTGTTGTAATGAAAGACGGAAAAGTGGTTAGGATTAAACCTGAATCAAAACAAGAAAAACAGAAATGAAACAAAACCTGAAAATATACAATTCCTTAACCGGAGAAAAAGAAGTTTTTAAACCTCTGAATGAGGACAAAGTCGGAATGTACGTTTGCGGACCTACGGTTTACAGCAATGTGCATTTGGGAAATGTAAGGACTTTTCTTTCGTTTGATTTTATTTTCAGAACGCTTCAGTATTTGGGGTATAAAGTTCGTTACGTTCGCAATATTACCGATGCAGGACATTTGACGGATGACGGAGATGTGAATAACGACCGATTCGTAAAGCAATCCCGTTTGGAAAAGTTAGAGCCAATGGAGATTGTCCAAAAATATACGGTTGATTTTCACAACGTATTGAAATTATTTAATTTACTTCCACCAACGATTGAGCCTACGGCAACAGGACATATTATTGAGCAGTTGGAGCTTACTCAAAAGCTGATTGACAAAGGTTTTGCTTACGAAAGCAATGGTTCGGTTTATTTTGATGTGTTGGAATACAACAAAAGAGGAATGAATTACGGAGAGCTTTCCCGAAGAAATATCGAAGAACTTTTTGAAAATACCCGTGATTTGGACGGACAAGGCGAAAAGAAAAATCCGCAGGATTTTGCTCTCTGGAAAAAAGCCTCACCCCAGCACATTATGCGTTGGACTTCCCCTTGGGGAGATGGATTTCCGGGTTGGCATTTGGAGTGTACGGCTATGAGTACCAAATATTTGGGAGAGCAGTTTGACATTCACGGAGGTGGAATGGATTTGAAATTTCCGCATCACGAATGTGAGATTGCACAAGGAAAAGCGTGTAACGACATTTCGCCTGTTCGTTATTGGATGCACGCAAATATGCTCACGATGAACGGACAACGTATGAGTAAATCAACAGGAAATTACATTCTTCCGATGCAACTCATTACGGGAGAAAATACATTTTTTGAAAAACCGTTTGCTCCGAGTGTGTTGCGATTTTGTTTCTTACAGGCACATTACAGAAGTGTTTTGGATATTTCTAACGAAGCAATGCTGGCTTCCGAAAAAGGTTTTGACCGACTTATGGAGGCTGTCAAATCACTTAACGAACTGAAAACTTCATCAGAATCTTCGTTTGATGTTTCACAGTGGAAACAGAAATGTATTGAGGCTCTGCTTGACGATTTCAACAGTCCGATTTTGATTGCTACGATGTTTGAGGCTGTGAAATTCATCAATTCCGTAAAGGAAAATAAAGCAACGATTTCAGCTTCTGATTTGGAGCTTTTAAAAGAAACTCTGAATGCCTTTGTGTTTGATGTTTTAGGATTGCAGGATTCTAACCAATTGGAGTTGAATAACGATAAATTAGAGGGTGTAGTTAATATGCTTATCGCAATGCGAAACCAAGCCAGAGCAGACAAAAACTTTGCACTTTCCGACCAAATCAGAGATGAACTTTTGGCACTCGGAATCCAACTTAAAGACGGAAAAGACGGGACTACGTTTAGTTTTTAGTTAGACACTATTATTGTAAAGAACAAAGAAAATTAATTAAATATTTTTTATGAAACATTATTTAACCTTATTATTTGTATTAGTTACTTTTACCACATATTGTCAAAACAATAGAACAATACACCAAGTACATATTCAGATAGATAAGAGGAGTGCAGGTGGTGAAACTACACAAAAATATATCGGTATTGATTCCAAAGGGTTTATTTCAATTAGTGGAAAAAAAACAACAAATAAAATTAATTTATTAACGTTTACTAACGGTATTCAAAATTTAATTATAGGGGAAAAAATTGAGAAAACCCCTGCCCACAATAATGCTATTGGAATTTGGGAAGTACCTCGTCGAAATAAGAAATTTGTATTTATCCACATAATCTTTTCTGATGATTTTAATACAGATAAAGATTTTATCTTTAAGAGCAGTTATGAATTGACTGAAACTGATTTGGATATTAATCAAACAGATTACAACTTCTTTAAGTATTTTGAAAAAGAGGATATTGATGTAATAAGTAAAGCCTTGGAGTAAAATATTGAACTCAAAAGACGGAACTACTTTTAGTTATTAGTTGGTAGTCGCAGTTTTCAGTTGGTTTTGTCATTACGAGGAGGTACGACGAAGTAATCTAAAATTATACTTATGAAAACGAAAAACAACATTTTTTATCTTTTGGTAATAGGTATAGGACTCTTAATAGCTTTAGGAGGATTTTTAGTTTCTAATTTTACTGGAAGTTTTGAAGCTGAAAATTGGATTTATAGAGGACTTTGGATTTCTGAACTTGCAGGGTTTTTTATGCTATTCTTGAATGGGACATTCATTGAAACAAGGTATTTTCGAATTTTAAAAGCAATAATAGCAATAATTATTATAGGTGCTTTGTTTAAAATAATGCATTGGAATTATGGTGATTTGATACTAACAATTGGTTTTGTGGGAGTTATAATTACCTACTTCTTTAGTTTCTTGAAAAAGCCAATAAAGAAACGACTTGATTATTTAAAATTAGCTTGGGTAATTGTTACATATATTGGAGGGATTTTGAGATTTTTACACGTAATTAGCGATGAATATCAGATATTGACTTCTGCTTTGGTGTGATTAGCAATAATAGATTATCTAAAAACTGAGAAGGAAAAAGGAAGATTGTTGGAATGAAATACCAACACCGATACGACTGGATTTTTAATTTAGGTGGTTTTTTGTGGTGGCTGTTTGTCCGTTTCGGAAGAACTGATTTAGAAAAAGAACAAACCCATAAACACGATTTCCGAAACTTTTTGGTTGTTGCTGTTTTGGTTTTTGTGCTTACTTTTGTTTCTGTAAAACTTACAACTAAAAGCCTGTAAAATGTGCCACAATCACAATGATAAAAATTTTCGGGTTTTGAGGAAAGATTTTTTTCGTAACTTGCACTAAATCTGTAATAACATTCAAAAATGGCTTTTTCAATTGCGACATACAGAGATAAATTGGCTCGGATATTCAAGAGCCATAGAGTGGAACGGGCTTATCTTTTCGGTTCTGCCCTGAACAGCAACTTTAACGAAAACAGCGATGTAGATTTTCTGATAAAATTTGAAGACAATATTGACGACCCCTTGGAAAAAGGAAAATTATGGTGGAATCTGCACGACAGCTTACGGAATCTTTTTGGCAGAGAAGTCGATATTGTTACGGAAAACTCATTGAAAAACCCCTATTTTATTGAGGAATTAGACAAAACAAAACTTTTGATTTATGGAAATTAAGATTAAAAAGTTGTTATTTGACATTCTTACTTCCATAGAAAATATCGAAACATATATCGGAGAGGAAAAGAAATTTGAGAATTATGATTCTAACCCGATGTTGCAAGATGCTGTCGAACGAAATATTGAAATCATCGGGGAAGCTATAAATAAGATTTTAAGCCTGCAACCCGATATTCCGATAACCAATTCCCGAAGAATTGTAGATGCCCAAAATAAAATTATTCACGGTTACGATTCTATCGAAAACACTCAAATTTGGGGAATTGTCATACTTCATTTGCCTGTTTTGAAAAATGAAGTTAGTAATTTGCTAAAATAAAAAATGTGCAACAATCCCAACCATAAAACTAAAAAGACCTGTGCCAAGTAAAACATACCCGACACAGGTCTATAAATAACTTTATAATCAATATTTCAGGAACATTATCAGTTTCTTCTTCCCAACTTTAGGGGTCACTTAAACCGAACTCCCGTTAATTAACAACCTCAATTATTAGAAGTCAATATCGTTGCTCCCGGATATTGCGAAGCATTCAATAGCGGAAGATGAGCGTTATAATGCTGGTTGATAACCTTGATAATTTCGTTGGCTACAATAGCATAACCTTTGGCATTCGGATGCACTCCGTCTAAGGAGAACAAAGTCGTATGCAACCTGTCTGTGCTGAAATAATTGGCATAATAGATTTGTCCGTCATCGGTTTTCAGACCCGAAGTAATGTTGGCAAGCTGAGCCATAATAGCATTCATATCTGCCACAGCCAAACCTTTTGCCTGAGCAATAGCTTTTATGGAACTGTTAAAAGAAGCTGTTGCTGTTGCCACAAGCTGAGCCTCAGCAGCTGTCAACACGTGTCTGTCTTCTAACGGAAACGAAATTCCGTAGGCGTTAAGCGGAGCAGGAATCCCTTGTGGAGCCGAACCGATAACACCACTTGTGCTGAGCAAAACAAGGTCGTTTGCCGTTGCCTGACGAACCTGACCGAAATGAGCACCCAAAATCGGAGCCAGAGCCATAAGCATAGGGTCTCCACTTGCCTGAGCTACCGCCTCAAGCTGAGCTCCGATATCGGTAAGAGCTTTGTCTTTAAGGAGCAAAGGTGTATAACCTTCAGTGTTTACCACAAGATTTCTTCCCGATACACCCAGCATTCCATACACCTGATTCAGCGTTCCGTAGAGCAATTGCAACTGAGGAATATTGGCTGAAAAATCAGGATCATCAGACGAAAGCGGAGCATAAGGCACAGTCGTAAAAAACGGAATTGAAGCCACATTCGGAATGGTTGCTACCACTCCTTTAGCTCCGTTGGCTGTTAGCCCGTCAATAATGGTAGAATATACCTGAGCGAAAACATTCGGGTCAGTAATATCGTTACCTCCGTAGGTTTCAGGATTGTAGTTGCCCGTTTGGTCAACTCCTGTTCCTCCCGAAGTAGCATAAGCCAAAACATCATTGTTCCCAATCCAGTTGGTAAAGAAAGTCGGGTTGAGAGACAAAGCATCTTCCAAAACGGTAATTTCGGGAGTAGTAGCATGTCTTACGAAATAAGGATTTGCCATCCCCATAGCTACTCCTGCTACGTTTCCGTAATTCGGAGCCAATAAATGGAACGATTTTGCTCCGGGAACTCCCATATTGTTGTACGCCTTTTTTTGCAGATTGGAGACCTCAATAGTCGGAGCTCCGGCAATATTCTGAGGACCTCCCGCAGAAGCATTGATAATCATTCGGGTAGCCGCTATCGGATTTCCTCCTAAAAGAAGTCCGCCTTTGTTGTTCACATCGTCTTCATACGAAGGTTGTGTAAATGTTCCACCTCCTACAACGGAAAACTGTTGTGATAAAAGATTCGGAAAAGAATACTGTTGTCCGTTTTTGAAAACGGTTCCGTCCATATATCCGGCTGTGAGCGAATTCCCGACAGCCACATAGGTAGTAAAATCAGCATCCCCCGAAGTATAGGTATTGCTGTTTATTTCGTTTTCAAACTCGGGTTCACACGAAGCAAATCCCAAAGCCAAAACGGATAGATATAAAAATTTATTTTTCATAATTCAAGGTTTTAAAAACTATAACTTAGACCAATTCCGGGAGAGAAAACACTGCTTTTATAGGTTCCTCCAAAAGAAACATTCGGATTTCCATCTTCTGTATAATGATCATACGAATTGTTGATTTCGTCAAAATGCAGATACAGGAATGACACATCAACTCCCAATTTCGGAGTAACCTGATAAGTAAGCCCTCCTGTGAATCCCATAGAGTCATTACGAGGGGTTTCGGGAGCGAAATAACCATCCTGAACAGGTGATTCATCATAATACCAACCTGTACGGAACGTGAATTTTTCAGTAGCAGCATACTGCAATCCCAGGCGGTAGGTGCTGGCATCTTTGTAATTTCTCGGGTTTACACTTTGAGGAACATTTGATGTTGCTGTTTGTTTGAAATCAATTACCAAAGCATCATAAGCACTCCATTTTGCACGGTTAAAATCAAAAGCAAACAACCATTTGTCTGTAACCTGATAAGAGAACCCGACCGTAAGTTCAGCAGGTAATGGTAAATCTGCATTAAAAGTAGTGTCTCCCAATCTTGGATAATTAGGATTAGTTATCGGGTCGTAAGGAGAGTTTTCTCCTAAGAAATCAGGAATATTGCTGAACTTAGCATCACCATCACGGGCTTCCATAGTGATTTCTGAGCGGTAATTCATCCCTAAGCGAACTTTTTCGGTAAGGTTGAATATAAATCCTGCTGTCCAGCCCCAAGCCGTAACTCCATTTGCTTCGATGGTTACATTACTTCTACCCGCATTTTCATCAGGGCTTCTAAATAAATTCCGGTTGAACTCGACTCCTCCCGTTACAAAAATAGGACCTCCTCCGAAACTGAATTCATCAGAAACCTTAACAGCAACCGAAGGCTGAATATAAATCGCTTTCAAATCGATATTGTTTACCAAATGAGAGCCTTCCCAGTCTTTATCCCACTCTACGGCACTTCCGTAAGGAGAATACACAGCCAGTCCGGCAGAAAACCAATCAGTAACTTTGTAAGAAATATAGGCATTGAAAGGTGTTCCCATATTTTCGGTTTGTGCCTGCCAGTTATTGGTTTCGTTCTGGAATTTTGTGTTGGCAAACAAGGCATTTGCTCCAACAGAAGCATTAAACCTGTTCTCCAAAAACGACATTCCCGCAGGGTTAAAAAACAAAACCTCCGCACTGTTTACTACGGCCACACCCGTGTGTCCCATAGCCAATTGCTTCTGCCCCTGAAGACTTACCCGATATCCGCCTGCAAATACCGAATAACTCCCCAAAACCAGCAGCGATAGTGTTGCTAATCTTTTCATATAAATTTACATTAGGGTTAATACTTCCAAAGGTAAAAACAAAATATTGACGGTGCAACGATTTCACTAAAAATATTATGCGTTCATAGCTTTTTTGTCGGGTGCTGGATGTTGGATGTTGGGACATTAGAGACAAAGGGGACTATACACAAATCTGAAATCAGCAATCGTTAATCTTCAATCTGAAATTTTAAACAGTTCCTAAGAAACAAGGTAGCTCAGGGAGAGTTCCAAAAATTCCTTCGGATTTTCAGCGTGAAGCCAGTGTCCTGATTTTGATATGATTTTGATTTCAGCCTGAGGAAAATGCCTGATGATGTCCTGCTCATCCCGCTCCTTTATATAACCGGAGTTTTCACCTTTGAGAAAAAGTGTCGGTTTTTCAAAAGTTGTATTTTCGGGTACGGCAATGCCAATGTCGTCATACTTTTCGGTAAGCGTTTTCAGGTTGATTCTGAAAGCCAGCTCATCGGGTGATTTTCGATAGACATTTTTCATCAAAAATTGCCTTGTTCCAAAGTCAGGCACGTAGTGAGCCATAACCTCTTCGACTTCTTTCCGCTCTTTTTGAAGCGAAAAATCAACCGCATTCAACGCCTGAAGAATATCCTGATGATGAGGGCGATAGGCTCTGGTAGAAATATCGGCTATAATCAGTTTTTCGACTTTTTCCGGATGCAGCACAGCCAGAAACATAGCCAGTTTCCCTCCCATCGAATGCCCGATAACATTTATTTTATCGAGATTATGGTGGTCGCAATAATGCAGAATATCGTCAACCATCACTTTATAATTAAATTCATCGGAGTGAAAACTACGTCCGTGGTTTCTCAAATCGAGCGAATGCACCTCAAAGCCGTTTTGGGCATATTGGGTGCTAAGGGTTTTCCAGTTGTCAGACATTCCCAAGTAACCGTGGAGAATCAGTAACGGACTTCCGTTTCCTTCTATTTTTGAATGTAAAAGCATAGGATTTATTCTAAATAAGGGCTAAGATACGGAAATAAAACCGGTTTTTACGGAAAGAAAATATTTCGGTTTAAATAAGTTGCGTTATCTTTGCAGACTATTTTAGGATTATGTCAAAAAATATTACGCCATACGAAAATTCCGATTTAGGGAAAAAGAAGCAGGTCGAGCAGATGTTTGACACAATTTCCGACAATTATGACGGACTAAACCGTGTGATTTCGCTCGGTTCTGATGTGAAGTGGAGAAAAAAAATGCTGGATATTGTTCGTGAAAAAAAACCAAAAAACCTTCTTGACGTAGCTACCGGGACAGGTGATTTGGCTATTTTGATGACCGATTCGGGAGCCGAAAAAATCATCGGAATCGACATTTCTGAAGGCATGCTCAAAGTAGGACGAAAAAAAGTTCAGGAAAAAAACCTGTCTGATAAAATAGAACTTTTGCAAGCCGATTCTGAAAATCTTCCGTTTGAAGACAACAGTTTTGATGCGGTTACGGTGGCTTTTGGCATCAGAAATTTTGAAACGCTCGAAAAAGGCTTAGCCGAAATTTTCAGAGTTTTAAAATCAGGAGGGACTTTCGTGATTCTCGAAACTTCCGTTCCAACAAAGTTTCCGTTTAAGCAAGGCTATAAATTATATTGCAATCTGTGGCTTCCTATGGTGGGAAAAATCTTTTCCAAAGACAAAAATGCCTACGGATATCTTTCAAAATCAGCCTCAAATTTTCCGTTTGGGGAGGTTTTAAACAATATTTTGAGAAAAATTGGGTTTATAGAGGTGGTAGATAAACCCCAAATGTTTGGAGCAGCTACCATTTATATAGCATCGAAAAAATAACAATGAAAAAAACGATTATCGCTGTTCTTCTTTGTCTGGGTCTGCAAGGTCAGGCTCAGTTTAATATTTTCTCAAAAGACCCGATTATCAATCAGGAAAATTTCCAGAAAAAACCCGTACATTGGGGATATTTTCTGGGGTTTAACACCTATGATTTTAAGTTTGATTACAAAGAAAACGCTCCCGATATTCTCAGCGAAACCGCTGCCGGATTCAATGTAGGGCTGGTGGGAAACCTGCGTTTGCACGAATTTCTGGATTTGCGATTAGAACCCGGACTTTACTACACCCAACGCAACTTGACTTTTCCGGGTTTTGAACTGGAACAAGACTATCTCAGAGAAGTAAAATCTACCTATATCCACATACCGTTACTGCTGAAATTTTCGTCTTTACGACTCGGGAATATACGTCCTTATCTGGTGGGAGGTTTTTCCGCTTCGCTGAATTTATCCAGCAGTTTTAATGCAGCAGACGACAATTCTATGGGTCGTTTCCGGATGAACCAATGGACAACCAACTACGAACTCGGTTTCGGGATTGATTTGTATTTCGAATGGTTTATTTTTTCACCTTCCATCCGAGGTGTTTTTGGACTGAACAACGAAATCGTGCCCGATGACGACCCCAACAGCCCCTGGACAGGCAACATCAAATCTATGGAAACACGGGCTATTTTCATCAACTTTACGTTCCATTAAATTTCCCCCCTGAAATAAAATTCGCAAAAATTGGGTAGTAAAGAAGGTCTAAAATCTAACTTTTTGTTGTTTTATTTGCATTTTGTTGTTACTATTGTATATAATTTGTAACTTCACAAACATAAAACCACCAAAATTTTTTCAGCTATGCCCACCGAAATTAAAAACGAAAGATGGAAAGCACTTTTCCAAAAACAGAGGTCTCAAACAGACAAAACTCCCGAAACTCCCAGCCTCATAGACAGTTATTATTTTATTTATGAATGTGATACAAACAAGATTTCGTTTGTGAATTCCGCTTTCCAAACCCTTACCGGATATGAGTCTCACAGTTTTAATGTCGAAAAACTCATCGAAATCATCCATCCTGATGACAAAGCCTATTTTTTCGCCTGTGAAGAAAAAGATTTGACTTTCACCAACAATTTGCTTTTTAACGAACATTTTCAGTATCTGCTTAGTTATACCTATCGGATTCTGACAGAAAAAAACGGATACATCCGGATAAAACAAACCTGTCAGGCTTTGGAAGTTAACAACCAGGGACATCTTACCAAAACCCTGGTAACTCACCAAAAGATAGACGATTTTGAAGAACGACCCGTCAACGATCACAGGATTTTCGACAAATCCAGAAATATTTATCTGGATTCTGAAAACTGTTATAACCTCACCAAAACCGAACTGAAAATACTGGGTTTGATTCAGGAAGGACTCAACAGCAAAGAGATTGCCAAAGAACTCTGCAAGAGCCAGCACACCGTGATTACCCATCGTAAAAACATCCTGAAAAAAACCAATTCAGAAAGTTTTATTCAATTGTTGCGGAAACTGAGTTTTTCTTAACCGCTATCGTATTAAGGAAAAATGACCTCTTACGGTTCGGTTGTTCAGGTGGAGAACAAACCAATAATCGGTTGAGGGAAGGAGGTTGTTGTGGAGGGTGCCATCCCAACCCATACTGTGAGCAGGAAATGTAAAAATGAGTTTTCCGTAACGGTCAAAAATTTCGACCTGAGCTTCAGGATAAGCCATCGAAAGCATCGGAATTCTCCAGAAATCATTGATTCCGTCTCCGTTGGGAGTAAAAAACTTCGGATAATTCAGCACCGTAATAAGCTCTGTTGTGGTTCCGCAACCGTTGACGTCTCTGACAAAAACCAAATGTTGCCCCACAGGAAGATTCGTAAAGACATTACTTTGCTGATAATGAATTCCGTCAAGCGAAAATTCATAAATCCCGCTTCCCTGAACATAAACCGTAGCCGAACCTCCGTTTTGACTGAAATCGTCTATTTCAACCGAGAGAATTTCCGCTTTTGACGAAAGAGTTACAAAAAAAGTTTTTACAGCCACACAACCGAAATCGTTTTTAAAACTAACGGTATAGGTTCCCGGCTGGCTGACAAACACATAAGAAGTATTGGGATTGGTCAGGTTTATATTCCAATCGTAGTCCAAAAAACCACTTGGAGCAGCAAGCATCAGGCTTTCTCCTTCACACAAAAACAGATTTTCGTCCTGAACAGCTTCTCCGAAAGAAGGGATAACAAGGGTAAACCAAAGTATTCCGAAACATTCTCCGTTGGATGTGATTTTCACATAAACGACCTGATTGTTTTCTGCCTGATAATTTTCAAGTTGTTGATTTTCAATAGAATTTATACCCAAAAGAGCATCTTCATAATTGGCATAAAACACATAATCGGCTCCGGGAGGAAGCTGGGCTTCGATGTTGGTGGAATTTTGGGTAAGGTCGAAAAATGCAAATCCGTCAAAATCATCGTCACAAGCCTGTAAATCATCGGGATTTTGAAGAGAATTATGAGTCGTGGAAAGCGAAATTTCCGCTACCAAAAAACAACCGAAAACATTCACAACCCTAACATAAACCACTTGATTTTCAGCAATAAGGGCAAAGCTTTCCGGATTGGCAATCGGGTTTTGGTCGTGCTGGGCATCATTTTCGGACAAAAAGTACAAAAACGAAAAATCCTGAGGGTTGGCAACCAGCTGACTTTCGGCTTGGGTCAAATTAAAAAGCGTTTCACCGCCTGAGGTTTCACATTGGCTAAGCCAGACATTGTTCAGAGTAGGATTTTGGGAATATTCAACCGTAATCATACCTTTTAATACACAATTTCCGCCTGCAAAAGTCAGTTGCACCTCATAGGTTCCTTCTGTGGTTACTTCATAAGTCGCATTGGTTTCTCCATTTATGACCTCTCCGTTTCTGAGCCATTGATAGCTCAAAACATCTTCGGAGAAAGCATTCAGCATTAGTGTTTCACCTATACACAACGGATTTTGGGTGGCTATAAGTCTGTCATCGCCTAAGTCGATATTTCCGTTGAAACTGCCTCCTTTTAGAAAAACAGCCGAATCATAGAGGTTGTTCCCCTGGTCTGCAATCACAAGTTTGATGTGATATAATTCTCCCGGAATAATATCAGATTGAGCGGTCATCACTACGGTTTGTCCGTTGAAATTGGTTGGGTGCTGAACCGGATTAAACCCTCCGAAATACTCCTGATTGGCAGCCGGGCAAACACCTTCGCCCCTTACGGTATTTACTTTAACCGGAATATCGGTATTGGGAATCACAGCCAGATTCTGATAGGGTTCACCCCCGTTTACTCTTTTGAGCAAAAAAGCAAAACCGTCTGTGTAATTACATTGATTCGGAGACGTAATGCTGGTGAGATATTGTTCAGACGAAAATACATAATCAAAACTTATTTTATTGGTTTGAGCGATAAAATCGAATTCCAGAACTGTAGCATTGACCGTGTTGCTGATGTCCAGAGCCTGTTCTAAATCGGGGTCGCCTCCCCAGCTAATCGGCCCTTCGCTGAGCAGGGAATTGTTGGGTCCCACAGCCGAATTTGCCCTTCCGGTAGAGAGAATAATGCCTTCTTCCAGATAAAAGTTACTGTTTTCTTTGTTGAAATAGCCGTAGCTGATTCCCTCTGCAAATATCCATCCCGAAACCGAGATGTTAGAAACTTCAAGACAGTCCTGCCCTGCCCCGATAAAAATATCTTCGACAAGCTGTTGGGCAGAATAATTTTCACTAACCGAAATGTGTTGAGCTTTGGCAGAAAAGTCAATCAACAGCAAAAAAAGAGTTATCGTTTTAGAACATTTAATGTAACTGAACATTATGTTTTTGTTTGAGTTGCAAAGGTATGGCTTTTAATTTTTCGTGTGAGATTTTTAGCATCCGGAGATACTTATTGAAAAGTTAAATAATTCAAATTGTATCCCTGAAATAAGCTTTCTGTCCCTATACAGTAAAACAATCGACTATTTTTTTACTTTTGTTTAATTGAATGTACCTTTTTTATGTCTAAACATTGTGTTTTGTTTTTTCTGCTGATTTTCAGTCACTTTATGATGGCTCAGAAAAGTGTGTTTGATAGCCAGATAAAAGAAATTGACAGTCTGATACAATACAATCAATTTGAAGCTGCCCAAAGAAAAACGGACAGCTTATACCAACATTTCAACTCCTCCAAAGAGCAGAAAAAACACAAAGCAGGATTATTGGAATTAAAATTCCGACAAGCTCTTATACTTGACAGACAGGACAGACCTTCCTCTGAGCCTCTGCAAATATTACTGGAAATTACAGACGAAGCAGAAGCAGAACGTCTGCATTCATTATCCTGTCGTATTTATCTGCTAATGGCTTTGGCTTATGAAAAAAGTGACAATCTTGAATTAACAGACAAATATCTCCGTTTGGCGTATAAAAAATACAAGACGAACAAGCTCGAAGAAGTGTACAGCACTTACTGTATCAGAAAAAGCTCTTATCATCGTCATATAAAGGAATTGGACTCTCTGTTATATTATGCAGAGAGAGCTGAAGAGTATGCTGAAAAATACCATAACGAAACCGATTTGACCGATTCGTATATACTACTCGGGATTGTGGCAAGCAGAACCAAAAATTATAAGGAAGGCTTAAAATATTCCTTTCTCTTACTTGATTATCGCAAAAAATTCAATGATACGGTTTCCATTTTCAGTAGTTATAACAATATTGCCTCCGACTATTTAAAAATGGAGAATTTTTCTAAAGCATTATTATATAATGATTCGGCTTATGTTTTTTATGAAAAATTGCCCTTGCTTTACAGACATTATTCACATAAATTAAGATACGAGATTTACGATGCCGTTGGCAATACTGATTCTGCCTATTATTATTTCAAGCAATATCATAACAATTTTCAAT
>JBAYSC010000037.1:0-16896 GCA_041676345.1 Flavobacteriaceae bacterium | reverse complement strand
CTCTGTTAATTAAGGGTGCAAATATACGATTTATTTTAAAACCTTATACTCAGGTCAATAAAATATTTTTGGAGAGGTAGAATTCGGTTGTTGCAGGCAGGTTTGCAGAGCGGTATTATAAACCGAAAGCTTCATTTTTTGAAGTAAACAAAAATAATTTTTTGAAATTTAGTTTTAAAGTGTATTTTTGTTGCTTCTTAATTTAAATTTTACCGATGAAAAAAATAACTTTCTTTTTAGTTTCTTTAGTAGTGCTTTCTTCTTGCGAAGAAGTAACAGAATTTAACAATCCAACGCTTCAGGCTATGAAAGATGAAGAGTTGTTCAGGGCAGACGACCCTGTTGCCGTAGTCAATCTGAACGGTTCTGTTACGTTGCAAGGCTCAGACGAATACGGAACTTTAGAAATAAAAATTGCTTCTATGCAACCCGGAACCTATGCTTTCGGAGAAAATTCGCCTACCATTGCTACCTATTCTTATCATATGGACGGAATGGCTCTTTTATATTCTACCGGAACTGTAGAGACAGAAATATCAGAGGGAGAAGTCGTTATTTATACGCCTGAAAACCCCAAATCGGGAGAGCCGGGAACTATTTCGGGAGAATTTAATTTCAGAGCACAACTTGCTAATGACAACCCTTTTGCAGAACCGGAAGTTTATTTCCACCACGGTTGGTTTTTTAATCTGCCTATCGGAACGAACGACTCAGGTACTGAATAAAATAGTTTGAACACACACCAAGCCACAGAGCTGCAAAAGAATGTCGCTTTGTGGCTTTTTGGTTTTTTATGAAATTACGACAATGAAAATCATAGCTGTTATTCCTGCCCGATATGCTTCGACCCGCTTTCCTGCCAAACTGATGCAGGATTTGGGAGGGAAAACCGTTATTTTAAGAACCTACGAAGCAGCCTTGCAAACCGGACTTTTTGATGATGTTTTTGTCGTAACAGATTCCGATTTGATTTATAACGAAATCACAACTCATAACGGAAAAGCCATTAGAAGTGTGAAAAATCACGAATCGGGTAGCGACCGAATTGCCGAAGCGGTCGAAAATATGGATGTTGATATAGTAGTGAATGTTCAGGGAGACGAACCCTTTATCGACAAAGATTCCCTCGGAAAAATCATCGAACTCTATAAAGCAGATACAGAGAAAAAAATAGATTTGGTTTCGCTGATGAGAGAAATTACCGCTGAAAACGATATTCAAAATCCGAATAATGTCAAGGTAATCACAGATCAAAATGGCTTTGCACTTTATTTTTCCCGTTCGGTGATTCCGTATCAGAGAGACCGGGATGTTTCGGTAAAATATTTCCAGCATATCGGAGTGTATGCCTTCAGAAAAGAAGCTTTGATGGATTTTTACAGACTTCCGATGCAGTCGTTGGAGGCTTCCGAAAAACTTGAGCAACTTCGCTACTTGGAATACGGCAAAAAAATCCGAATGATTGAAACCTCACATATCGGAATCGGGATAGACACTCCCGAAGATTTAGAAAAAGCCCGAAAACATTTCAACTGATTCAAACACAAATCTTTACAAATTTACACAGATTATAAAAGTAAATGGATTTTAAAGTCTATTCAAACGGCACGACCATAGGTTTCCCGATTTGGAAATCCTGCAATCCGAAGTCGCTGTTTTTGAAGGAATTGGTTTTAAAGATATCCGAACCCTCATTCGGGATAACCGGATAAAAAGCAAAAGAAATCTGAAAGCTGTTGAAAACCAGATAGTCATTGGTAATCAAAACTCCCAGCCCGATTCGGGAATACATACGGCTGTCGAGAATGAAATGGTCTTTGTCGCCTAAAAATCCCATTGTAAAATTCAGAAAAGGACTAAACCGAAAGCCATACCACATTCCGGGAGCATACGATTGGGTTTGCAGGGTGAGTTGGGCTTTGTGTGTGCCTTTGGCAAATTGGTTTAAACCCTCTATTCCGGTAGTGCCAGCCATAGTGAGTCGGTCTTTGACAAAATCCATTCGGTTGAAACCCAAGACCAATTGAGGTTGTATAAACTGCCTGAAATGCCAACTGCCATATTGTTTTAAATTCGTAAAATAAAGAGCCTTTAGATTGATGGTGCTTTGCTCCATTTCTCCGCTGTCAAAAAAACTTCCCGCTTCTATGCTACTGCTGAAATAGCCCCAGTTGTAATAATTTCCCACCGCATATTTAGCCCCGAAATAAGATGTTTTTTGATGGTTTTTATTCCGAAATCCACCCGTGAGAATATAATTTCTCCCGATGGGAATATCTTCGATAATGTCGTAATTATAGAGATATTTGTCCTGAACGTATTGTCTGGACGAAATTCCGATGCTTGCCAGATAGAGTTTTTCGTCTGAAAAATAGCCCAGGCTATCATAAATTATTGAGGCTTTCTCGGTATAGTTGATATTCTGGTAGCGAAGAGCGGTAATCAGGTTGAAAGTTCTCAGGCTTTCGGTTCTTTCCTTAGAGAGCCCAAAAGAATAACCACCCCAAAAATCCTGAGTTTCTGATTTGAAATTGTGCAGAGCATAGACTTGTGCAGGGTCGGGGAGGGAATCCCGCAAAAATTTCTGGTCGAGATAAACTCCTCCTGCCCAACGGGTGAGCGGAGAGAAAAAAGTACGGTTTATGTTTATGCTTTTTTGGTAATTATCCAACAAGTCTAAATTATAGGTAAACGTCGTATTGATATAGCTGTTCCAGATATTGGGAATCGAATAATAGGTGCTGTAGGCCGTTCGGTTATCTTCAAAATCCTGCTGCATGGTATTGCCAAACCGATGCCCGAGTCCGATAAAATTTCTTTCGGTAAGGGTGAAAGTTCCTTTGGTTGACGTAATGGCTCCGTCAGGTACCAAACTCCACGAATCCAACACCCGAATATGGACATCGACCGAATCCTCAGACAAAGGCTGAGGTGTGATAGTCACCTGCCTGACATAACCCTGACTACGAATCAAACGTTCGGATTCTCTGATTAACAGCGAATCTAACGGCTGATTTTTTCTGAAAAGCAAAAGGTTTCTGATGGTGAATTGTTTGGTTTTTACGTGAATGGAATTTCCCGCTTTTTCCAGCCACGTATCGGGGATTCGGGCAGTGTCTGAAACCGAAAAACCAAACGGATCTAAGGTGGTGATATGAATATTTCTGATGATTTTTCCCTCGGAAGAAGCAAAAGAGACTCTTTCGATATTTCGGGATTTTCGCTTTTTGTTGATGGGTTTAAAGATGAGTCTGTGCACAAACTTCCCGACCTTACTCTGCTTGGATAAATCTTCTAATTTTTCTAATTTTTCTTTCTGTGTCTGCTTTAAAGAGTCTTTGTGAATAGTGCCCGTTTCCTGAGCGAAAACAGAAAAATGTGCCAATAAAAGCAGTAAAAAAAGTCTTGTTTTAAAAGGCATAGGTTTCTGTTTAAATATTTTCAAATATAGAAAATAATTAAACAAATATGGGTTTCTAAATAAATAACCCTTGTCAGCAGCGAACACTGACAAGCTATCGGAGTTGAAGTAAAAGACTTTTTTGACAAGTGATTTTAAATTTCTCTTTTTTAGATTTTTTCAATCTTTTTGATTTTTTTAGATTAAATCAACTTCCCCTTCAAATATTTCCCTGTAACCGATTTTTTATTTTTTGCAACTTCTTCGGGTGTTCCGAAAGCAATGAGGTTTCCTCCGTTTTCTCCTCCTTCTTCTCCAATATCAATAATATAATCGGCACATTTAATCAGGTCGAGATTGTGTTCGATAACCACAACGGAATGTCCTTTGTCAATCAGAGCATCAAACGAAGCCAATAATTTTTTAATATCGTGAAAATGCAGTCCTGTTGTGGGTTCGTCAAAGATGAATAAAACTTTGTCTTTGGTTACTCCTTTTACCAAAAACGAAGCTAATTTAATCCGTTGAGCCTCTCCTCCCGAAAGTGTGGAAGACGATTGTCCAAGCTGTACATATCCCAAACCAACGTCCTGCAAAGGCTGTAATTTCTGAACGATTTTCGGTTGATTATTAGCTTGAAAAAACGAAATCGCATCATCAATGGTCATTCGCAAAACATCATCAATATTTTTTCCGTTGAAATTTACTTCGAGGATTTCTTTTTTGAAACGCTTTCCTTTACAAACCTCACATTCCAAATGAACATCAGCCATAAACTGCATTTCGATAGTAACTTCTCCATCGCCTTTACAGATTTCACATCGTCCTCCCTCCACATTAAATGAAAAATGCTTGGGCTGATAACCTCTTAAACTGGATAATTTCTGCTTGGAAAACAAATCACGAATTTCGTCATAAGCCTTGATATACGTAACAGGATTGGAACGTGAACTTCTTCCGATTGGGTTTTGGTCGATGTATTCTACGTTTTTGATATGCGAATAGCTTCCGTCTAATTTCGAGAATTGCCCCGCTTTTTCTCCGTATCCTAAAATCTGTTTTTGCATGGCAGGATACAGAATTTTCTTGACAAGCGTACTTTTTCCACTTCCTGAAACTCCGGTTACAACCGTCAGACATTCGAGTGGAAAAGTAACATTTATGTTTTTCAGATTGTTTTCCCTTGCTCCGATAACTTCGATATGATTTTTGAATTTCCTACGTTTTTTCGGAATTTCAATCTGCATTTTTCCGTTCAGATATTGAGAAGTAAGCGAATCTTGTTTTAAAATTTCATTAAACGTTCCGAGTGCTGTAACCTCTCCTCCATAACTTCCTGCTTCAGGACCAATATCGATGATATAATCAGCTTGTTTCATAATATCTTCATCGTGTTCCACTACAATTACGGTATTTCCGAGATTTCGGAGGTCTTGTAGGACATTTATAAGACGTTCCGTATCTTTCGGGTGCAAACCAATGCTCGGCTCGTCCAAAATATACATCGAGCCGACCAAACTACTCCCTAACGAAGTCGCTAAATTTATCCGTTGTGATTCTCCACCTGAAAGTGTAGAAGAATTTCGGTTTAAAGTCAGATAATTTAGTCCTACATTATCCAAAAATTGAAGTCGGTTGTTGATTTCGAGGAGTAAACGTTTTGAAACCTGTTTTTCGTAGTCGTTCAGCTCAAGATTTTCAAAAAACGGAATCAGTTTGATAATTGGCATATCCACCAAATCCGAAATCGACATCCCGTTTATCTTGACGTAATTGGCTTCGGTTTTTAATCGTTTTCCTTTACAAACGTGGCATTTGGTTTTTCCTCTGTATCTCGAAAGCAAAACCCGATTCTGAATTTTATAATTCTGACTTTCGAGTTCTGCAAAAAATCCGTTGAGTCCTGTAAAATCCTTGTTTCCTGTCCAAACTAATTCTTTTTGTTGTTCGGTCAGTTCGAAATATGGTTTATGAATCGGAAAATCGAATTTATACGCATTATTGACCAATTGGTCTTTGTACCAACTCATCGTTTCCCCTTTCCAAGCGGCAACGGCACCTTCAAAAATCGACAACGAAGAATCTGGAATCACCAGTTCTTCATCAATTCCGATGATGTTTCCGTAGCCTTCGCAAACAGGACAAGCTCCATACGGATTGTTGAAACTGAACAAATGCGTGTTGGGTTCGGTAAACGAAATTCCGTCCAATTCAAACAAATTGCTGAATTCAAAACGGTTATTATCGTCTAATTGTTGCAAGAATAAAACGCCTTTTCCCTCATAAAAAGCAGTATCAACCGCATCTCCCAAACGATTGTAAAAATCTTCATCGTCTTTGATTACGATTCGGTCAATGATGATGAAAATTTCGTCTTTGTTGTTTTTTTCGTGGAATGAAGTCAGATAATCTTCCAAACGAATGGTTTGGTTATTGACCAAAATTCTCGCAAATCCCTGTTGCAGTAAAATGCTTAATTTCTCTTTCAGACTTCGGCTTTTTTCAACCGAAACAAGTGCTAACAAAAGCCATTTTTCGTCTAAACTTTGCTCTTTTACAAAGTTAATCACATCGGTAACCGAATGTTTTTTGACTTCCTGACCCGAAACAGGCGAAATTGTTCTTCCGATTCGAGCATACAACAATTTCAGATAATCGTAAATTTCGGTTGATGTTCCGACTGTCGAACGGGCATTGGTCGTATTAACTTTCTGCTCAATAGCCACAGCCGGGGCAATTCCTTTGATGTATTCGACTTTGGGTTTGTCTAATCTTCCTAAAAACTGCCTTGCATACGAAGACAAACTTTCCACATAGCGTCTTTGTCCCTCTGCATATAGTGTATCAAAAGCCAAAGACGATTTTCCCGAACCCGAAAGTCCCGTAACCACAACTAATTTATTTCTTGGAATGGCTACGTCAATATCTTTCAGATTGTGCAGTCCTGCTCCCTTGATAAGTATGTTTTTCTTCGGGTCTAATGCCGAAATATCTGTCGTTTTCATAGAAAAATTGCAAGAATGCAAAGGTACGGATTTTAGAGAAGATAGAAAATGGAGAACGGAGAATAGATTTAACTCCGACAGAGTTTCAAACGCTGTCGGAGTTTGAAAACTTTAAGCCTTTACAAAACGGATAATTTCAGGATAGAATTTTCCTGTTTTTCCTTTTTTGATAAGAATAGCATTTATAATAGGGTAAATGGAGTTTATAAGGTAGAAGCCAAGAGCGACAAGAAGAAAAGTATAAGAAAGTCCTTTTTCTGTTATACCTCTTAAAGCAAAAACAGCAAACATAATCACACATATGTTGGATATAATTGTCCAAAGAATCTGAAAATTCAAGATATTAGCTCCCTGAATACCTGCATCAACAATTTTATCTCTTTTGTTCAACCACAAAATCAAAGGCAGAATAATATTCCCAAAAGGAATAAACCAAAACATCAAAACCGAAAGATGAAGAAAAATAAGATAGGTTTTGTCTTCGTGCTTTCCGTAATCTAAAATATCTTCGATATTGATTTGTAAAGCATCACAAACTGCTTTTAGCGTTGCTCCTCTCGGGTCGGTTTCGTCTTTTTCGATTCTTTGAATAGTCCGTAGGCTTACTTTAGAATTTTCTGATAATTCTTCCTGTGAAAGTCCTTTTTGCTTTCTGATTTCAGCAATTTTTTGTCCAATAGTTTTCATAAATAAATACATTTAAAATTCAGGGCAAAACTACCTCGCAAATATAGCTTTTGATAGCGTTATTACTACGACATTTTTACGTCATTTGTGCTAAACTACTGAAAAATAAGGATTTTTGTGTAACATTATGTTTGAATTTCCGTCTTATTCAAAAAAACAACGATTATGAAAAACAGTCTAAAACTCGAAGAATTAGCCCAATTTGTATTCGGAATTTACCTTTTTTCAACCCTTGATTTTGCTTGGTGGTGGTTTTTGGTGTTGATTTTATTGCCTGATATTTCGATGATTGGTTATGCTTTTGGCAACAGAATCGGAGCATATTTATATAACTTTTTTCATCATAAAGCGGTTGCCATAACTGTTTATTTGCTCGGAATTTATCTGAATAATTCCATACTACAACTCATCGGAATTATTTTGTTTTCGCATTCAGCTATGGACAGAATATTTGGCTACGGACTCAAATTTACCGCTTCGTTTCACGATACACATTTAGGAGAAATCAGAAAAAAATAAACAGATCTTCGACAAGCTCAGGCTGACGACTGAGCACTCAACACTACCTAACATCCCTCACTTTCAGTTGAATATATACTTCTCCGTTCCAATGGTTTTCGTCAATAGAATAGACCATATCAAAAGGTTTGAGACCTTGAACAATCGAAAGTTTTTCACCTAAATTAAATCCTACGGCACCAATGGGTTGGCTTCCGTTTTGTTTGACGAATAGTTTCAGGTGCTCTTCGTTTTTTCCGATGGGTTTGGCATAACCGGTATCCTTCACTTTTTTGGTCAGAAAAACAGGAGTCATATTTTCTGGTCCACAAGGTTCGAATTGTTTGAGAATTCTGATAAATTTGGGGTTGATATCCGAAAAATCAATTTCCGAATCGATATTGATTTCAGGAGAAAGCGATTCCTCCGTAATCGAATTTTTTACAACTTCTTCAATTTTTTCTCTGAACAATTCAAACTTTTCTTTGGCAACGGTAAGTCCGGCTGCATATTTATGTCCTCCGAATTGTTCGATGAATTCCGAACATTTTTCGAGTGCTTCGTGTATGTCAAATCCTTTTACCGAACGGGCAGAAGCCACCATTTTTTCGTTACTTTCCGTAAAAACCAAAGTCGGTTTATAATAGGTTTCGATAAGTCGTGAAGCTACAATCCCGATAACTCCTTTGTGCCAGTTTTCATTAAAAACTACGGTCGTAAAGCGTTTTTCCTGATTGGTTTCAACAATTTGTTGTAGGGCTTCTTGAGTTATGTATGTGTCTAATTCTTTTCGTTCGGAATTAAAAGCTTCGATGTTTTGGGCAAACTCTTCTGCTTGGTCTAAATCAAATTCCGTAAGGAGCTTGACTGCATAATTTCCGTGGTGAATTCTCCCGGCTGCATTGATTCTCGGAGCAATGATAAAAACCACATCAGTAATCGATAGTTCCTCTTTTTTAAGATTTTGAATCAGTGCTTTTATTCCGTTTCGAGGATTGGAGTTTATCACTTCCAAACCAAATTTTGCCAAAATCCTGTTTTCTCCCGTAATCGGGACAATATCCGCTCCGATTGCAGTAGCAACCAAGTCAAGATATTCAACTAAATCTTCGGTTTTCTGCCCTCTTTTTTCAGCCAAAGCCTGAATAATTTTAAACCCGATTCCACAGCCGCAAAGTTCTTTATAGGGATATTTGCAATCGTTTCGCTTTGGGTCGAGCACCGCTACTGCACTGGGAATTTTTTCGTCGGGCAAATGGTGGTCGGCAATGATAAAATCAATATTTTTTGCCTTAGCATATTCGATTTTTTCGTGAGCTTTAATGCCACAATCCAAAGCAATAATTAGCGAAATTCCGTTGTCATCAGCAAAGTCAATTCCCTGAAATGAAACTCCGTAACCTTCGTCATAGCGGTCGGGAATATAAGTTGTTACATTCGGATAAAACGATTTCAGATAGGAGTAAACAAGTGAAACAGCCGTAGTTCCGTCCACATCATAATCTCCGTAAATCAGGATGTTTTCGTTGCTTTGTATCGCCTTTTCGATGCGGTCAATCGCTTTATCCATATCTTTCATCAGATAGGGGTCGTGTAAATCATCCAACGTAGGACGAAAAAACAAGCGGGCTTTTTCAAACGAATCAATTCCTCTTTGCACCAATAATTGAGCAATAGTCTGAGCTACCGAAAGACTGTTTGCCAGTTCGCTGGTAGTGTCGTCAGAAGGATTTGGAGTAAGGTTCCAACGCATAATAAAAAATTTAAACAGGCTCTAAATATAAGAAAAATCTGTTAGTCGGAGGTATGTTTTTATATACTTCTTTCTTAATATAAATTCTTGTGGAAGACCGAATTATCATCAAAATTATCAGGATTGTATAAAATTTATTATATATTTACTCAATCATTTTAATTTCCTTTATTTAAGAAGGCTTCTGTATGAATTGATTTTGGTGTATGACAAGTAGAATCATAGGCGTTGGAAACTATATTCCTTCTAAAACGATTACCAATTTATTTTTTGATACGTATAATTTTTTAGACGAAAGCGGTCAGACATTACAACAGGATAATGCCACAATTGCTGATAGGCTGAAAGAGATTACGGGTATTGAAGAAAGGCGGTATGCAGAAAACAATCAGGTTACTTCAGATTTGGGTTTTATTGCAGCTCGACTTGCCCTACAAAACTCAAAAATAGACCCTGAAACGCTCGATTACATCATTTTTGCACATAATTTTGGAGATGTTCGCTTCGGTACTATACAATCCGATACGGTTCCGAGTTTGGCATCGAGAGTAAAACACCTTTTGAAAATCGAAAATAACTTTTGTGTGGCTTATGATGTGTTGTTCGGTTGTCCGGGCTGGATTGAAGGAATGATACAAGCCAATGCTTTTATAAAAGCAGGAATTGCCAAACGATGTCTAATTATCGGAGCTGAAGCTCTTTCCCGTGTGGTGGATATTCACGACAGAGACAGTATGATTTATGCAGACGGAGCAGGAGCTGCCATTTTGGAACTCAGCAATGATGATTCCGGGATAAAATCTCATATTTCCGCTTCGTTTACCTTAACGGAAAAAGATTATCTGTATTTCGGGAAGTCCTACAATAATGAGAGTTGCCCTGATATTCGCTACATCAAAATGTATGGCAGGAAAATCTACGAATTTGCTCTTTTGAATGTTCCGAAAGCGATGAAAAAATGCTTTGATGAAAGCGGATATTCCATCAGCCAGCTCAATAAAATCATCATACATCAGGCCAATGAAAAAATGGATGAAGCCATCATCAACCGATTTTATAAGCTCTATGACACTCCCGTTCCCAAAGATATAATGCCTATGGTTATTCATAAATTGGGAAACAGTAGTGTGGCTACAATTCCAACATTGCTTACGATGATTCTAAATGGGGAACTGCCTCAGCACCGCCTTCAAAAAGGAGATATTGCTCTGTTCGCTTCGGTTGGAGCGGGAATGAATATCAATGCTTTTGTCTATAAATTTTAGACAAAAACATTATTTTTTCTCTACGTTTACCGCTCTGAAACCCTTTGGAGAAGATTCTTTTTGGTAACTCACTTTGTCGTGTTTGTTAACGGGCTGAGAGAGTTCTCCGTGATGGAAAAACACATTTTCCTGAGAGTCATCTTCGGTAATAAAACCATACCCTTTTTCGCTGACATAGGTTATGATACCGGTATAGATTTTCTCCGGATTTATCTCTGATTCTTCTTTTGCTTTTTTGGCTTTTGCCAAATCTTCTTCTTTGTTTTGAAGATGAGGCGGAATGGATGTGAAATTTCCGTTTATATCGACATAAACAATCATATCGTCAAGGCTTTTTCCCTTGTTGTTGTGGGTTTTTCGCTCTTCTCTTCGTGCGGTTTTGTCCTGTAGTTTTTTAGTTTTTTTCTTGTTGTTTTCTTTTTTAGAAAAAGAATCTGCCATAGTTTATATTTTTGATTAGATAGATGTTCAAGTGTTTGAAATTCATAGTGTTATTTGTCGGGATACCGACATTTTAAAAAGGTTTCCCGATATGGCTATAAAGAGAAACAAGTAAAGGACTGCCTCAAAAAGAGACAGCCTGTAATTTTAAAAAAGAAACAAACAGTGGCTTAGTAACGACTGTTGTTTTCTCTTGGTTTTGCCTCGTTTACCACCATCGGGCGGGAGTTCAGAGTAGAATCGTGAAGCTGAGTTATTGCTTTTTCGGCTTGAGCCTGATCGGGCATTTCGATAAAACCGAATCCTCTGGAACGACCTGAAAATTTATCGGTCATGATTTTAACCGATGTTACTTCTCCGTAAGAAGAAAATAGGTCTTGCAACTGTTCTTCTGTAGTCTGAAAATTCAGATTGCCAACAAAAATGTTCATAAAAAATATAATTAAATAATTAGAAAAAATGGCAACTGAAAAGCAAAAACTGAGAGAGAAAAAAAGATTGTTTTAGACTATTTCAGAAAGGGCAGAGGCAGATGCCTGTTATAAATTCGTGGCAAAGATAGTGAATATATTTAAATTAGCTAATTTTGAGAAATAGCCGAACAGATGAAGAGCTTGGATTACTCACACTAAACAGAAATTGCTAAAGAAATGTTTAATTATTTTTGGATAAACGTAACGAATTAGTTACATTTGTACCGTATTTGACGCTATGAGAGAATTACAATTTACGGATGAATTTAATGACTTTCAAAATGGGGTTGATGAGAGTGTACGAAAAAAAATAGCTTATATTTTTGAAGTGCTGAAAACCCAGAAAGTGATAACTACGAATATTGCTAAAAAATTAGTCAATACTGATTTCTATGAAATGAGAATACAGGTAAATAATGAATATAGAGTGATTCTCTTTACAATCGACCACGAAGATATAAATCAGGCAACGCAAATTTTGTTCCTTAACGGATTTATGAAAAAGGCAACAAAGGATTATGACAGACAAATAAGGAAAGCAATCAAAATAATAGAGCAATGGAAAGAGTGAAAATAAACTGGGAAAAAGTCAAAAAAGAAACACATAGTGCAGACGACCATCTCGACCAAAAGTATGGTAAAGAAGGAACACCTGAACGGGAAGCGTTCAGAGCAGAAGCTCTGGCATACTATTATGGAGAACTGATAAAAGAAACCCGAAAAGAAAAAAAAATAACACAACAGGAATTAGCTGACCAAATAGGCAAAAACAGAGCCTATATTGCTAAAATAGAGCAAGGTAAAACCGATTTGCAGATGTCAAACTTTGTCCAGATTATCAATGCTTTAGGGTTGACTTTGAAAATTGTGTAGAACTTCATAAACTAAACATATTGATTTCAAATGAGGGCTTTTGCCCTCTTTGTTGTTTTATGGAGGTTGTTAAAATTTAGTTCGTGTGCAATTTGTGTGCAATTTCATAAACTAAAAAACCTCAATTATTTGATTAACAAATAATTAAGGTTTTATTAAGTGGAGAAGATGGGGCTCGAACCCACGACCTTTTGGCTGCCAGCCAAACGCTCTAGCCAACTGAGCTACATCCCCGAAACAGTGGGCAAATATAAGCGTATTTCTGATATAATGGAATAAAAACATAAAAAATTTGTACCTTTGCACTGTTTTTTTAGAAGAGGCACACTATGGATATCAAAGACAATACGGTTTTAAGGCAGTTTGAAACGATTTTTGAAGGCGAATTGCATGCTGTGGAATATTCCCTTCAGGAGTGGAAAATTTTTCTGACAAAATTGAGCATTCCCGAAAACACACCTGATGAATTTGCTCAGGAATTTCTCAAAGAAATACTCGAAATCATCAGAGAACGAAAACTCAAAGTAGTTCCTACAGCTCCAAAAATTGTTAGTTTTTTCAGGAGAAATCCTTCTTATAAAGAAATGTTGCCAGTAGGTATAGTGATTTAAAACACTCCGCTTTTAAACCATTCCCCGTTGATAGCATCAATATATCCCAACAATTCATTTTTACCGGTTTCCTCCAGAGAAGAGGTTATGAAATAATCGGGCATAGCTTCCCAGCCGTCTGCAAGCATTTGTTTTTGATAGACCGAAATGTGGTGGTTGATTTTGCTCTTCCCGATTTTATCGGCTTTGGTGAAAATGATGGCAAACGGAATTTCGCTTTCGCCTAAATACCGCATAAATTCCAAATCAATTTTCTGGGCTTCGTGCCTGATGTCTATCAGGACAAAAGCACAAACCAGTTGTTCTCTTTTCTCGAAATAATCGGTAATAAACTGCTGAAAAACAGCTTTGGTTTTTTTGGAAACTTTGGCATAGCCATAACCGGGCAAATCGACCAAAAACCAGTTGGAGTTGATTTTGAAGTGATTGATGAGCTGGGTTTTTCCGGGTTTAGCAGAAGTTTTAGCCAGGTTTTTGTTGCCTGTCAGCATATTGATAAGCGATGATTTCCCCACATTTGACCTCCCGATAAAAGCATATTCGGGCAAGGGCTCTTTGGGGCATTTGCTCACCTCGGAGTTGCTGATAATAAATTCTGCTGTGTTGATTTTCATTTTTTGAAATTCAGGTTCTCTTTACTGCCAACTGAATACTCCCGATAGATATCGGGACTGACCACTAATTAAAGTCCTCTTTTCTGTAACCATTCATACATCAATCGGTTGAACTCATCCGGATGTTCCATCATAGCTGCATGACCACATTTGTCTATCCAATACAAATCAGAATCAGGCAAAAGGCTGTGAAATTCTTCTGCCACATCAGGAGGTGTAACGATGTCGTTTTTTCCCCAAATAATACAGGTCGGGGTATGCATCTTAGGCAAATCATTGGCCATATTATGGCGAATAGCACTTTTGGCAATGGTGAGTGTTTTTATCAGTTTCACCCTGTCATTTACCGTAGCAAAAACGTCATCGACGATTTCTTTGGTAGCTACTTCCGGGTCATAAAACACATCCTGAGCTTTCTTTTTGATGTATTCATAATCACCTCGTTTGGGATAACTTTCTCCCATAGCACTTTCATATAAGCCCGAACTTCCGGTAATGATAAGACCAGCCATTTTTTCAGGATACATTTTGGTGTGATACAGGGCAATGTGACCTCCGAGGGAATTTCCCAGCAGTATCACCTTGTCATAACCTTTGTGAGTGATAAAGTCTTTTACAAATTTGGCAAAAGCCTTTACGTTGGTCTTCAGGATGTTCTGAGTGTATAAAGGCAGTTCGGGAATGACGACTTTATAACCTTTTTCAGGGAAAAAATTTGCCACTCCGTCAAAGTTGCTCAATCCTCCCATCAGCCCGTGTAGTATAATTATAGGAGTGCCTTCTCCGTTTTCGTAATAGGTGTATTTTTTTTCTGTGGTTAAATTGACCTTCATATATTCGTTCTAATCAAATTCAGACAAATATAATGCTTATAGATAAAATAAAAGGGATTTTGGTTTTTATTTTTTAAAAACCCAAAAAAAGAAGGTGTTGATAACTTCTTTTTAGGGGTTTTGGGTGGCTTAGGAAAATTGGATTTTTTTTAGTATATTTGCTCGTTTTATTTGTAAAATAACTTTTTAGAAAATGAGTGAAGAAATAAAAAAGGCAAACTATTCAGCCGACAGTATTCAGGCTTTGGAAGGAATGGAACACGTAAGGATGCGTCCTTCGATGTATATTGGAGATACAGGTACACGAGGTTTGCACCATTTGGTATATGAAGTAGTGGATAACTCGATTGATGAGGCTCTTGCAGGACATTGTGATACGATTTCAGTTACTATTAATGAGGATAATTCCATTACGGTTGAGGACAACGGACGTGGAATTCCTGTTGATATGCACAAAAAAGAGGGAGTTTCTGCCCTTGAGGTAGTTATGACCAAAATCGGAGCAGGAGGAAAATTCGACAAAGATTCCTATAAGGTTTCGGGAGGTTTGCACGGAGTTGGGGTTTCGTGTGTTAATGCCTTGTCAGACCGCCTGAAAGCTACCGTTTACAGAGACGGAAAAATATACGAACAGGAATATTCAAGAGGAAAAGTTCAATATCCTGTAAAGCAGGTTGGAGATACGGACAAAAGAGGAACGACTGTTTGGTTTAAGCCTGACGAAACTATTTTTACGCAAACTCTGACCTATTCTTACGACACTCTTGCCAATCGTATGCGGGAATTGTCCTTTTTGAACAGAGGAATTACCATTACACTTACCGATAAAAGAGAGCTTGACAAAGACGGAAATTTTGTCGGAGAAACTTTTCATTCAGACGAGGGATTAAAAGAATTTGTGAAATTCCTGGACAGAAGCCGTGTGTCAATTATTGGTAAGGTAATTTCAATGGAAAATGACAAAGGCTCAATTCCTGTTGAGGTAGCGATGATTTACAATGATGGTTATGCTGAAAATATTTTTTCGTATGTAAACAACATCAACACCCACGAGGGAGGAACGCATTTGCAAGGTTTCCGTACAGGACTTACCCGTGTGCTTAAAAAATATGCAGATGCATCAGGACTTATTGAGAAAAATAAATTAAAACCCGAAAATATTTCGGGAGAGGATTTCCGTGAGGGATTGACTGCTATTATTTCGGTAAAAGTAGCAGAGCCGCAATTTCAAGGTCAGACGAAAACCAAGTTGGGAAATCAGGAAGTGGTTTCTGTGGTTTCACAAGCGGTTGGGGATATGCTTGAATCTTATTTGGAAGAAAATCCAAAAGAGGCTCTTGTTATTGTTGATAAAGTAATTACGGCTGCAAAAGCTCGTATTGCTGCTGCAAAAGCTCGTGAGGGAATCCAACGTAAAACCGTTATGGGAGGTGGAGGATTACCGGGAAAACTTTCCGATTGTTCTGAAACTGACCCTACAAAATGTGAGGTGTTTTTGGTTGAGGGAGATTCGGCAGGTGGAACGGCAAAACAAGGTCGTGATAGAAATTTCCAAGCCATTATGCCACTTCGTGGAAAAATTCTGAACGTAGAAAAAGCAATGCACCACAAAGTTTTCGAGAATGAGGAAATCCGAAATATCTTTACAGCTCTCGGAGTTACTATCGGAACAGCAGAAGACAGCAAAGCCCTGAATATAGAAAAGCTCCGTTATCACAAAGTGGTGATTATGTGTGATGCTGATGTGGACGGAAGCCATATTCTACCCTGATTCTGACATTCTTCTTCCGCTTTATGAGAGAACTTATCGAAAACGGACATGTGTATATTGCTACACCTCCTTTATATATGGTCAAAAAAGGAAACAAAAGAGAATATGCCTGGACAGATGACCAGCGAGACAGAATTTCACAACAAATGGGAAGCGGATTCTCCATCCAACGCTACAAAGGTTTGGGAGAGATGAATGCAGAGCAGCTTTGGGAAACTACGATGAATCCTGAAAACCGAACCCTGCGACAAGTCTCTATCGACAATCTGGTAGAGGCAGACCGTATTTTCTCAATGCTGATGGGTGACGAAGTGCCGCCTCGTAGAGAATTTATCGAGAAGAATGCCGTTTATGCAAAAATTGATGCTTAATTTAAACAAGCTCTATAACAGCAAAAAATCCCTGAGAAACCTCTCAGGGATTTTTTTTATGGGGCAGTTTTATTTTTTTTAACTTTTTTTTATGATATTTGCATTTAATAGTATAATTTTGTGCGAACGTTAAAATAAAGTAAAAATGAAAAAAGCAATTTTAATATCGGTATTTTGCCTGGCTTCCAACGCTGCTATCTCTCAAGGGTTTGAGACTATAGTTTTTGCAGCAGAAGATGCCAGCAAGCTTTCGGAGGATTATGTGAATCCGTTTGTGAAAGGGTTTATGTATAATATGAAT
>JBAYSC010000036.1:0-16904 GCA_041676345.1 Flavobacteriaceae bacterium | reverse complement strand
CGTAATAGTTCTGCTTTCTATATAATTAGAATTAGAGTCATACAAATCTACGGTTATAGTTCCATACCCGTAGGTGTCTGTCCAGAAAGTAAGGTCTGCATCGTCATAATAACCACCACCGTCATCATCATAACTATACACAAACGGAGAGTCCGGAGAGATGCTGTCCTGCTCACAGCCCGAAAACAAAATCATCAGGGCAAATATACTTATTAGTTTTGCTGTTTTTAAATATAAATTTTTCATCTTTTTAATTTTTTAGAATTTAATACCTGCCCCTATCTGAATACCGTTATTATTGAGAATAGCATCAGAATCTGTCAAATAAGAATTAACATCTAAAATCCCCGGTCTATAACGGAAATCAACAAAGAATTTACCCAATTGAATTCCTGCTCCAAGGGGAATTTTCATATCGATTTCGCTGATAAGTTCATTAACATATTCGTCCTGAGCATTCATTTTAAAGCCTACTTCAAGACCGGCTTGTAAAAAAATCACATCGGCTATATAAAATTTCGGAAGCACAACCAAGTTTAAATAATCGACTCCTGCATAATCGTAGGCTCCTTCCTGTGAATACATAGCACTTATGGCAAAACCAAAGCTTCGCCCTCTCATTTCATAGCCTAAATCTACAAAAATACCTGTCCGGTTATCCAATCCTGAACCCTCGTCATTTACAAAATAATTGGTAGAATTTATCCCTGCTCTAAGAAACCAAGCATTCGGATTATCATCATCTTGTGCTGCTGCTTTATAATTGGAAGTTCCCGCATTATAGGAAGCTACTCCTGTAGGAGTAACTCCTGCTGCTGCAACAAGCCCTAAAGCTGCCGTATTCGTACGTTGTTTTTTGTTTTTGTTTTTGCCTTTGGAAGTAAATCCTTTGCCTCCTTTTTGCACCAGCAACAACCCCGGATAAAACTGTCCTCCGCTTACTTTTTTGAAAAAAGTACGGTCAACGTAGGCATTATTTGGGTTTTCTTCGTTGGCTCCGTAGCGGTTATCCCAGATTGGGTAACTTTTATCTACCCGAACGGTTCCTACTGATACATATTTTGTCCGTCCGTTTTCGTCTATTCGCTGTTCGATTACTTCAAAAGTTGACTTGTCTGTAAGCCCTTCTTTAAGTCCAATTTTTGCCGTAATAGGTTCTCCGGTAAAAAGCGGTGTTTTGGTTTTGAACTCATCGTGTTCTTTTTGCAGTTTTACGATAACCTCATCAATGGCTTTGGTCGTAGCTCTTTCTACAAGCTGTACTTCACTTTTGTTGGTAAAAATGGAAGACTGCACATCTGCCCACGAGTTATCTGACCCGATATAACGGAGTTTAAAAATAGTAGATTGATCAAAAGCCTGCTTTTTTTCGGGAGTAATAGTCTCGTCATCTGCCCAATATTCGTTGTAGAAAGTGGCAGCAGTGGCTTCGTCCCAAACCAGCTGATAGAGGTGTGCATTGGTTCTTACTATATAGCCTTTTCCTGCAACCGTAACTCCAACCTGTGCTACACTGGCTGCTGTAGCAACATTATCCATTCCCGGAACAAAATTCCCTGCCAGTTTTAAAAGCCCCAAGCCTTTATTCACTTTTTGGGCAACCTCTGCCTTATCGGTATATTTAAACTCATTTACCAAAACAAAAGTTTTCCCGATAAGCTCTTCACCTGCATCAGCAAGCATATCAACACCTCTTTTACTTGCCCGGGCAGTGGCAATATCAATAGCGGAAGCATCATAACTTCCCCTTTCTCCTACCAAATCCATATTAAAACCTCCTTTTTCGGAACGGTTGAACCATTTGGCAACCATATCACGGGCAATATCATCAAGTGTTTTCTGCTGAATTCCGCTCAGGTAGCCTCCTCCGTTTGGGAGTTCACCGTTAGCATACACTCGTTTGCCTAAGTTATGGTCATTAAACTTGTCGGGCATAGGGCTGTTTGCGAAATATTGCTTGATCTCATTGGCATAGGGCAGCCCGGGTGTTTCAATCATTACCGTATAAAGTGAACTTCTACGGTATTTTAGCTCATCAGGTGAAACCTCCTGTGCTGTTCCCCAAAAAATGGAGAACAAAAGAGCTGTTGTTAGTAATTTTTTAGTCATCGTTTTTAATGTTTATTGGGTTAATTTCAGTTATTTTTTCTCTTGAATTTAGCAAAAAAGTATCCTGTACGGCTCGTTTGGAGTCGTATTACTATTGTCAAGTAAAGTTTTTATTAAACTTTGTCAAAGCTTCCGGAAGCTTTGACAAAGTTGTAGTGAAGTTAAGCTGCCTGTTTTGGCAGTCTCCCTTTCCTAAAGGGTTTTGGGGTTATTATTCAGTAAGGTCGTTTGAGGTTTTTTATTTTTTACCACCAACCTCTAACGTTGTAATGTACATTTTGTGGTTGTCCTTGTCCCCAAGCCACACCCACATCACGGATGGCTTTGATACGGTCTCTTTCAAGCCCGATTTCTTTGTCAACAATAAACTTCCATTCTCTTCCGTCAAGTTCCAGTACACGTTTGCCTACGGTATTAGCAAAAGAAGATACTTCTTTGTAGCAGGAAGCTCTCGGGTCAATTTCAGACAAGATTGCAGCTACCGTATTGGCTCCTTCAACAGTCGGGTTGGCATTCCAATAGTTTCGGGCTTCCTGTAGCTTGGTTTTACATTCTCTTTCTATCTTTTTGTTGTAGATTTCATTTACCACATCAAGACTTTTTTCATAGCACGAAGAAGCCTCAGGAATAGTAATCAGGCTGTAGATTGCCTCATCAAACTGGTTTTGATTTTCCATCATTCGGGCTTGTTTTATAACCAAATCACAACGGGTAGTATAATAGTTTACTATCTGTTCTTTTGCTTTTGATATAAAGCTCTGCAAGTTTTTGTCATTTGTCCGGATGGTTCTAAAGGCACTAATCAGAGCTTTGGTTTCGTTGTTCCCCACTCCTTTCAGTGTCATCGGGTAGCTTGCAAACAAGTTTCCGTCAAGACCATCTCCGATATAAAACGTAACATCAAGTGTATAGGCATAATTGGCAGGAGCCGTTCCCAACACATCTTTAGAGATTACGGTAACATTGGCGGTGATTATAAATCTGGAAAAACCGTTTGACATTCCGTTTGAGCTAACAATCTGGCTCAGTTTTGTTTCTAAAACCGATGTAGCTCCGGGTGTTTTTTCTTCTACCACAGGGTCAACATAGGTTGCCAGTGTCATAAGCCCTACATTGTCTGACTGAGCTGATAGCGGTGTTTTTGCTCCAAGAAAAGCCACCACAGACAGCATAAAAATTATTGTATTTTTCATAACTACTCTCTTTTGATTATTATTTATCGCCTAAAACTATAATTACTTCTCCCAGCCCTTTGGTCATCAATTTATTGGTAATGGAATAGGGGGCATTTTTAAGGAAATCCTGTAATTTTCTCATATATCTTCTGGCATCGGTAGCATTTCCTCTGTCGTCATAGAGAGGAATTCTCACCTGCTCAAAAAGCATCATATTTTCGGTAGCATCGGTGGTGCTGAAACGTCCGTTTACGGTATTGTCGCTCATCCAGTCTTCGATGAGAATACCCAGTTCGGTTCCGTCATATTCGCTTTCCAAATCTCCGTCCCAAGAAGAAAACCTTTTGATTCTCACGGTAATTTCTCTTCCGTTTTCAAACATATCATCAAAGTGATTTTGAAGTGAGGCATTGAAGTTGTCAATATGAGCCAAAACAGCTTCTTCCAAAAGCACCGGAAGTTCTACCGAAAACGAAGGAGCTCCTGTCCCGACAGCCGTAGCAATTTGTTTGTTGGTATAGGAATCCAAGCCTTGCATATTGAAACTCACAGATTTTTTAGGTCCTTGCGTATTCAACGTCCAGGTAAGCTGAATGATAATATCGGCTTTGGCTGTTTTTCGGAGTTTGTCAATGGGGCTTTCTACCACATCTGCACCTCCTTTTGAAGTAAGCATAGCATCTTCTGCACTTTCTGCCTGAATGGATTTCATTACCGATTCAAGATTTTTCAGAGGAAATCCTCTGTCTGCCATAAGTCCGTTGATTTTACTGATTACCAAAAGCAAATCGGGGTTTTCCTGAAAAGCTTTTCTGTAATTGGGTACTTTTTCTATAATCCCCTGATTGTCAAACTCAGAAGTATATCCGTTTTGATAGCACCAAACATCGCTCGGAACCACCATAATGGTTGGTTTTTTTGCTTGTGAAAATACCGTTTGTGATATTAGTGCCACAAGCACCATAACTGTTATATGTAAAAAATTTACTTTTTTCATCGTGTCATTTATTTAATAATACCGTCTTGTTTTAATTTCTGTTGTAATTCCGCTCGCAAAACCCGAACAATCAATCCGTGTGTTACACTCTCGCTTGTTCTTTTTTTGTCTCTGGAAATCTTATCGAAAATTCTTTCGTCTCTCAAAGAAATGTAGTTTTGATATTCGCCTCCGTCTGCAAAAAACACATTAAAATAGTTTTCATATTTTTGTTGTGCATTGACTTCAAACACAATAGGCTTCATATTACATTCTTTTTTACCGTCTGTTATTCCTTTAAAAATCACGTCTCTGACAGCGTTCTCTTTTGCCTGTTCTACAGCATCAACCCGGTTTCTGCCATTTCCCCATGCTTTGAGTGTTTGTGAACCATCGAGTTCTACTCCCATACATTCGGTTTTATAGACATAATTTGTGGCTACGGTTTTTTGTGAGCAACCTGCCAAAGTTCCTGCTGCTACAAATAGTATTACTAATATAATTCTCATAACTAATTATTTTTGATTATTTTAAAAACCTGAGGATAATCCTCTTATAACTCCTGCTTGTTCGAGGTCTTTTCTCAAAGCATCTTTCATAACCGAAACCACTACCCCGATTTTGTATTCTTTTCCTACTTTCATACGGTCTTTGGCATCTACGTTTCCGTCTGAAGACACGCTTACAAACTTCATATACTTGCCTCCGTCTTCAAAAAACAGGTCAAAAAATTCCTCTTTTTCGGCTTCGAGGTTCGGGTTAGAAACCAAAGGTTTTTGAGAATTACATCCTCTTTCACCTCCGGCAAATCCTTTGAAAATCACTCCGTGAACCGCATTTTTTTTGGCTTGCTCTATGGCTACGTTTGGTTTTTTTGAATACGACCATACTTTTATCAGATAGGTTCCGTCTGTACCAATTCCGGCACATTCTATTTCATATCTGAACTCTTCGGTTGCTTTGTCTGCTTTTTTCTTTGCCCGTGCCTGGCTAAATGCTGACACAGATACGATTAAAAATAAAATTGTCAATGCTCTTTTCATGATGTAAATAGTTTATTTGTTAGTTTATTTTCCTTTTTTCTGTACGAGTAGCATACCCGGATAAAATTCTTTTCCTTTCACTTTTTTGAAATAGGTTCTGTCTGTCTGGTTGGCTTCCGGATTTTCTTCTGCTGCACCATATTGGTTGTCCCAAATCGGGTGTTTTGTATCTACTTTTACGGTTCCCACCACTTTATATTGTGTTTTTCCGTCTTCGTCCATATACTGTTCCAACACATCAAAAACCGATTTTTTGGTCAGCCCTTCTTTCAGACCGATTTTGGCCGTAATGGGTTCTCCCGTATATAAAGGTGTTTTGGTTTTAAACACATCGTGTTCTTTTTGTAGCTTTACAATAACGGCATCTATAGATTTGATAGAAGCTCTTTCGATGAGCTGTTCATCAGATTTGTTGGTAAAAATAGATGACTGCACATCTGCCCACGAGTTGTCTGTCCCGATGTATTTTAGTTTAAAAATCGTACTTTCATCAAAAGCTTGTTTCTTTTCGGGAGTGATGGTCGTGTCGTCTGCCCAAAGCTGGTTATAAAAAACGGCTGCTGTTTCTTCATCCCAAACCAATTGATACAGGTGAGCATGAGTTCGCACCACATAACCTTTTCCGGCTACCGAAGCTCCTGCACCTGCAAGTGTGGTAACCGTTGAAGCATTCGATATTCCTGCCATATCTCCGATAGTTCCCAAAGCATTCAAGAATCCCTTAGCTTTTTCAGCTACTTCGGCTTTATCGGTATATTTGAACTCGTTGACCAGAACAAAGGTTTTCCCGATAAGCTCTTCACCTGCATCAGCAAGCATATCCAAGCCTCTTTTGCTGGCTTTGGCAGTTGCCACATCCAAAGCAGAAGCATCATAACTTCCCCTTTGTTTGATAAGCTCCATATCAAAACCTCCTTTTTCAGAACGGTTAAACCATTTGGCAACCAAATCCCGGGCTATCTGATTCAGCACATCGTCTGAAACAGGAGAAGCCAAAGAGGTCAGCAGAGCTAATGAAGAATCGTCTTCCTCTTTTTTCTTTTTGGAATTTTCTTTTTCCTCGGGAATCGGAAATTCTGCTTCTGTATAAATCCGCTTTTCCAAATTGTGGTCGTTGAACTTATCCGGAACCGGGATGTTCATAAAATTCTTTTTGATTTCGTCAGCATAAGGCAAGCCCGGCTTGTCTATCATAACCGTGTAAAGCGAACTCCTTCTGTATTTTACATCCAGAGACTCTTCCTGTTGTTGAGCTTTTACGGTTACAACCGAAAAAATGACAACTACTGATAGCAGAAAACCTTTCATGATGGGGTGGTTTTAGAGTAAAAATATTAAAACATATAGCCTACGGAAATCTGAAATACAGAGTTGGTATATTTCAACGTATCAGAATTGTCTGCTCCGTTTATATTGGTAAGCCCAAGGTTGTATCTTCCCTGAAAGAAAATCCCGCTCGGGAGCTCATAACCAAGCCCAAGGTTTACTCCAAAGTCTATAAAGCTCTGGTCTTCAAGGTCTGTGTTTCCTGCATTTCCTCTTTCAACAGCACTTATCAGAAAACCTACCTGAGGTCCTGCCTCGATACTGATGTTCTCAGCCACATAATATTTTAAAAGCAACGGAACATTGATGTAGTTGAATTTTTTCTTGGTGTCTTCGCCCACAAATCCCTGACCGGAATAAAGCAATTCGGGCTGAAAAGAAACCTTATCAGAAACGATAACTTCTGCCAGAAAACCAATGTGAATACTGGTTCTGATTGCCATATCTTCAGCTTCTTTTATGTCTTCACTCATAAAGTTAGACACGTTGAGTCCGGCTTTAAAACCTAACTTCATTCCTTCTTCTCTTTTAGAAGACTGTGAATAAACATTTGTTGCCATAAACAGCCCTCCACAAAATACCAAAAGTAATGTTCGCATTTTCATAAGAATCAATTTTTGATGTTAAATACTTTAACAAAAGTAGATTGAACTATATTACCGTGCAAGTTTTTACGGAGGTTTTTTCACTCCGACACATAAAAATCACCCGTTCGGGTGATTTTTGAGAGGGGTTTTCCGGATGAAATTCCTAATTTTGTAAAAAAACAAAGCCTTATGCTCGAAGACAAAAACCAAAACCGCACTTCGCTTTCCCAGTTAGGAGAATTCGGACTTATTGACCACCTGACCAAAAACTTTTCGCTCAGCCAAAAATCTACGCTGAAAGGCATCGGAGATGATGCAGCCGTTTTGGATTTTAAAGACAAAAAAGCCGTAATCTCAACCGATTTGCTCATTGAAGGCGTTCATTTTGATTTGGCCTATGTGCCGCTCAAACACCTGGGCTATAAGGCTGTGGTGGTCAACGTGTCGGATATTTGTGCTATGAATGCCACGCCTACTCAAATTACGGTTTCTGTGGCTGTCTCCAACCGTTTTCCGCTTGAAGCTCTCGAAGAATTATATGAAGGGATTGCTTTGGCAGCAAAAGTATATAACGTCGATGTGGTGGGAGGTGACACGACTTCTTCCCAAAAAGGGCTTATTATCAGCATTACAGCAATCGGAGAAGCTGACGAAGATAAAATTGTCTATCGAAACGGAGCCCAGCCCAACGATTTGCTTGTGGTAACAGGCGATATTGGTTCGGCCTATATGGGATTACAGATTTTAGAACGTGAAAAACAGGTGTTTCAGGTGAACCCAAACAACCAACCCGATTTGGAAAATTATGCTTATCTTATCGAAAGGCAACTCAAACCCGAAGCCCGAAAAGACATTAAAGAACTTCTCGAAAAACTCGAAGTGAGGCCTACTTCGATGATTGATATTTCAGACGGACTTTCGTCAGAGATTATGCACCTTTGCACCCAAAGCAAAGTGGGGTGTAATCTCTTTGAAGAAAAACTTCCGTTTGACCCTCAGTTTATTTCGGTTTGTGAAGAATTTGAGCTCGATGCCACCACTATTGCCCTGAGCGGAGGTGAAGATTACGAACTTTTGTTTACGGTGAATATCAACGATTTTGACAAAATCAAAGGCAACCCGAATCTGACGGTTATCGGGCACATTACTCCCGAAAAAGAAGGAAAACACCTCATTTCCCGAGACAACACTAAAATCGAGCTGAAAGCAAGAGGGTGGAATGCTTTGAGTTAAAGCGGAAATTATTACTCCGCTTTCAACTTTCAGCTATTTTTTAGGTTTAAAAAGCGAAAACAACAATCCGCCCATTGCAGAGCCGTAAATCGTGCTGTTGAAGGGGTTTGACGTTATGGCACAGTTTCCCGAAAGGCAACCCACATATTTCCAATACAGATAACCTGCTAAGGCTCCGATTATTATTCCTATAAAAACCAAGATGTTTTTCTTTATAAAATTCATTTTTTCTTTTTTGTGTAATGTATTGCTGTATAATGTGTATTGTGTTGTTGTATATTATGTTCACATTCTACAATATACGGTTTTACAATATACAATCAATCAAAGCTCAATTTCCACATTCCTCTAAAATCACCCATTTGGTAACCGGTAGCCTGATCTTTCGGATATTTTAACCGAATGATTTCTAAGGTTTCGGGCGAAATATCGGTTTGCTTGTTTCCGTGACACATCAGGCAGGTTGGCATCCCGATCGAAATGGATTTGTAATAATAAACCGAACCGTTTTCCTGCAAAACCAACTGCTTTTTTTCGGGATTATTTTGTAATTCGTCCCACGCTTTTTTATCCGTTTCAGACCGAATTTGGTTTTGTGGATTGCGGCTTTTGTCGGTTAGCCGGTTGATTGTATGAGTATATTTATTCGATAGCGAATCGGTCAAAATCATTGCTTTTTCGCTGCAAAAATCAACAGCTTCCACTACTCCGTTTTCCTGAATCTGTTTACCGACATTCGACAGCAAAACCATTTGAGCATTATTGGAAATGCTATCTCCCAAGGTCAGATATCCTTCTTTTTCTAAAGGGCTTAACTCTTTGGAATCCTTACATCCGATAAGGAAAATCAGAAAGAACACAAGTAAAATTCTTTCTGTTTTCCATCCTCTATTAATAAATTTCGTCTTCATTCTCTTTTGTGTTTTTATACCTTGGAGTCCGGCAACCCGAAGTTCCGCAACCCATATTCATCAGAGGCATCAAGGCAAATAATCCGCCTAAAAACACAAATAGCCATTCTTTGGAAATGATTCCCTGAACCACTACAAAAATTCCGATGATGAGTCGTAAAAATCGGATGATGTTCCAGTTTTTAAAATAGTTTTTCATTTTCAACTAATAAATTTCTCTACATTTTTCCAACTGCCTCCGTTGATTACATTTTCAAAACCGTTTCGGTTTAGGATGCTTTTGGCAGAAGCACTTCGCATTCCGCTGGCACAAAAAACCACGATGGTTTTGTCTTTTTTTAGTTTTCCTAACTGACCCGAAAGCCTGTCCAACGGAATATTTACAGAGCCTTTTACGTTTCCCGAGGCAAATTCACCTTGAGTGCGAACATCAATCAGAACAGCTCCGTTTTTGATAGCTTCCGATAGTTTTTCGGAACCTCCTCCGAATAAATTTTTAAAAAATCCGAACATATATAAATATAATTTTTTGATTTATCAGAGGCAAAGTTCGGGTTTTAGATTGAAAAGGATAGCTACTTTGGTTACATAAGTATTATTTTTCAACACTTTCCGTTTGCACAATCCAATTCCGATTTTACTCCTAAAGCTTTCAGAATGGAATTCATTATGCACCAATTTGTCAGTGAAAACTGAAATAAATTAGCTCCTACAAAAACTCCCAGCCAAATCCAGCTGATGTTTACAAAATAGGCACAAAGTGAAGAAATAAGCACTAATGTACCCGCAATCAATTTGATGTAACGTTCTCTTGTCATACTATTTTAGTTTAAATTGTTTAAAGTTTAAGGTTTAAGACCGTTATGTCTTTGTTCTTTTATCTATTTTCTATATTCTCCGTTAGATTTTTCAATAGGTGTTACTGCAATATGCACTTTAGAATGTATATCGCAGGTTGTGTTCAGTTCTTCGATTGCCTTAAACACGTTTTCTGATGTTTCATCAGATACAAAAGCGAAGAATAATAACGATTCGGTTTTGTTCATTTCGGTGGCAAACCAGTTTCGGCTAACGCCTTCTTGTGTGCTGTCTCTGTAACCCGTTACCGAACTGTAGGAATACGTGATTACGTTGTTTTCTGTCAGCAACTTTTTGACCTTTTCTTCAAAGGTTTTTACGGCTGTTATTATTAGTAGTTTCATAATTTAGTTATTTGTTAAAAGGTTATTAGTTATTGGTCAATCGTGAATGGTTATTCATTATTTTTCTATTAACTAATAACCATTAACAATTAACTATTTCTCCCATTTCTTACGTTCTACCATATAGTAAATAAGTGGAACAACAATCAAAGTCAGCACAGTTGAAACTATAGCTCCTGCAACTAACGAAATCGCTAATCCCTGGAAAATAGGGTCAAACAAAATCACTGCCGCTCCGATAACCACCGCTCCTGTTGTCAGTAAAATAGGTGTAGTTCGTACAGCTCCTGCATCAATAATAGCTTGTTTGAGAGGAATTCCGTCTTTGAGTCGGATTTCGATAAAGTCGATAAGCAAGACCGAGTTTCGCACCATAACTCCTGCCAATGCAATCATTCCGATAAAGGAAGTTGCCGTAAAGAAAGCTCCCAAAATCCAGTGTCCGAGAACGATTCCGATAAGTGAAAGCGGAATGGCAATCATCATCACAATCGGGGTTTTAAAGTTTTGAAACCAACCCACAATCAGCATATAAATAATGATAATCACCACCATAAACGCAATTCCCAAATCACGGAAAACCTCTAAGGTAATCTGCCATTCTCCGTCCCATTTTACGGTAAAATTGCTTTCCTCTTCGGGTTGCCCCATATAAATATCTCCAATCGAATAGCCTTTTGGTAAATCAATTTGTTTCAATCGTTCTTCCATTCCCAGAATCGCATAAGCGGGACTTTCCAAATCTCCTGCCATATCGGCTGTTACATAAACCACTCGCTGTTGATCTTTTCTGCTGATGGATTTTTGTAACGTATCCTGCTTTACCTTAACAATATCCCGAACTGGAATCATATTTTCGTTTTGACCTTTGATTTTCAGGTTTTGAATGTCGTCAATGCTCGTTTTGTCTTTGTCGTCCAAAGCCATTACAATTCCGACAGGATAAACCGACTTTTCGTCATACAAATTTGAAACAGGATATTCCCGCAATAAATACGTCAGATTTCCGACAATCTGTTGTGGTGCCACTCCGTTGAGCATTGCTTTTTCCTTATCGACTTCCAATCGGTACTCGGTTTGAACATCTTCCACACTCCAGTCAATATCCACCACATCATCGGTGTTTTCGAGGATTTCCTTAACCTGATAAGCCACTTTTATCTGCTCTTTGTGATCAGGGCCGTATATTTCGGCTACAATCGTAGAAAGCACAGGGGGTCCTGGAGGAACTTCCACAATTTTGACATTGGCTCCGTTCTTTTTAGCAATTTCCTGAATTTGCGGACGGACTTTTTTGGCAATATCGTGGCTTTGCATTTTTCGGTCTTTTTTATTCAGAAGATTTACCTGAATATCGGCCATATTACTTCCTCCACGCATATCGTAATGACGTACCAACCCGTTGAACGTAATCGGTGCAGAAGCTCCGATATAATTCTGATAATTAACCACTTCGGGAACAGTCGTGAGATATTGGGCAATTTCTTTGGTAACAGCCGAAGTCCGTTCTAAAGTCGTTCCTTCGGGCATATCGACTACGACCTGAAATTCGTTTTTGTTGTCAAACGGAAGCATTTTTACAGCCACCGATTTCGTGAAAAACATCGCAACTGAACCTATTAGTAAAATTCCTGTAAATCCTAATATCATCCAACGTTTTTTTGGATTGTCCAAAAGCGGTTTTTCAAATTTGTTGTAGAATTTATAAATCCAACTTGTTTCGTGTCCGTCTTCTTCTTTTTTGTGTTGCTTGTCTTTTTCAATTAACAAATGATAACCCAAATAAGGCGTAATCGTCAAAGCCACAAACAGCGACAACAACATCGCAATCGAAGCTCCGATAGGCATCGGACTCATATAAGGTCCCATCATTCCCGACACGAAAGCCATCGGAAGAATAGCCGCAATCACGGTAAAAGTTGCCAGAATGGTTGGGTTTCCGACTTCGTTAATCGCATAAATAGCCGCATCTTTGAAAGGAAGCCTCCGCATTTTGAAATGTCGGTGCATATTTTCGGCAATAATAATACTGTCATCCACCACGATTCCGACCACAAAAACCAAAGCAAAAAGCGTAATCCTGTTCAGCGTATATCCCAAAATATAATAGCTGAACAAGGTCAAGGCAAACGTAAGCGGAACGGACAAAAACACGACCAATCCACCTCTCCAGCCCATTGCCAGCATTACCAAAACCGTAACTGCCACGATAGCCACAAACAAATGGAATAACAATTCACTTACTTTGTCTGAAGCGGTTTCTCCATAATTTCGGGTTACCTCAACTTTGACTTCATCGGGAATGATATTTTGCTGTAATTTTTCGACACGATTGAGGATTTGCTCCGAAATTTTCATCGCATCAGCTCCTTTTACTTTGGCAATCGAAAGTGTAACAGCAGGATATTCAGACGGATTTTCGGTATAATTTTCGTTGGTTTTGCTGTATCCGAAAGACACATAACTCTTGGCTGTTCCTGCTCCGTCCTGAATGCTTGCCACCTGTTTCAGATAAACAGGCATATTCTGATGAACTCCCACAACCAGATTTTCGACATCTTCTTTAGACGAAATAAACTGCCCTGTCGTAACTAAATATTCCGTGTCGTTCTGAACGAAACTTCCCGACTGCATACTTCCGTTGTTTGCCTGAATCATCTGCATAATTCCCAAAGCATCCACTCCGTTTTCAGCCATTTTGTCCTTGTCTAAAACGATTTTCAGCTCCCGATTTCTTCCTCCGATTTCACGAATGGTCGAAACATCTTTTATTTTCTTAACCTCCGAAGAAACTTCCTCTGCTATTTGACGAATCTGAAAATCGTCATATTTATCGCTCCAAAGCGTTAAAGCCAACATCGGAACATCGTCAATCGAACGGGTTTTTACCATTGGCTGATAGACTCCCTGCGGAAAAATATGCTGATTTTTGATCAATTCGTCATATAATTTCACATACGAACGCTCCACATCTTCTCCCACATAAAACTGAACGATAATCATTGCCTGACCGTTCATAGCCGTACTGTGAAGGTGCTCTACTCCTTTAATGTTCGAGATGATTTTTTCTAATGGCTCAAGCACCCGACTTTCGACTTCTTCGGGTGTTGCTCCGGGATAACCGACCAGAATATCAGCCATCGGAACATTGATTTGTGGTTCTTCCTCCCTCGGAATAAGCGAAGAACTATAAGCACCTATTATCATCAGTCCAATCATCAACAAAATTGACAATTTGGAATTTAAAAACATCGATGCTATTTTACCTGAAATACCGTTTTGCATTTTAATTGGTTTTAATTACGATGCAAATTTCCGATAAGAAATAAAGGTGTACAGTTACATTGGTTACAGAAGGGGGAAATTTTGGTTGGGTTTTGTATATTTGTGTTGTGTGCAGTTTTGCCGAAAAAACCGATACTAATTCCAACCTTTGGCTGACTTTTTGTATCTGTAAATTAAAAGTGTTTTTATGAAAAAGATTGTTTTGGTTTTAATTTTGGTTTTGGCTGTCGGTTGTAACGGACAGGATAAAAACACAAGTCCTGTTATTGAAAAAGAACAAGACACAATAACTTATTATAATTCTTATGAAATACAGAAACATATCGAAAATAAGGTTGATAATAAAACAATCGTTATCAAAAAATTAGATATTACTGAATTCAAAAAAAGTAAAGCAAATGAATCAAGAGAATTGATAAAAGGAGATTCAATACATAGATTTTTTGAAACTGTTTATGAAACCGATGAATATATTGGTAAAGAATCAATAAAGCTGGAAGAGAATATTAGTACATATGAAGTTTATGATAAGAAATCATTAACTCTTTTTAGAACTGGACAAAGATTTTTTCATACCCCTATTGGTATCCAAAGAGAATACAACTCAAAAGGAGAGTTGATAAAAGAAAAAAATTGGGACAAAGATTTTAAATTATCAGTAGATGATGTTATTTCTTTAGCAAAAGAAAAGCTTAATATTGATATTAATAAAAAAACTCGAGGGCTTTTTGTATCAAGAGGATTTGATGAAGATAGAAATAAATATATTTATTCCATTTCCCTACGAATAGATGTGGTGTTTAGTCGAGAAGTAATAATTGATGCAGAAAATGGAGAAATTATTTACGATGAGAAAGTCTATAATGATTAGTAAATTTATACGGTAAAATGAAAAACCTACTTTACATATCGTTTTTGTTTTTGGGTGTTTTGTATTCGTGTTCAACACAAAAAATAACAGAAACCGATAACAACCCTAAAATAGTTAAAGGTAGTGTTCTTTATTATGAATATAATGAGCCTTTGGCAGGTGCTTTAATACAAGTAAAAGGCTCAAAGAAAGAAAATTTTACAATGACTGATTTTGATGGAAATTTTGAAATAGAAGTAAAAAAAGGCAAGATTTTGATTATCAGTTATGTCGGATTTGGAATTGAGGAAGTAATTGTTACAGACCAAAATAACTATGATATTGTTTTGAGAATTGCCCAACCTGTAAAAACTAAAAAAGACGAAAGACGTTTAAAACGTGAATTAAGAAGAAAAGGGCAAATCATATATCCTGATTAAAATATAATATTAGCAAAATGATGATTAAACAAAAACTCCCAATCTTTTCAGATTGGGAGTTTTTTAAATCATATTGCAACAGCCTATTGTACAACGTAGAAATAAATAGAGGTAAATTTTACCTCTATTGTTTTAACGAGAGTAAATTTTTAGTATTTTTGCCCTTGTATTAAAAACGAGAGTAAAATTTACACTTGAAGAAAATGGGCAAATTCAACAAAGAAATACCGTATAACGACCTGCCGTTACTACCTCCAAAGGCAGATGTTGAAACGAAAGAAATACTTCGCAAAACGATTTCGGCAGGTAGAGCATTGGCTCAACTGAACGGAACTTTACTCAATTTACCAAACCCGACTTTGTTTTTGGATACCATTTATTTACAGGAAGCAAAAGCGAGTTCGGAAGTTGAAAATATCATCACAACAAACGATGAACTATACAAATCGTTGGTTGCTGACAGAAAAGTGGAAAATTCAGCCACAAAAGAGGTTTTGAGTTATAAAGAAGCACTTTGGTTGGGCTTGGAACAGTTAAAGAAAAAGCCGTTTATCACAACCAATCTTTGTGTAAGCATTGTTCAATGTATCAAACAAAATACCGCTTCTATTCGGGTCGCATCAGGAACTACGTTAAGCAACACAAAAGGCGAAGTAATTTATACACCACCAAGTGGAGAGCCGATTATCCGTGAAAAATTGGCAAACTTGGAAAAGTTCATCAACGATGACAATACCATTGACCCATTGATAAAAATGGCGTTAATGCACTATCAGTTTGAGGCAATTCACCCTTTTGCAGACGGCAATGGAAGAACAGGGCGAATTTTATTGTTATTGTATCTAAAACTTTCGGGATTGCTTGACATACCAGCCATTTATTTGAGTGAATACATAATCAATAACAAAGCAGAATATTACAAAAGTTTGCGAGGCGTAACCGAAAGCAACGATTGGGAAAATTACATTTTGTATATGTTGGATATGATTGAAGAAACTTCAATGAAAGGTTTGGAACGTCTGAATACAATCACAACGACAATGGCAAAAACGGCAGAAGAAATAAAACAAAAACTACCAAAAGTTTATTCCAAAGATTTGGTTGAAATTTTATTCCGTTTGCCTTACACCAAACGCCAACATTTAATTGATGAAAACATCGGAAACCCAAAAACAGTCGGTAACTATTTACAAGCATTAGAAGAGCACGGCTTTTTAAAATCGGTAAAAGTCGGAAAAGAAAAGTTGTATTTGAATGAGCAGTTATTGAGAATTTTAGAAGAAAAATAAATAAATTTATGTTCACAAAAAAATCCGATATAATTATCGGATTTTTGATTTACTGAACACTAAAAACTACTTACTGAACACTAACCTTCGCTCCATTAAACAATCTTCCGTCAGCTTTGAGAACATACTTTTCTCCTGAAGCAAGTCCCGATAAAACTTCAATATCGTTTCCATAGATTTTTCCCAAACGAAGCCATCTCAAAATAGCTGTATTATCATCGTTTACTACGTAAATTCCTTTGAGCTGACCTTGTGTGATAACTGCCTCCTGTGGGATCAAGACTAAATTGTTCTGTGTTTGTCCTACCTGTTTTTCAATCGGAAAAACGGCATTTACAAACATTCCCGATAAGACGTTTTCGGTTTTATCCAAGTCAATTTTTACGATGTATTGTCCTCCTGTGTTTCGGGCAGAAGTACTGACTTCAACTACTTTTCCTTTTATGGTTTTTTCCAAGATTTGATGTTTACATCGGTT
>JBAYSC010000035.1:0-16934 GCA_041676345.1 Flavobacteriaceae bacterium | reverse complement strand
GAATCTCGCTACTGGACAAAACACCTCTAAATCAACTGTTTAATAAATCTAATTACAATAATGTCAATGAACTAAATTATAATCAATTGGAAATCAAATTGTTTTAACGAAACACTAATGATGGAGAATAGAAAAAAAATCATAGTTTTGAATAATTGATTCTACCATTGTTATGAAAAAAGTAATTGTTTTTATTTTCATTGTTTTTATTTCGTGTTCGAGACAACAAAAGATAGTCGGAATTCAGCCGTATAACCATTTCCCTATAGAAAAAGCGGATACAGTTGCCAAAATCATTAAAGACTTCTACAAAGTAGAAACTGTGATTCTTCCTGATAAAAGTCACGATGAAACAACTTTTGTGAACATCAAAACTCCTCGTTATCGAGCTGATAAAATCATACGACTCCAAAAACAACAAAAGCCTGATGGTTTGGATTATATTTTGGGACTTACGGAAAAAGACATTTCTACCACCAAAAAAGAAAATGGCAAAGTAAAACAGCCTGCTTCAAAATATGAAGATTGGGGAATTATGGGTTTGGCATACGTTCCCGGAAAAAGTTGTGTGATTTCTACCTTTAGAATTAAACATACAAACCCAAAAATTCATTTTTCAAGGCTAAAAAAAATAACCGTTCACGAATTCGGACATAATTTAGGACTTCCACATTGTCCCGACAAAAAATGTGTGATGACCGATGCAGTAGAAAGTGTAGCGACGATTGACAATGCTAATCTGGAATTGTGTAAGCTCTGTAAAGCAAAAATCTAAAAATCACAACTCCACCACGTTCGGAAAAATGCTTTTCAAACGTTGGTCGTGGGTAACGATAATCAACGAAGCCTGATATTGTTTGGAAAGTTTTGAGAGCAAATCGGCTACGATTTGAGCATTTTCGTCATCGAGACTCGAGGTGGGTTCGTCTGCCAAAAGTACTTTGGGCTGGTTGATTAGAGCTCTTGCGATAGAAGCTCTTTGCTGCTGCCCGATACTGAGTTGGGAAGCTTTTTTGTGCATTTGATTCTCCAAGCCTAATTCTATAAGGAGTGTTTTTGCTTTTTCGGTTTTTTTGGTTTTATCAGAAAGCCACGAAGCCAAAACCAAATTTTCCAGAACCGAAAGCGAAGCAATAAAATGAGATTGCTGCAAAACCAATCCGATGTTTTCGCCACGAAATTTATCCAATCGTTTGTCAGAAAGGATTTCTACAGAAGTTTCGCCTATCTTTACACTGCCTTGTTGAGGTCGTAAAATACCCGACAAAATGTGCAGGAAAGTGGTTTTTCCGGTGCCCGATTTACCCGTAATAAGCAATGTTTCTGCCGGATTACAAGTAATATCAGGGAAGTTAAATTCCAGATTCGGATAGGAAAAACGAACATCTTTGGTAGCTATCATTCTCTTATTTTTTAACGAGGCAAGTTAGTAATAAAAAACCAACTTCAAAAATAAGAGATAAAAGCTATTTTTTATTTAAAGAAAAGTTATATTTTTGCACCTCAATAACGAAAAAGAATATGGCAACGTATAACAAGAGAGGTTATAAAGCACCTAAACCAAAAGACGAAAAAGACCCGATTGATAATGTCTCTGAAAAAGACAGTACTACAGCAGAAGTTTTTAATACTCTGGATAGTGGTGCAAACAAAATTGAAGGATGGATTCTGAAAAACCAAAAATCAATTTTTTATGTGATTGGAGGTCTTATTGTGATTGTAGCTGGAATTTTCTCCTACAACCGTTTTGTGGTTGAGCCCAAAGAGGAAGAAGCCGTAAACGAAGTATATCAGGCTCAACAGCATTTTACACAGGCTGTAAACGGAGTGTCGAGCGATTCACTTTACAATCTGGCTCTAAGCGGAGCAGAAGGAAAACTCGGGCTTTCTAAAATAATGGAGCATTACAAAGGTACGGATGAGGCAAATCTGGCTCACTATTCTTCGGGAATGGCCTATTTGAACCTGCACAAATACAAAGAAGCTATTGCAGAATTGGAGAAATTCAAATCTGATGACGAATTTTTAGGACCTCTTGCTACGGGAGCTATCGGAGATGCTTTTGCTCAAAACGACCAACTCGAAGAAGCTCTTGGTTTCTACGAAAAAGCATTCGCTGCCAAAACCAACGATTTTACCACTCCGAGATTTTTGCTCAAAGCAGGGCAAACTGCTTTGGAGTTGGGTAAAAAAGATAAAGCTTTACAGTATTTTACCAGAATCCAAAACGAATTCGGAGCTTCACAGGAAGCACAAAATATTGACGGACTTATCGGACTGGCTCAGTAAATAACAAATCAAACGGAATTGAAAGAATCTAAAAAATCCAAAAGACAGTTTTTTTAGATTCTTTTCGTTTTTTAGATTTTTTAGATTTTCAGATTATGGCAACAGAAAATAAAAATTTATCTCAATACGATAAAACTACAATCCCAAATGCGAAGGACTTTCGGTTTGGGATTGTCGTTTCTGAATGGAATGACAACATTACCGGAAACCTTTGCAAAGGCGCTATCGAAGCTCTTTTAGACAACGGAGCTTTGCAGGAAAACATCACAAAGTGGGATGTTCCGGGAAGTTTTGAACTCATCTATGGCAGCAAAAAAATGATTGAAACCCAAAAGGTGGATGCTGTGATTGCCATAGGATGTGTGATTCAGGGCGAAACCAAACATTTCGATTTTGTTTGCGAAGGCGTGACTCAAGGTATCAAAGACCTGAATATAAAATATGATATTCCGGTTATTTTTTGTTTATTGACAGATAACACTCTACAACAGTCTCTTGATAGAAGTGGAGGAAAACACGGTAACAAAGGAACCGAAGCAGCGATTACGGCTATCAAAATGGCTGAATTGAGAAGAAAAAGTTAGTATTCAGTTTACAGTTTGTACAGAAACTCTAACATCACAACACTAAAAAAATGTACAAATCCATCATCCGACCGATATTATTCAAATTCGACCCTGAAAAAGTACATCATTTTACTTTTTCGGTTTTGCGAATTGCTAATAAAATTCCGTTTGTTTCTTCGCTTATCAGAAGTTGTTATGTAGTGAATGACAAACGTTTGGAACGTGAAGTTTTCGGATTAAAATTCAAAAATCCCGTAGGTCTGGCAGCCGGTTTTGATAAAGATGCAAAACTGTACAAAGAGCTTTCCAATCTCGGTTTCGGATTTATCGAAATCGGGACACTCACTCCAAAACCACAAGACGGAAATCCGAAAAAGCGTTTATTTCGCCTAAAAGAAGACAACGGAATCATCAACCGAATGGGGTTCAACAACGGAGGTGTTTTTGAAGCTGTCGAAAGATTAAAGAAAAACAAAAACGTACTTATCGGAGGAAATATCGGGAAAAATAAAGTAACTCCAAACGAAGAAGCCATTTCAGATTACGAAATCTGTTTTGATGCTCTTTATGACGTTGTGGATTATTTTGTGGTCAACGTCAGTAGCCCCAACACTCCAAACCTGAGAGCTCTGCAAGACAAAGAACCTTTGACTCAGTTATTACAAACACTTCAGAATAAAAATCAGACAAAACCTAAGCAGAAACCTATTCTCTTGAAAATTGCTCCCGATTTAACAGATGAGCAACTTTTGGATATTATCGACATCATAAAAGAAACTCAAATTGCAGGAGTCATTGCGACCAACACGACCATTTCGAGAGAAAACCTAAAATCAGACAATCAAAAAGAAACGGGAGGATTGAGCGGAAAGCCACTCACCAACCGCTCGACAGAAGTGATTCGTTTTCTGTCTGAAAAAAGCAACAAAGCCTTTCCTATTATTGGTGTAGGTGGTATTCATTCTGCTGAAGATGCTCTCGAAAAGTTAGAAGCCGGAGCAAGTTTAATTCAACTCTATACCGGATTTATTTATGAGGGACCTAAACTGGTGAAAGAAATAAATAAAAGGATAATTTCTTGATTATCCGTTGCTTTCTAAAATTTCGGAAAGTTGTTTATGGAGTTCGGGGATTTTATTTTTTATCACGTCCCATACGATAAAATAATTGACTCCCATATAGTCGTGGATTAGTCTGTCCCTCATTCCTGCCATATACTTTCAAGCAACATTATTCCATTCGAGTCTGAAATCAGGAGGAATTTGTTTTGTAGCTTCACCTATGATTTCCAAACTTCTTATAACGGATCGCGGATCGGTGCAGTGCGGGATTTACAGCACTAACGTTGATATGAAGCAGAAACTTCAAATATACCACAAATGTTGATACGAAGAATGTCGCCCCGCATTGCACCAAACCCTTGTTGGCAGTAGTGCTATCCTGCTAATTGGATATACGCTTTTCCGTCTTGATTTTCTATCAACTTGTAGGCTGGTGTCTGCGTAAGTGTTATGATACAAGCGTGATGAACGCTAAGAACTAAATCTTGTAATTTGTGGTCAGTTTCAAGGGGAACTATTTTTAAACCAAGTTTATCTTTTAAAATGTCAATGGAAAGGTGTCTGTCGTGAGAAAGTGTTAAAGCGTGGCTCGCAAGTTCAGTTATAATTGCTTTAACTTTCTTGTCCTTGTCTGCGTCTCCATTAAACATATTTTCCTTTAACCATTCACTAACCATATTATTTGACCACGTAATAGCTTTTTCACATTCCCCGATTAGTGTTGGCGAATATCTGGATAAAATAGTCTGCCATACAGGAATTGTTTTGGGGTCAGAGGCAATTTCCTTTTTTGCTGTGTTAAATTCTTCTATTATGCCGTGTGTTGGAAGTCCACCAATTTGAGGGTCAATAGGTCCCAAATTAGAGTGCTTGCCCATAATAATTTCCTTGCAAGAGCAAGCAATCATTGTTCCTGCGGACATTGCTATTTGAGGAATTATTGCTCTAATGTCGTTTCCAAACATAGACTTTAAGTAGTGAACAATTGATTCGGTAGCACCAATTGAACCTCCCGGTGTATGAAGAATTAAATCTAATCCTTTACTTCTGTCAAGTCCGTTAATAGCCGACATAAATCCCATTTTGTCGGCATCAACAATATCAAATCTAAAACCGTGTTGAGAAAGATTGCCTTTTTGAAGCCAACCTGAATAATACACAATGAGATTGTGTTGAGTTTTTTGAGATAGTTCGGCTAAATATTTTCTTCTAACGTGGTCAAAAGCGTTTGGTTGAGCACCAATTTCTCTAAGTAAGTCGTTCCAAGTGGGCATAGCAATTCTTTATTCTACAATACAACCAATGTTTGAGTTGATTGAAAGTCTTGTCCAAATTAATTTATTTTTTTTGGCTTGTTCTTCTTTATTGACAATGGGTTGGCTTGTCAAAAACTCGTCAAAATATCTCCGTGTTCCTGTTCTTGGTTGTAGTCAATTCCAAGTTTTGTAAAAAGCTCTTCGGCTTCTTTTACTTTGTCGTGTTTGATTTGTTCAAGATTCATTGTTTTTTGTCTATGTGTGTTTGTCAAAGGTAATAATTTTTTTTAAACAAAGCCTTTTCTGCATTATTTTTCAGAATGTAAGTATTTATTTGTCTTTGTCCAAGTTTTAATGTTTTTTTCACGTTTTTCATTGTCATTCCGTCTGTTTAATGCACTGTCCCGCAGCATTACTGCCTAACAGCTCTTTTCAAGGTTTCATCTTCAAAGAAATCACTTTCTGTTACTTCATCGGTTATAACAGACAAAATATATTTACATTCATCTTGAATGTGTTTTATATATTCGAGAGGGTCTTTAAACATACTCTACTTCCTCTAAGATTTTCTGACCAATATAAGGACTTAACCCGTTTTTGGTAACAATTCCGATTTTTATGTTTTTAAACATATTTTCAAAAATGTCGTAAACAGCCATATAATTATCAAAGGTTTCTTTTTCGGGGTCAAAATCAATGAGCAAATCAATATCACTTTCTTGGTGCTGTTCGTTTCTGCTGTATGAACCGAATAGCCCGACATTACGAACTCCAAGTTTGGAAAGAGTCGTTTTTTTAGATTTTAATTTTTTGAGTATGTTTTCTTTTGTTGTCATTTGACCAAAAACTTATTTCAAAGGTACAAAAGTTTTTAAAACAAATGACTTTATAATATGAATTAAGGGTTGAATCAGAATAATTCTTGATTATGAAGCAATTACATTATAAACATTTTTCGGATTCGAGACCTCACAGGTTTTTAAAACCTGTGAGGTCTGTAAATCAATCATTTATGAAATAGATTTTCAACCCTTAATTCACATCTATTTTAAATTATGACAACACGGAATCTCATTACCTCTTAAACGAAAGACTATAATAAATTGAGGTTACAACCACAAAAACTTATAATATTTTGTGGTTACAACCCTAAAATATTATATTGGCTGTAGGTCTATAGTTTATGGAAGCAAGCTTGTGCTTTCACAGAAATTCAAATCAAATTATTATTCCTTGCCTTTTGCACGGCTTCGATTTTGTTGTGCACCTGAAGTTTGGTATAAATTTTTTCGATATGTTTCCTTACGGTGCTTGGTGAAAGAAACAAATTTTCTGCAATCCGCATATAGTTGAGCCCTTTGCTTAGCTGCTCGAGCACTTCGATTTCCCGGGACGAAAGTTTAATTTCTTCTTTCTCGGTTTCGTCGAGAATATCAATCGGATTTCTCAGGAGTTTCAGGGTTTTCATCGCTATAGAAGGTGTCATCGCAGCACCTCCGTTGAGGGTTTCCAGAATTCCGTTGTATAAATCTTCCGGGTTTACTTCTTTGAGCAAATAGCCGTCTGCACCCGCTTTTATAGCTCTGAAAATGCTTTCGTCATTATCAAAAACCGTAAGTATAATAATTTTGATGTGAGGATATTTTTGCTTGACTTTCTCGGTAGCTTCGATGCCGTTGAGCACAGGCATTTCCAAATCCATCAGAATCAGGTTCAGGTTGGAGTTTTCTTCCAGCTTTTCGAGCAGGGCTTTTCCCTCGGGAGCAAAAAACTTGATTTGTATGCCCTCAAAAAAAGACAATTTCTCTGCAATGGCTTTTTGCAAAAACGTGTTGTCATCGACTATGGCTACTTTGATTTCAGGCATTTTTTAGGTTTTTAAATATAAAAAACAACTCGTGTTCCTTCTCCTTTTTGTGATTGAAATTCCAAAATTCCTCCAATTTCCGAAATGCGGTTTTTCATATTCTGCAAACCATTTCCGGAAGTATCATCAGAGATTTCCATTCCCCTTCCGTTATCGGAAACTACAATTTTATACTGAAAATTTTTGTTGTCGGAAGCGTGTATGCTTATTTGAATTTTATCGGCTTCGGAATGTTTGATGGCATTGTTTACGGCTTCCTGAACCACCCGATAGAGGTTTATGCCTTCCAGAGAAGAAAAATTATAGTGCTGATTCACAGCATTATCTATTTGAAAATCAAAAGAAATAGTGTCTGCACATCGGGTGGCATTACTGATGAAATTGGTGATTCTCGATTTTAAATCCTCAAACGAAATTTCACCTTTATTCATTGCCCAAATCGTGTCCCGAAGCTCCAAAATAGTCTGTTTGGTAAAGGTATTGATATGGTCAATTTTTCGGTTGACCTCCTGATTGGCTTCTTTGAAATAGTACTTCACATTCTCTAAAGAGGAAGTAATAAAAGTGAGCTGCGAACCGATATTGTCGTGCAGGTCTCTGGAAATTTTAGCTCTTTGATTTTGCAATTCTTTCTGGGTTTCGATTTTCGCCAAGGCGTCTTTGAGGAGGTTTTCTTTTTTAAGTCGGATGTTTTTTTGTCGTTGTCTGTAAAAAAACAGATAACCCAACAAAATCGAAGTCAAAAGCAGCGAAAGTGTCAGGATAATCTGGAAGTTTTTATGTTCTATATTCAGGTTGTTTTCTGCAATGGTAGCTCGTTGTTCCAGAATTTCGTTTTCTTTTTTCTCGGTTTCATATTGTTTTTCGAGTTCAAAAACGGCTTTGGTTTTTTGCTGCTCAAAAAGCGAATCTTTCCCGATGGAATATGCCTGAGAATAGTGATATGCTTTTGAAAAATCACCGTTTTTAGCATAGGCAAGAGCCAGATTTTTTTGTACTTCAACCAACAAAGGCAAGGCTTTCGATTGCTCAATATAAGGCAAAGCTTCTTCCGAAAGGCGGATGCTTTCTTTTGATTTCCCTTGTTTGAGAAGACATAAAGCATGCTGATTCAAAACATTCCCGACTTCATAGATGTTGTCATATTTTTTATGTAACTCCACCGATTCCCGATAGAGTTCTTCTGCTTTTTTGTAGTTTTTCAGGCTGTCATAAGCGATGGCAATATTGTTGAGCGAATAAACCGCAAAACGGTCATACCCTATTTTTTGGTAACCTTCCATCGCTTTTTCGGAATAGGAAATGGCATTTTCATAATCCTGCAAAGCCAGAGAAATGGCTCCGAGGTTTCCTTCACAAACGGCAATCCCAAAGTCATAGTTCAATTCATGATAAATTTTATTTGCCTTTTCGTAATATTCTAAAGCCTTTTCGTACTCCTTTTGAGCCTTATAGACAATCCCGATATTGGATAGTGCCATAGCTTGTTTTTCGGTATGGTTTTTTGCTTCGTAATTTCGCAGAGCTTTAAAGTAGTTTTCCAGAGCTTTGGGGAAATCACCCGATTTGTCATAGGCAATCCCGATGTTGTTATAGGAATCTCCGATTTTTATCGGATTCTTATGTTTGAGGCGAAGAGCGAGTGCTTTTTGATGAAAAACAAGAGCAGAATCTGTAATTCCCCTATATTCATAGACGTTGGCAAGATTGTTATAGGTCTCAGAGAGCAGGGTGTCATTGTCGTGTTTGAGAGCTTCCCGATAGGCTTTTTGGGCATATTCGAATGATTTTTCCAAATCGGTCGCTTCATATTCCATCGAAAGAAAAAGCAGTATATCCACTCGTTTTTCTTTGTCTTTGGTTTGGGTTAAGACCGTATGCAAACTGTCTGTTTTCGCCTTTTGAGCCAAAACAGAACTGCTGAGAATTACGGCAAAGAGAAAAGTGGCAAGAAACCGAATCATAGGGTGTTACAAATTTGCTTTCGGTTCAAAAATACTAAAATTTTGTTAAACAACTCACTTTTTTCTGTATTTTATAAGCACTTGGGTTCCGTCTTCGGGAGATGTTTTTATAGAAAATTTACCGGCTATTTCTTCGATGCGTTTTTTCATATTATGCAATCCGTCTCCATTAAAATTTGAAGTGATGGCAAACCCTTTTCCGTTGTCTGAAACAGAAAACAAGAGAAAGCCGTTTTGTTTTTCAATGGCTACTTCAATTCGGGTAGCATCGGAGTGTTTGATGGCATTGTTTAGTGCTTCCTGAATTACTCTGAAAATGTTGATACCTTCAAACGAAGTGAGTTTTTGCTGCATATTCAGTGTGGTAGCCACCTGAAAGTCAAACCGGATTTTTTCTTTTGCCTCCGAGGCAGTTCCGACAAGATTTCCGATGCGGTTTTTGAGGTCTTCCAACGACATTTCCTCTTTGTTCATTGCCCAAATCATATCCCGAAGTTCCACAATGGTTTGCTTGGTGTAATGGCTAACCGCATCTATTTTTTTGTTGATTTCGGCACTGTTTTCTTTGAAATAATATTTGATATTTTCCAGAGAGGACGTAATAAAAGTGAGCTGTGAACCGATGTTGTCGTGCAGGTCTCTCGAGATTTTGGTTCGTTGCCTGTGAAGTTCTTTTTGGGTTTCGATTTTTGACAGAGCATCTTTGAGTTGATTTTCTCTTTCAAGTCGTCCGGCTTTTTGTTTTTGTCTGTAAAAAAACAGATACCCCAGCAAAACCGAGGTAAGCAGCAAAAACAACGTCAGAATAATCTGAAAGTTTTTCTGCCCGATTTTCAGGTCGTTTTCAGCAATAACAGCCCGTTGTTCCAGTATTTGGTTTTCTTTTTCGTTGGTTTTATAGGCAATAGACATTTCGTTGATTTGCTTGGCTTTTGCCTGATTGAACAGTACATCTTCGTTTTCCTTATATTTTTGGTAATAGTCGAGCGCTTCTTTGTAGTTGTTTTGTTTTTTGCGGAGTTCGTGCAGCCTGTAATACACCTCCGACAGCACCTTTTTTTCGTCAACTTTTTGGATAAGTATCAAAGCACTGTCCAGTACTTTTTGAGCCTGGTCAAAGCGGTTGGTTTCCAGATAAATCTTTCCCAGATTCACCCGAGTAACCAGTTCTGCATTGGTTTTTTCGGAAATGGCAAGCGATTTCAGTATATATTTTTCTGCATTTTGGTAATCTCCCAATTTCGTATAGGTGTTCCCGATATTGGAATACCAGATTTTTACATTGATAGGGTCTTCTACTTTTTGGAAATATTCGATGGCTTTGAAGTTGTTTTCCAACGCTTTGTCATATTGCTGGAGTTCGTCATAGGCAATCCCGATGAGTCCAAACGTCCGACCGATTAAGAAATCATCTTCGAGTTCTTGAGCTGCTACGGTAGCTTTTTCATACCATTCGATGGCTGTTTTGAATTCTCCCATTCGGTCATAGGTATAACCGATACTCTGTAATGCCAGCACCAGTTCCTGTTCTCCCGCCAATTTTTTCCGCAATTCAAATTCTTCAAAAGCAGTTTTCAAAGCCTCGGGATACATAGCTCTCAGCCTGTAGGCGGTTGAAAGTTCCTGTAGAGCACCCGCAGCCAGTGTATCGTTGCTTTGCCTGAATTCAATCAGTGATTTTTTGAGCAAATCTATCTGCATAGCAGGATTTTCAACATCTCTGTAGGCAAAACTCTTGAAGTATAAAGCTCTGGCTTTCATCAACGGAGTTTCGGCTGCTTCAAAACCTCTGTCACAATAGGCAAAAGCCAAAGTATCTCGGTTTATCAGGTGAAATCGGGCAATATTGAGCAAGGCTCTTGCTTTTTTGTCGCCTGTGCTTTTTTCGGCAATGTTTTTCAGGCTGTCTATTTCTTTGTTTTGAGCATAGGCTTCAAAAGTAAAGAACAACAGCATCAGCAGGTAAAGTATTTTTTGTTTCATAGTGTAATAAAAATAAGCTTTTAACCTCAGTTCATAACAAATGTATGAATTTTTTGAATTAAAGAGCTTTTACTAAATTTCGGAAATCTCATATCAGATTTCGCATAGCCCAAATAGTATCCCTGAATTGGGAAATGGCATTTTGGGTAAAACTGTTGATTTCACTGATTTTCTCGGAAGCCGCAGTATGTTTGCTTTGTGTGGAAAAATGGAGTTTGTCGAGCGAAACTGCAATAAAATTAAGTCGGGAATTGATGTTTTTATACAACTCTCCCAACATCTGAATATGCTGCTGCTGTATTCTGTTTTGACGTTCTGTTTCTGCCCAAAGGTTTTTGAGCTGCATTTCGGTGAGAAGCGTACGTTTTTTTTGTTTGTACTGTTCCAGAAAAATGTAACTCAACAGCAACAACAAAAAGAAGAACAAAACGACCGAAAAAACAAAGGTGGTTTTTTGTTGTGCTTTCAGCCGAATTTCGGTTTCTTTTGTTTTTTGGATTAAATCGGTTTGATAGCGGGCATCATTCTCATAGGGAATGGCTTTGGTATATACGGTTTCCTCCTGAAATTCCCTTTCCGGACTATCCGTTACTCTCACAGAAACCTGTGACCACATCACAGCAGTGTGCAGCCCCAAAAACATCAGAAGAAACATTTTTAGCATCGTCAGACTCTTTTATAGAATGAAATTTTGTCTTCTGAGAAGATTAACACAAATGGTTTTTCAGGCTTTCCCATAAATACCTGAAAAAAGTAGCTAACTGTTGCATACCAAGTATTTTTAGTGTGAATTAAATAAAAATCAGGATAAAAACCCTCCCGAAAAGAAAATGTGGTTTTTCGGAAGGGCACTCGCTAAATCAGGCGGATTACTTCTTTAAATCATAAGCATAGATAGTGTTGGCATTGGCTTTGTAATATAAATACCCTGCCAATTCGTCCACTTCATATTCAGGTTTTTTGTCTTTCAGCATCACTTCTTTTTCTTTGGCTCCCGAATCTTTGTTGATTTTCACCAGCCCTACCTCACCGCTGTCTAATTTGGTAAGGATAAACTGGGAATTTTCGGTAGCAGCCGTAGCACTGAAACGCCTTGTCATTTCTGCAAATGAAGCTCCTGCCGCATTGGCAAACGCATTGGCCATTTCTTTGTAATTTTCGCCTTGAGCGGTATAATTACCCAAACGATAATAACCGCCTCCCATGCTGTGAACGTGTCTGTGTTGCTCAGCAGCCATATTTGCACTTACGGAAGCAGCAGCCGAAGCCACCGTCAAAGCTCCCATCAGAATTGCTCCTGCGGCACTTTTGCCCGGAGCTTTATAAAATTCGTGGAATTTTTGTGAACCGTCAAAACCAAGCAATAACATATTCTGGTCTGAAGTCAGCAAAATACCTTCTTTTCTCATAATCATCTCACTCGGATATTCACTCCCTTGGAATTTAAAAGCTGCCAGCGAACTCACCTCTCCGCTGTTTTCGTCAATAGCGACAATTTCCTGACCTGTACTGATTAGGTAACGTTTGTTTTTGGCATCATAACCGCTTGTAACAGATTTGGCTCTTTTGTATTTCAGCTCTTTGTTCCAGATAGATTCTCCTGTCGAAAGATTTACGATATTACAATCTGAATCAGTGATATAAATCATTCCTTTGGGAGTCATTGCCATAGTGTGGATGTTGTCTCCGGTTTTCATTGGTTTTTTGAAAAGCGGTTTTCCGTCAAAGGCTATTTTGTTGATTCCTCCGCTTTGGATTCCGAACAAAATACCGTCATCCATAATGTAAAAGTGCTGCACCAATCCCTTGGTTTTTGGAGCTTTTTCCCACAAATCAGAGCCGTCATTGGCTGCCAGAAAGGCAATATTCGATTCCGGATTTTTGGAATTCAGTTCATCGCTCACACAAGCCAATCCATTAGACAGAATCTGAAAACGGGTTACGGTTCCTTTCACCTTGCGTTCTTTTTCCCACAATTTTTGTCCGGAACTGCTTATTTTATGAATGCGGGTATTGGCTCCTTTATTTTCAAAAGCATAAATTTCTTTTCCGGTTTCATCTGCCGTAACCCAGGAGATTTTGTCCACATCTTTGTTTTCCCATACTACCGTACCCTTGTCAATGTCGATTCTGAGCAGGCTTTTGTCTGTCCCGACCAGCAAACCTCCGTCAATAATGACCGGAGTGGTGAGAAACTGCGTTCCCATACTGTTTTTGAAAGGCACGATGCCTACTTCTTTTCCGTCAAGCAAATCATAAACACCAACGGCTACTCCTTTTTCTTTGTGCACTCCCGAAATAACGAGTTTGTTTTCAGCCAACATCACATCTGCCCGATTGGTGAATCGCCAGTTGTTGTCTTCGGTAGCGAAGAGTTTTGTGCCTGAGATATAATCTACTACGGCTTTTTTGGAACTCATCAATCCGCCTTCATTGATAATTACATAAGGCGACATCGGAATAAAATCCAGCTCTTCGGCTTTTATTTTTCCGTAGTCTGTAAAGTTAAAATGCGGTTTGCTCTCTCCGGGTTTAATTCCGCTGAGACCGCCTGAACCTGCTACGACCAAAACTCCCGTATCGGTGAGTTTCATAAAGCTGATTTTCCCTCCCATATCATAGGAATACTGGGGTGTTTCTGCCTTTTGTGCAAAAAGGGCAGAAGAGCAAATCAGCAATGCAAATAGTATATTTATACGTTTCATAGCTATTATTTTTAAGTTAGTTGCGTATTATTGTTGAAAATAAACCCGACAATCTTTTGGAGAAAACTGCCGGGTTCCAACTGTAATGAAAAAAAACTACTCTCTATTTTAAATTATAAATTACCAACCCGCAGCATTAAGCTCAATATTGAAAGACCCATTTGTAACATTTCTGAAGTCAGAATCATTATCCTGATTTCTTCCTTTAAATTCAAATGTTCCTTTTACGCTTCCTCCTTCTTCAATTTCAGCAATTTTAACCCAGCCAACCACTCCGCTATCTGTATAAGGAGCTACCCATTCTGTGGTTACAGGATTTCCGCTTGCTGCCCCTTCTATTTCCATATAAGTAGCAATTACAGGAAATACTCCGGATACCTCAGAGGTAGCATCATACGTTCCCGGACCATCAACACCATTCATTATAAGAACAATAGCCTTGTCTGTTGTGTTCCCCTGAATAGTTAATGTGCCATACTCTGGAGTCCAGTTGGCAAAAGTTACCATTTCCATTGAAGTAAATGTTGTGCCATTAACTTTGGCTGTAATAGTTCCTGCTGCCGCAGAACCGCCTCCTCCTCCATCGTCACTACTGCTACAAGACAGAGCAAACGAAGAAATAACTGTTGCTATAAACAGTAAACCGATTTTTTTAACTGTTGTTTTCATACTTTTTTGGTTTTAGTTAATAATGTAGTTAAAATGTTTAGGGCAAAGATATTTTGAGGGTAAAAACCAAACAATAGGGCATTTGCCGTATTTTTAGTGGTCAGTATTCAGTGGTCAGTTGTGATTGGCTGACTGAATACCGAATACTGGTCACTACCAACTGACCACTGAATTGTTGATATGTTTGTAAATAAAAATACGAAAACCTTTTTTCTGTCGTTAGTCTTAAAGAGTAACTTTGAGAGAGTCTAACAGAAAGAAAAATTATGAACAGATTGCAGCTTGCATTTTTAACCTTCCTTTTCGGGATTTCCACATTAACAGCCCAACAATCAGTAATTTACACCAACGAAGCTTCTGATTTTGACAGAGCCGTTGCCTTGTATAAAGAAAAACAGTATCAGGCAGCACGGATTATTTTTGAAAAAGTACAGCACAAAACTTCGGAGGCAGAAATCAAAAGTGATTGTGCTTATTATATTGCCAATTGTGCCATAAAACTAAACCAGAGCGGAGCGGAAAACCTGATGGAAAAGTTTGTTGAGGATTACCCGACCAGCATCAAGCGGAATGAGGCTTATCTGGAAGTCGGGCAACATTATTTTGAGCAAGGTGATTATGCCAAATCACTTGAATGGCTCGATAAAGCAGACCACGGACATCTTTCGGGAGAAGAAAAAGAGAGATATAACTTCCAGAGAGGGTATGTGGCTTTTGTCAACAAAGACAAAAAACAAGCGGAGAAATACTTTAATTCGGTTGTGAAGTCAGAAAAATATGGAGCTCAGGCAAAATATTATTTAGGCTACTTGGCTTATGAAGGCGATGATTATACGAAAGCAACCAAACTCTTTGACGAAGTAGCCGAGCAAGATCAATATAAAGGAAAGCTGTCTTATTATCAAGCAGATATGAGCTTCAAGACAGGTGATTTCCAGAAAGCTATCGAGCAGGGAAAAGCCCAGCTTCAAAAATCAAATGCTCAGGAAAAATCGGAAATCAACAAGATTATCGGAGAGAGTTATTTCAATTTGGAGCAATATGCAGAGGCGATTCCGTATCTGACCGAATACAGAGGAAAACAAGGCAAATGGAGCAATACCGATTTTTATCAATTGGGATATGCTTACTACAAACAAAACGATTACGAAAATGCCATAGCACAATTCAACAAAATCATTAGCGGAAACGATGCTGTGGCTCAAAATGCCTATTATCACTTAGGTGAAAGCTACCTTAAAACCGACAGAAAACAACAGGCTCTGAATGCTTTCAAAACGGCTTCTGAGATGAATTTCGAACCGAAAATTCAGGAAGATGCTTATTTGAACTATGCGAAATTGAGCTACGAAATCGGTAATAATTACCAAAGCATTCCGAGTGTTTTGGCAGGGTTTATCGAAAAATATCCGAATAACCCGAACAAACAGGAAATCGAAAACCTGCTTATCAACTCCTATATCACATCAAAAAACTACAAAGAAGCCCTTGTTTTGTTGGAGAAAAACAAGAATTTCTCAAATAGAGAAGCGTATCAGAAAGTTACGTTTTACAGAGGTTGGGAATTGCTTGCAGACGGAAATTATCAGGAAGCGTTGACTTTCTTCAAAAAATCAATTGCTGAACCCGCAGATCAAAAGTTCGTGGCCCGAGCTACTTTCTGGAAAGCTGAAACCGAATATGTATTGAGCAATTTCAAAGAAGCTTTGCTTAGCTTCAAGCAATTTGAAGGAAACAGTCTGGCTGCTCAAACTCCGGAATTTAAAAACTTAGATTACAACCTGGGTTATACTTATTTCAAGCTTAAAGAATACGAAAAAGCCATCGAATACTTCCAGAACTATACTGAAAAAGAAAAATCAGATAAGGTTCGCCTGAACGATGCTTATTTGAGATTGGGTGACGGAAATTTCGTTACCGGAAAATATTGGGTAGCGATGGAAACCTACAACAAAGCCATCGAAATGAAGGGCACGGATGCTGATTATGCTTCCTATCAAAAGGCAATCAGTTATGGTTTTGTGGACAGAGACAGTCGAAAAATTGAAGATTTAGAGGCTTTCCTTACGAAATTCCCGAAATCGCAATATCGTGATGATGCTATGTTTGAACTCGGAAATACTTATACAAACACAGGGAATTCCGCTAAGGCAATTCAGACTTATGACAAACTTGTGGTAGAATACCCAACCAGCAGTTATGTTCCGAAAGCGATTCTAAGACAAGGACTCATTCACTACAATGCCCGAAAAGACGATTTGGCTTTGGCAAAATTCAAAAAAGTAGCAGCTGATTTTCCGAATTCACCCGAGGCTCTCGAAGCCGTGGCTACCGCTCGTTTGATTTATGTAGATAGCGGAAATACAGACGAATATGCCACTTGGGTAAAAACACTCAACTACATCGAAGTATCAGATTCTGATTTGGATAATACGGCTTACGAATCGGCTGAAAAACAATATTTACAAAACAATACACAAGCTGCTATTTCAGGATTTACAAGCTATTTGAGCAAATTCCCCAAAGGTTTGCATTCGCTTAAAGCGGAATTCTATCTGGCAGAAATGTATTTTG
>JBAYSC010000034.1:0-17091 GCA_041676345.1 Flavobacteriaceae bacterium | reverse complement strand
TTCGTTGTGAATTGCTTTCAAAAGTTCTATTTTTACGATGATTTACAACCGTTACTTTGCAAATCAGAGCTACGGAAGCGTTGTGAATTGCTTTCAAAAGTTCTATTTTTACGATGATTTACAACAACTTATAAAAATAAATGGAATTAAGATTAGTTGTGAATTGCTTTCAAAAGTTCTATTTTTACGATGATTTACAACTGAAGCAGTAGCGTTATGAACTTTTACTGTGTTGTGAATTGCTTTCAAAAGTTCTATTTTTACGATGATTTACAACATTTAGAATGCCATTTAGTACCTTCTGATAGTTGTGAATTGCTTTCAAAAGTTCTATTTTTACGATGATTTACAACATTTTTTTTGCAACCCCCGTTCGTTGCTCCGTTGTGAATTGCTTTCAAAAGTTCTATTTTTACGATGATTTACAACCCGTTCTTTATCAAAAGTTAGTGCCGTATCGTTGTGAATTGCTTTCAAAAGTTCTATTTTTACGATGATTTACAACAATAGCATGATAATGTGGACGTAACGTCCTGTTGTGAATTGCTTTCAAAAGTTCTATTTTTACGATGATTTACAACAGGCAAAGCGTTAACATCAAGATGTGCCTTAGTTGTGAATTGCTTTCAAAAGTTCTATTTTTACGATGATTTACAACGTTGGGGTTTTTGTCAAACATTATAAATGGTTGTGAATTGCTTTCAAAAGTTCTATTTTTACGATGATTTACAACCAAATAATAGGTGCATCATCACCAAGTGGCGTTGTGAATTGCTTTCAAAAGTTCTATTTTTACGATGATTTACAACACCATTCTATTTGATTTGGTACATAATCCTGTTGTGAATTGCTTTCAAAAGTTCTATTTTTACGATGATTTACAACGCAATTGCCTGAAAAATGGTTATGGTTTTTGTTGTGAATTGCTTTCAAAAGTTCTATTTTTACGATGATTTACAACTTGGGAATAAGACTAAAAGAACTATTTCTCGTTGTGAATTGCTTTCAAAAGTTCTATTTTTACGATGATTTACAACTTGTGAAAAACGATTTTGCAAATCATCGTTGTTGTGAATTGCTTTCAAAAGTTCTATTTTTACGATGATTTACAACTATACTTCCTGGTTGTGTGGCAACAGGAGAGTTGTGAATTGCTTTCAAAAGTTCTATTTTTACGATGATTTACAACTCCACGAGGCAATCGCACTCGCAGATAGACGTTGTGAATTGCTTTCAAAAGTTCTATTTTTACGATGATTTACAACCTGATTCGTTGTGGCTGTTTTAGCGGTGCGTTGTGAATTGCTTTCAAAAGTTCTATTTTTACGATGATTTACAACATTTACGAGCCAAATGCCAATAACTAAGAGGTTGTGAATTGCTTTCAAAAGTTCTATTTTTACGATGATTTACAACCAACATTACCTGTGATAAAGTCTTCCCATCGTTGTGAATTGCTTTCAAAAGTTCTATTTTTACGATGATTTACAACAAAGACGATGTAGATAGTTATCTTATTCTTGTTGTGAATTGCTTTCAAAAGTTCTATTTTTACGATGATTTACAACTCTGCGAGTTAGCAGCAATAACTACTCTCGTTGTGAATTGCTTTCAAAAGTTCTATTTTTACGATGATTTACAACTCTCTGTTAAATTGCCAACAAGAAGTTGTTGTTGTGAATTGCTTTCAAAAGTTCTATTTTTACGATGATTTACAACTTGAATAGCCGATTTAATAACCGCTAAACTGTTGTGAATTGCTTTCAAAAGTTCTATTTTTACGATGATTTACAACACCAACAGTAATTAGTGTAGGCGAATTAAAGTTGTGAATTGCTTTCAAAAGTTCTATTTTTACGATGATTTACAACAAACATCAGAAAAGACGGTCAGCTATCATCGTTGTGAATTGCTTTCAAAAGTTCTATTTTTACGATGATTTACAACGCATCCTTGTCTTTCCACCACCCATACTCCGTTGTGAATTGCTTTCAAAAGTTCTATTTTTACGATGATTTACAACAGGATTAAATAAGAAGTCAAATGTCAGGCAGTTGTGAATTGCTTTCAAAAGTTCTATTTTTACGATGATTTACAACCAATCAAAACCCGCAAACAGACAGATTCAAGTTGTGAATTGCTTTCAAAAGTTCTATTTTTACGATGATTTACAACTCCGCTCTGTCCTTCCAGCAATATAGAATGTTGTGAATTGCTTTCAAAAGTTCTATTTTTACGATGATTTACAACATACCCCTTGTTAAAAGGCTGGTATGTTGTAAGTTATCATCGTTTTTAGAAATAAAAAATGATGTGTATTTTAGAATGTATTTGCCTTCTGACGTTCTGTTTTTTATTCCTGATTTTCATATTTCTCTGGGGACCTTAAACAATTTATACTGCATAAAATCAGCTAAATGTTGTAAAAACAGAATTTTAATTCCGTTTGTAAAATCAGAAAATCCTAATGTAGCCTTGGGTTGATAATTGTGTTGATCTCAAAAAATTATATTGCTGTCTTGGTTTTTAACTGTCTATCTTGCTTTTAAGATAAGGATTTCGTGAAAATTTACCAAAAAATAAGTGTTGGATATTGTAGATTTGTCAAATAGAAGTTATTTTTACTGAAATTTAATCAGGTAGAATCTTTATAATTTTTAAAAACAAGACTGCAATGAAAAATCATTTAGATATACAAAGACCGAGTCATATCTTTAAAGAAGGTGATAGGCTCAGCACTATTTTTGAGCATGCTGCTTATATAAGTTCGAGGCAATTGTTTGCTACCATATTTAAACATATTCCTAATATAATAACGATAAGAAAATCAGATTGTAAAAAGGCAAGTGATTGGCTTTTAAAAAATTATGCTTCTGAGATGAAAGATTTTGGATATGATGGTTTTTATGAATTAAAAAAATATGAAGCGGAGTCTGTCTATTATCTGTTGTATGATGATTTGATGATTCATCTTGAATATGACGGCAATGAGATAATGGTATTGTACAGAAATACAGATGCCAAAATCGTAGAGAAATTTGTTTCTGAACTTCAAAAGTTCAAAAAGAAAAAACATAAAAACAAGCCCGAAATTATGCTTTTGGTGCATAATAAAGGTCGTTTAGATACCCACAACTTGGAAATCACAAAACCAAAATTGAGTCTTGATGACAATTATAATGACGATTTTAAAGAAATTCATCAAATCATTTTAAAACGACTTCAAAAACAGTATGACAAGGGCATCGTTTTGCTACACGGAAAACCCGGAACGGGAAAAACCAATTACATTCGCTATTTGGCTTCGATGCTCAAAAAAAATGTGATTTTTCTGCCTCCTAATATGGCAACAGCCATTACCAATCCTGACTTTCTTTCGTTGCTGATAGACCATCCCAATTCGGTTTTTGTGGTAGAAGATGCCGAAAATATTGTGGTTGACAGAGAACGTGATGGGGCATCGCCTGTTTCGGCTTTGCTTAATTTGTCTGACGGACTGCTCTCGGATTGTCTTAATATTCAGTTGATATGCTCTTTTAATACCGATATTTCAAAAATTGATTCGGCACTGATGCGAAAAGGGCGTTTGATTGCCAAATACGAATTTAAAGAACTTGAAATCGGAAAAGCACAGGCATTGTCAAGCAAATTGAAATTTGACACCATCATTGACAAACCAACCATTTTATCTGAAATATACAATCAGGAGGATAAGAATTTTCAGAATGGTGAAAGAGCAAGCACTATCGGGTTTAAAATCGTCCCGAAACCAAAGCCCAGATTTGGGTTGTTTCCGGAGTGAAATTAAAACAACTCCAGCTGCTGGCTTGGCTTTTCGGTTTCGACCGATTTTTGTCCGTAGAAGATTTCCATCATTCCGAATTGCTTGTCGGTAACCTGCATAAAGCCGATTTTCCCGTGAGGCGGTAAATTGTTTTTGAGCCGTTTGACGTGAACCTCTGCATTTTCCCTGCTGGCACAAAACCGCATATAAATCGAAAATTGAAACATAGCAAAGCCATCATCCAAAAGATGTTTCCGAAACTTGGTGGCAACCTGCCTGTCTTTTTTGGTTTCGGTTGGTAAATCAAAGAATACTAAAATCCACAAACTTCGATATTGATTAAGTCTTGAAAATCTGTCTTCCATATCAGATTGCTTTCAGCAATAGGCTTTCAGCATTTTTTACATTTCAGGATATAGTATTTTTCTACTAATACCCGAATAACACTCGTAGAGCGAATTGGTCGTTCGGCTCATCGCTACCATTAGCGGACTTCGTTTTCCGTCAAGGGTTACATCCATCACAAGAGTTTCCAAAAGTTGTTTTTTTATGTCTGTTGTAAGTTCTTCGATGTTATCTTCGGTTTCGACTATATCTTTCACAATCAAATCCACAAACGGACGATAAGGTTCCATTATATCGTCTGCCAGGCAATAGGCATTGTATTTATTACGGTGAAAAATCCCGAAAGTCGGGTGCATTCCCGAACTTACCAAAGCCCGAGCCGTAATTCCCCTCAAAATAGCATAACCGTAATTGAGCAGATTGTTGGGAGGAATTCCGTTTTGCTGACGGTTGAAATCTTTTATGTCAAAAAGATTTTGCCAATAATAGGCAGCCGCTCTGGCTTCGTGATTTTGCGTATCTCCCGAAGTTACGCTTTTTGCCCAATGTAGCATATTCTGAACCGGAATTCCGTTTTCCCTGAGCAATGTCGCCTGATTCAGAATTTTTGCCGTTATGGTTTGTTGCCATAAATTCTTTTTTAACGGAACCGAAGCATTCATCTGGTTTCGGAAACGTTCGGTTTGTTCAGTATGTCCGCTCAGGGGCAAAAACATCCCGATAGGCAAGTGCTGCTGGTTGCAATTGATAACGGCTATGCCCCTATTTACCAATTTTTCTAACAGCCCGTTGGTGATGGTGATTTGTTGGTTTTCCATTACCACTACCGCAATGTCCTCAATCGGAACCGTTCGTTGCTGCTGCTCTTTATCAGGAAACGTAACGACCAACTGCTCGTTTTTGGTGCTTAAATAAGCGGGATTACTGAAAAATAAGGTTTTTTTGAGCATAATTTTTTTAGGTTAATTCGTTTTCATCAGATGTATCCCAACCGTCCGGGAAATATTTTGCATCATATTCTCCATCAGAAAGGTAACGCATTTCATCTTCATCCCAATTGAGTTCATAATCAAACATTTCCAAATGCCAAAAACCGTTTGACCCTCTGAAATCAGGTACTTTGTCTTTCCATTTTTCCACTAATTTGGTATATTGTTGCCTTTCGTCGAATTCTCCTTTTCTGAAATCCGGAACAAAATGAAACACCTTCCACAGTTCGACAATTCCTGCTGTCAATTGCTTAATTTGGTCATCCGTCAACCGATTTTCAGGCGGGAAATAATGTTGAGGGACACCTAATAAGTTTTCCATTATCGGTTCTTCTTGTCCAATCGACATTTCCCATTCAATAACATCTCGCAAGCATTCCATTTCCTCGGGTAATTCCAAATAGCGAGGAGCGGGTCGATTGTTATGAGCCTCGTTTAAAATTTCGAGAAGTTGGTTGATGTAGGTTTGCATAATCTTCTTTTTTAATATTCCCCGACACTTACAATATCTCCCAAATGATTGATACGAACCTTTTGTGGATTTATAGACACTAAAGACCCAACACTCTTGAATCTATAGTATCTTTTACTTTCTTTTGCACCTTCTGTATTTTTGAGTTCAGTGTTTTTAGTTTCTAAGTGATGTCTAAACCAAAAATCATTATTGGAGATACTCCACACCAGATACAAATGTTTACTTAATATTGATTTATCCATATTTTTGATAGCATCATTAAATTCTTCTTCTGACAATCCTAAAATAAACATTTCATTTTGTTGCATACTGAAATCTAATATTAATCCGTCTTCGGGTAACATTTGGAGAAGTGTTTCTGGTAACTCTTTATTAACCATACTATTCCATAGTTCCGTTGAATTTTTAATAATAATAGGGATATTGTTTTTTTTGCGTTCGACAGCATGCCAAAAAGTACAAGAATGCTGAATCTGTTTCCCTTCTTTATTTTGGTAAATAGCAATATGATGATTATTTCCTTGTACTACAAAGCCTATCTCTTTTCCATGCTCATCTTTTTTAATTGGTTGTAATGAATTTGCATCAGGGCGAGCAAATAATCTTACTGTACGAATTGGTATTTGTTTTTCTTCATTAAACCACAAAGTATCTTTGAACGCTTCCTTTTCCTTGTTCCCAAATTGGTTTAAACGTTCTTTAACCAATTCTTTTACTTTTTTATCAACAATGTCTTCTGCCTGATTTACTTTAAGATTGATCAAATCATATTTCATGACAGTAGTATGTTTAAAACAAGATGCTTTGTCTAAAATTTTCTCTTTTTTATTGTCTAAATAAATTGGATTCTTTTTTACAGATGAAAGTGCTAATTTAACATTGCCATTATTATCCTTTAGCCTTTGTTGAACTAAACTTTTAATAGTTTTATTGATGATTTTTTCTGAGTTCTCAAGTAAATATTTTAATGGTTTATCTCTGTCTTCAATTTTAATTTTTCCATAAACGGATTGTTCGTGCAATGCTCCCCTTGGTACGATTACACCCTTGGTCTTATTTTTACCTTTTGCTTTGAATCTTGAAATAGTAGCTATCTTTTTACCTGCTTTAAAAGAAACAAGAATTTTATCGGCTTCTTTTTCGACTTGAGAAGTAGTAAAAGGTTTTTGCGTGACTAAATATTTTTCTAAAAGGGTTAGTTTCTCATTATATAGAATTTCAGCTCCTTCAACTTTTCTAAACATTTCATCTCTTACATTACTAGAATTTAGAGTGTTTATTCTCTGAATAAAACCTTGCTGTGTACAGGCAATTACTAAAGCATCAACAGCGTGATGACGATGATCATCTCTCTTTGTCCAGTTTATGATTTCTTCTTTTTTATGTGTGCGTTTTCCATGATCGCTTGTCCATTCTATCGTTTGAATATATTTCTGTCCTGTAATATTTTCCAGTTCTCTGTATTTTGGCAGTTGAAGATTCATTAGCACATCGTCCCACCCCCAAAGTTTTCTCAATTTTGCAGTTACAGTTCCTTCCGTAACAGTGACTTTGTTACTTATTTGTTCTAATATCTCCCTTGATTTTCTTGCTATATATTGTGATTCACGTAATTGACGATCTATAAAATTCTCCCAAAGTTTTTTATCTGCCTCTGTCTCTTTCTTCTGTTTTTTACGCTCTAAATATTCTTCAAAAGAAGTTTTTAATCGTTGCATTTTTCCATACGAAAGAATACCTCTTTTGAACCAATCATCTACACGGTGAATATATTTTTGTAACTCAGCATCACCCTTGTTGGCAATATAATCATAAGCCGTTTTATCTAATTTATTAGAATTGCAATAACGATGAACCAACACTTTGTTTGTTTGTGAGTCATCAAACAATAAAGCTTTTGGAATAATATGGTCAACATCAAAATTATCACCCGTCAGGGCTTCTGTCAAATTAAAATGTTCTCCGCAATAAATACACTGATTTACAATATCCGCTTCCTTCCATTTTTTATCCTTTACAGGAAATATGAACTTATATTTCTGTATGTATTTCTTTGTTGAGGGAATCCCCATTACTTCAAGGCGTTTTGCTATAAGTTCATTTTGCTTTTTATTGTTTGTATTAGTTTTATCAGCCTCATCACGTTCATCTTTACTTTGTTTAAGTTCACGTGCCAATTCTAATCGAATTTCATCAGGCTTTCCATAATTATCAATAATAGAATTTATTACATTAATCATTTGATTGATGATTTTTTCAACAATAGGTTGACGAAGACTATTTTTAGGTAGCAATTCTAACTTATCGTTAATCTGCCTTTGCTCACGTTCTTCTTTTGTTAAGCTGTTGGAGTGATTATAGCCTGCTAAACTACATGCTTGTGAATATCCATATCCTTGTATTAAATAAGGTAGGATTTTACGAATAGCTTTTGTTGATTTGTTTCCGAAAGCCTGTTTGTTAAAATCAATTTTTGATAATTGAGAAGCCGTTTCTTCATCAAAACCAAAACGTTTTATCAAAGCATTTTTACATTCATCTAATTCTTTTATGGAATATATTGTATGCCATAACTGATATAAAGGTTCTTTTTCAAAGGATTTGGATATAATTAAACTTTGTTGTTCTTTTAATATTTCCCCTGTTTTCTTATCCACAAGAATTGCTAAATTCTGTATTTCATCAATAGTAATATCAAAATTCAACCATTTACTGTCTCCAATAATTTTGTGGATTTCGCTATATGTAATATTACCTTGAATACCTTTTTGAATTTGTTTATTAGCAAAAACATCATCTTTTTTCAGATTCAGTATTTTTAATAGTTCAGAATAGGTAATAATTGGATTTACAAAAAGATATTCTACTACTTTTTGTTTTTCGTCTAATGTCAGAATTTTATCACTCCATTTATATTTACTTCCCTCGGGATTTTTAACTTTTAAAGTGATATTATTGACCGTTTCCCAGATTTTACATAACTGAAAAAGAGGAGAAGTTTTAGGTGTCACCTTTGGACCTACAAATACAGGTTTTTCTTTTTGTTTTTCTTTATCAAAAATTATTTTTTCAAACCCTTCAAATTCACAGATGCTGACAAGCCCTTTTTGAGATTTTAACTTTCGTTGATAATAGATGATTTCATTTCGTAATTTATTGATAACACTATCTGTAAGAAATGAATGATGTTCTTTTTGTACATTGATAATAGTATCAAATTCTTCAATATAGGCTTCTCTTGGATAAACTTTTTCTTTAATTCTGAAATAGCTGTTATGTTGATTAGCATTGGATAATTCTTCATAAAAATATTGCCCGATTGTTTGCCCTCTATCTTTTAATTCAACATATCGTCCTTTTACTTCTGTAACATAATCGGTGTCTTTTTTGTCTGCATTAGCTTCACTTCTCGCAGATTTATAACCACGTTTTTGGTTAAGCATATATAAAATACGACCAAGCTGTTCTGCCTCTATTGGTTTAGAAGAAGCATCACTCCGTATTTTCCAAAGTTCCAGCATTGGAAGATTTAATAATTCTTTACTTGGAAAAATACATAGTTTCTCTAGCTCTCTTTTCAAACTAAACTTAAAATCATCACTTTTTTTCAGTTGCTTTCTGTCATAGTTTTTTCGTTGTGTACGAATTTTTGTTCTATCTTGATTTTTAGATATACTTTGTCCTTTTTCAAATTGAGTTTTATCATTGGTAGTTAAAGGGATGATTCGTGACCCCATGGCGAGAATACGAATGGGAATATTGTTTTCATTAACTTCAATTAACGCCCACCCAATAGAAGTTGTTCCCAAGTCCAATCCTAATATAGTTTTCATAATATAATATTTTGTAAGGTGATCTGTGATTTTGAGTTGCAAGATAAAAAATAATTTTAACTTTTTTATGATATGTTTAGTAAAACAAAAATTTTTGTTATATTTGCATCAGAACTTTTTTAGCAATTCACAATAAGGATTATTCCGTTGTGAAAACATTTAGTGCCTCGACTATCTTCGGGGCTTTTTTTATTTTTTCAAATCCTCCTCCCAATTCCCTACTTTTGCAAAAAATCAAACTGATGCGACTCAACTTTTTCCGAAATATCGACAATGCTCCCTTGATAGTTTTCAGGATATTTTTTGGTTTTTTGTTGGCTGTGGAGTGTTTCGGGTCGATTGCAACGGGTTGGGTACGGAAGGTGTTTGTGGAGCCCGAGTTGCATTTTCAACATATTGGTTTTGAGTGGTTAATCCCTTTGCAGGGCAACGGAATGTATTACTATTATGCTTTGATGGGCATTTTCGGGCTTTTGGTGATGGTTGGCTATAAATATAGATGGGGTTTGTTGGCTTTTACGCTGCTCTGGACAGGGGTTTATCTGATGCAGAAATCCGCTTATAACAACCACTATTATTTGCTGATTTTAGTGTGTCTGATTATGCTTTTTTTGCCTGCCAATCGTTATTTTTCTGTTGATGCAAAGCAAAATCCGAAAATCAAATCGCTTTTGATGCCTGTTTGGTGCAGTTGGGTGATGATTGCTCAGGTGGCAATAGTGTATTTTTTTGCTACGGTTGCTAAGTTCTATCCCGATTGGTTAGACGGCACTTTCACAAGAAATCTGTTTTCGGGAAAATCGCATTATCCTGTGCTGGGAGAGCTTTTCAGCAAGCATTGGTTTCATATTTTCATTGCTTATATGGGAATAGCTTTTGACGGATTGGTAATTCCGATGTTGCTCTGGAGGCGAACCCGAAACTTGGCTCTTGTCGGTTCGCTGATTTTCCATTTGTTTAACTCTATTGTGCTGCAAATCGGGATTTTCCCTTATTTTGCCCTGAGTTTTGCCGTGTTTTTTTATGAGCCCGAAACCATTCGGAAAATCTTTTTACGAAAGAAATCCGCTTCTGAATCGGACGGAAATTCATACGAAAACAGCAACTTTTTACGCTATTTTTTTCTTCCGTTTTTTGTGATTCAGCTGATACTTCCCATAAGGCATCATTTCATAAAAGGCGATGTTTTTTGGACAGAAGAAGGGCATAAAATGAGCTGGAGAATGATGCTTCGCTCCAGAAACGGATTCACTTCGTTTGTGGTAGAAGACAAGAAAACGGGTGAAAGATTTCGTTATAATACTTTTAATAAGCTGAAAAACAAACAAATACGACTTGTAAATTCACAACCCGATGCCATTTGGCAGATGGCTCAGTATATCAAAAAAGAATATGCAGAACAGGGGAAAGATGTGGCTGTTTATGCGGAATCAAAGGTTTCGATAAACCGGCATCCGTACAAAAAGTTTATTGACGAAACCGTAGATTTAGCTTCGGTAAAATGGGAATTTTTCAAGCATTCCGAATGGATTATTCTCTATGACGACTACAGGAAATAAAAGCGTTTTAACTTTTTTGTAATAATATTTTTCTACCTTTGAAGTGTTGTTAATTTCGGGAAAATGAAAAAAACAGGATACATATTTTTGACGGGATTATTGCTGAGCATCGGCTGTGCCAAAAGTGAGGAAACTCCAAAAGTTACTTATGAAGAACCTCAAAAAGAGGTGAAAATTCCTGAGGTGAAAATCGATTCTTCACAAATAAAAATCTCCGATTTGCCTGTATATATGGAAGGAACCAAATATCTGATTCACGCTATCGGAGATGTTCGTCTGTATGGCAAAAGCACTTCGAGATATGGTTCGAGCAAAACCAATTCGGTGAGTTATTCCCTTTCCAATTACAACCGTTTTGAGCTTACAGGCTACCTGAATAACCTGAAATTTCAGCATATAGATTCCGTGACGACCAAGACCCTCACAGATAAAATGGTTGAAATTCATACGGTTACTTATCTGGATGAAATCTCAAAGAAAATCAGCAGAGGCATTTTGGTTTATACCTTGGTTGACAGTGACACCAATCGGGATAGGAAGATTGATGCTAACGATATTAAAACGCTTTATATCAGTGAAATAAACGGAGATAATTTTACTAAGCTTTCTGCTGATTTGGAAGAACTTATCGATTGGAATACTATCGAAGTTCAAAACCGGCTGTACTTCCGAACCATCGAAGACATCAACAAAAACGGGAATTTCGATAAAAATGATTTGGTACATTACTATTATGTGGATTTAAAATCTCCGGAGTGGGAAGTAATAAAATATAACCCGTTTGAGTAAAAACCTCACCTTCGACAAGCTCAGGATGACGGGAGCTAAAAAATAGAGAATTATGGAAATTGTTAACACTAAGAAAGCGATGCCTCCAAAATTGCTTTTGGGCTTCAACCTTCTGTTTTTGATGGTCTGGTTAAATGCCAAATTCTTAGGATACGACTACATTTTGACCGGAGCTCTCCACGAATTGCTTTGGTTGCCTTCTTTATTTTTATTGTTTGTTTCTACCCTGATTTCCTTGTTTTATTGGGTCAGACAAAAATTCTCTGTTCATTCGGCTTACTTTTACCTGCTTGTTTTCTCGGCTGTTTTGTTTGGTTTACTTTTCGGGTTGCGTTGAAATATTTTAGGCTTTCCTTAGTAGGTTTTAGGGGTAAAAACTTTACTTTTGCTCATTGTTTTTACTTTTTCTAAATGAGCAAAAATCTGGTTATTATTCCCACCTACAACGAAACTGAAAATATCGAAGATATTATCAGGACTGTTTTTGCTTTGCCCACACCTTTTGATGTGCTGATTGTGGATGACAATTCCCCTGACGGAACTCCGTGGAAAGTACAACAATTACAAGAGAAATTCCCTGAAAGGCTTTTTCTGGAAATCCGAAAGCAAAAATCAGGTCTCGGAAAAGCCTATGTCCACGGATTCAAATGGGCTTTGGCAAAAAATTACGACTATATTTTTGAAATGGATGCCGATTTTTCTCACAATCCCAACGATTTGGAAAAACTGTATGCAACCTGCTCCGAAAAAAATGCAGATATGGCTATCGGGTCAAGGTATGTTTCGGGAGTAAATGTGGTAAATTGGCCGCTTTCGAGAGTGTTGTTGTCCTATTTTGCTTCGGTTTATGTGAAGCTCATTACCGGAATGAAAATTCACGATACCACAGCCGGTTTTGTGTGCTATAAGCGAAAAGTGTTGGAAAGCATCAACCTCGACAAAATAAAATTTGTGGGTTATGCCTTTCAAATCGAAATGAAATACAGGGCTTTTGCAAAGAGATTTCGCCTTGTGGAAGTTCCGATTATCTTTACAGACCGAACCAAAGGCGAATCAAAAATGAGCAATGCTATTATTAAAGAAGCTGTTTTTGGAGTAATTTCGCTTCGAATACAAAAAATGTTTGGAAAACTATAAAATACTATGTCCACCCTCTTAATAAAAAATGCCAGAATTGTAAACGAAAACAAGATTTTTGAAGGCGATGTTCTTATCGAAAACGAATTTATTTCCGAAATCGCAGAGCAGATAAGTGTGAAATCGTCTGATTGGAAAATCGTTGATGCAGAAGGCAATTACCTCATTCCCGGAATGATTGATGACCAGGTGCATTTTCGTGAACCGGGACTCACTCACAAAGCCGATATAGCCTCCGAAAGCCGAGCAGCTGTGGCAGGAGGAATCACTTCGTTTGTCGAACAGCCCAATACGGTTCCCAATGCGGTTACTCAGGAACTTTTGGAGCAGAAATATCAGATTGCTTCCCAAAAATCTTATGCCAATTATTCGTTTATGATGGGAGCAACCAATGATAATCTGGAAGAAGTGCTGAAAACCAACCCTAAGAATGTAGCGGGAATCAAAATGTTTTTGGGTTCTTCAACCGGAAATATGCTGGTTGATAATCCTGAAATTATCGAAAATATTTTTTCCAAAACCAACATGCTGATTGCCGTTCATTGTGAAGATGAAACTACGATTAAAAACAATCTGATTGCTTATAAAGAAGAATTCGGAGACGATATTCCGGTAGAGTATCACCCGAAAATCAGAAGTGCTGAGGCTTGCTATATTTCATCGTCTCAGGCGATTGAACTGGCGAAAAAAACAGGTGCCCGATTGCATGTTTTTCACGTTTCTACAGCCAAAGAAACCGAACTTTTTACCAACAAAATCCCGCTTGAAGAAAAGCAAATTACGGCTGAGGTTTGCATACACCATCTTTGGTTTACCGATGCCGATTATGCCAAAAAAGGAAACCTTATCAAGTGGAATCCGGCTGTAAAAACTCAGCAGGATAAAGACGAACTCTGGAAAGCACTTCTTGACGGAAGAATTGACGTCATCGCTACAGACCATGCTCCGCATACGTTGGAAGAAAAATCAAAAAAATACCTGGAAGCTCCTTCCGGAGGGCCGTTGGTGCAACATGCTTTGGTTGCTCTTTTTGAAGCCCATTTGCAAGGAAAAATTTCCGTGGAAAAGATTGTCGAAAAAACGGCTCACAACCCTGCAAAAATCTTTAAAATCAAAAAAAGAGGATTTATCAAAGAAGGTTATTATGCAGATTTGACCATCATAAACACCCATCAGCCATGGAATGTGAAAAAAGAAAACATTCTCTATAAATGCGGTTGGTCGCCTTTTGAAGGAACAAATTTCAAGTCAAAAATTACTCATACTTTTGTAAACGGACAGCTCGTTTACCAAAACGGAAAAGTCAAAGAAATCACAGCGGGGCAACGCTTGCTTTTTGATAGAGAATAAGTCTTATACCAAGTCTTCTCCAAAGAAGAGAGACAAAACCACAAAAGAAAAAATGAAAAACATCACACAAAAAGAATGGAATGAGTTGCTGCAAGAAGACAACAATGCAGTGATTCTGGATGTTCGTACTTCAGAAGAACAGCAGGAAGGTATTATAGAAAATGCGGTATGTCTAAATATTTTCAAAACAGAGGAATTTATTTCGGAGCTTGAAAAAATGGACAAAACCAAAAATTATTATGTGTATTGCAAGGCAGGAGGCAGAAGTGCCAATGCCTGTAAACTTTTGGAACAAATGGGAGCCAAAACCACCTATAATCTTTTAGGAGGAATTTCGCTTTGGGAAGGAAAACTCGTTTAATCTAAAAATTCCTTGAGGCTCTGCCTTGGGGTTTCCGCTTTACTTTTGCTGTGGAGAGGTCGAATCTGTTGCAAACAGATTCGGGTGGGGCAAAACAAGAAAACCCTTGACTTTACTGCAAAGTCAAGGGTTTTTTACATAAAGTTGGGTTGTTATTTCTTGATAAATCGGTTGGAGAGATATTTGCCTTCTTGATTTTTCAGTAACAAAATATAAGTGCCCTGAGCCAATTCGTTAACCGAGAGGGTCTGATTGGCAACCTTAGTTTCCATTACCAATTTTCCGTTGAGGTCATAAACAGAAGCCTCCGTAAAGGTCATAGCTGAATCAATATGCAAGATGTTATCCGTAGGATTCGGATATAATCTGAAAGAAGCCTGCACTTCAACCGGATTGATGCTCAGTGATGCTCCTTCCACTATGTGAAGTGTTTGGTTGATATTCGGATTGTTGATGTAATCAATCACTCCCGAAGGCCATTTTATCACTACCTGATTGATTTCGGTTGCTTCTCCGATACCGAAATGAACGTTGAGCGAACTCATATATTCAAATCCGTCACCGCTTCTCACCTCACGGATTTGCATGCCCCAATCTCCGTGAATTTCCACTCGGGCTCCGATTCCGTTTCGGTTGCTTTGAATGCCTTCAAAGGAGAGTTTTATCCAATTGTTATCGTTTCCGTCATTGAAAAATACGGTACCTCCACTTTGAACATCCAAAAAGCCATCATTGTTTAAATCTCCAACAGAACCATTATATACTCCTGTATTTATTGGAGTAAAAGTAAGGTCTCCGTTTCCTAAGAAAATAGTTTGACTTGGGGCTAAGATATCCAGATAGCCATCGTTATTAAAATCGTGAGTAACATATTCGTGCCCTAATCCGGGAAAATTCTCAAATCCTGATCCTGCGGTAACATCGGTAAAAGTGCCGTCTCCGTTATTTCTTTTGAGCAGATGCCCTCCGTCAGCAAAAGAACTTGCTCCGACCATAATATCCATATCTCCGTCATTGTCAAAATCTCCGATGGCAGAAGACCAGGTCTGAATCGGGTCGTCCATTGCCAAATCGGGAGCTACGTTGGTGAAAGTTCCGTCTCCGTTGTTTCTGTGTAATTCGTTGATGTTGGCTCCCGTATTTCCGCCTCTGCATTTAGATATAAAAAGGTCTAAATCACCATCATTGTCGTAGTCAAACCAAAGCGAACCATAGTTTCCTCCATTGGGAAAATCTCCGATACCACCTTGATAGAACGTCAAATTAGCTGCTCCGTCATTGATGTAATAGACGTTGGGTTGCACATCATGACAGATAAAAGCATCCAAATGTCCGTCATTGTTGATATCGACAAAATTGGTTCGTTGCGAAAAAATGTAGGAGGTTGAGGTCATTTGTGAATAGGCAGTTCCGTCCTGATTGGCAATTTTAAAAGTTACTCCCGAACCGCCTCCGTAAAGCAAATCATTATAACCGTTTCCGTCTAAATCGCCTGCTGCAATACTCCAGGAAGGCATATAATTGGTTGATTCGGTAGGGATAGTAACCGTATTGAAACTGCCATTTTCCTGCTGCTGCATGATATAGATATTTCCACCACTGATTCCTACGATATCATCAAGGTAATCGCCATTCATATCCACCACACAATTTCTATAAGAACCGGGAATGTTTAAAGAATTATTGGGTGTAAAGCTAACAGGAGGAGCTACATAAGGTTGTGCACTCACCTGAAAAGTAAATCCCGAAGAACTCCATTTGTTGTCAAAAGCAACATAATAGGTTTCTCCCTGAAAAGCAGTAAAGTTGACAACAGATAAATATCCTTCTCCACTATCATCATCTCCCGCCACACAAATCAGGTTACTGCAACTCCCCGAATAAATATGTATCCGGGTATCTTTTCCAGCATTGATAGCCAAATCTGTGGTTACTGTAACCGTATAATCTTGAGCAGGTATATATTTATACCATTCTCCTGCTGTGGCTCCTTCTCCGTTGGCAGCACAAATAGGAGCGGGAACCTGGCTTCCGTTGACTGCATCGACAACATATTCTCCTGTCGTAATGGTCACAGCAGTAGCACAGCTGTCTTGGGCTTTGGCTTCAAGAAAAGCAAAACCGATACATAAAAGTAAAATCAATTGTTTCATATTTGGTTGGGTTTTAGGGTTATTCACAAAGGGTGTCTAAAGAGTTAATCCAGTCTTTAATCATATCGGTAGCTTCCTGATGAACAACAGACCTGCCCAGAAGAGGCATTCTTAAAGACTCTTCGTTGGTCGTAAGCCTGTAATATAAAACAGATCGCTGGTGGTTTCCGGGAGCTACGATATAGGTCAAAGCACTATTGATATATTCATCGGGAGTTACACAAATTCCCAGATTTGCCTGATTTTCAGTTTCGTGGAAAGCCAAACGTATAGGTCTGTAATCACAATGACTTCCTTCAGCGTGACAATGAGCACA
>JBAYSC010000033.1:0-17360 GCA_041676345.1 Flavobacteriaceae bacterium | reverse complement strand
TAAAACCAAAAACTTCATTTTTGTTAAAAAATATTATCGGTATATAAGTCGTATAAAAAAGTATAAAATGAATAATAGAAAGTTTGAGATTAGTTTTTATTCTACTAAAAAGTAAAATTCCATAACCAACCAAAAACAAAATACAGGAAAAAGATAAAAAGCCTACTGAAATAATTTTTAAATCAGGCATTTCGTAAGCCCAACCAACAGTTTTATTTATTCCGTAAGGCTCAACTTCAACGAGTCCTATTACAAGAATAATAAAAGGAATAAAAATTATCAGGAACATTCCTCTTTCAAAAATTATTTTCCAATTCATTTTCTTTTTTGTTTTGACTGAAAACTACTTTTTATATTCTTTCACAGCCTCCACAAACGCTTTTGCATTATCCACAGGAATATTCGGTAAGATTCCGTGTCCGAGATTTACGATATATTGGTCTTTTCCGAATTCGTCTATCATCTGATGTACCATTTTTTTGATAGTCGGAATCGGAGAAAGCAATCTTGACGGGTCAAAATTTCCTTGAAGCGTAATTTTTCCTCCCGATAAATATCTTGCATTTCGTGGAGAACACGTCCAATCTACTCCAAGAGCCGAAGCCTTGCTTTTAGCCATTTCTCCAAGAGCAAACCAACAGCCTTTTCCGAAAACAATTACCGGAGCAACTTTGGAAATTTTCTCTACGATTTGGTTGATGTATTTCCACGAAAACTCCTGATAATCAACAGGAGAAAGCATTCCTCCCCAGCTGTCAAAAATCTGAATCGCATCACAACCTGCTTTTACTTTTTCCTTTAAATATTCGATAGTCGTATCGGTAATTTTCTGCAATAATGCGTGAGCTGCTTCGGGTTGTGAGAAACAAAATCCTTTAGCTGTATCGAAACTTTTCGAGCCTTTTCCCTCCACTGCATAACAGAAAATCGTCCAGGGCGAACCTGCAAAACCAATAAGCGGAACTTCGTCATTGAGCATTTCCTTGGTCATTTTGACAGCATCCATCACATAACCTAAAGTTTCGTCAATATTCGGAACAAATACTTTTTCCACATCGGAAAAACTACGAATCGGATTCGGAAGAAAAGGACCTACGCTTTCTTTCATTTCAACTTCGATTCCCATGGCTTGTGGAACAACCAAAATATCCGAAAACAAAATTGCTGCATCGGGTTTTACGATTCTGATGGGTTGTACAGTGATTTCTGAAGCTAACTCGGGAGTTCTGCATCGGGTGAAAAAATCATATTTGTCACGTATGGCTCTGAATTCCGGAAGGTATCTTCCTGCTTGTCGCATCATCCAAACAGGTGGTCTTTCAACCGATTCGCCTTTTAAGGCTCTAAGAAATAAATCGTTTTTAAGCATAATTTTAAATTAAGTTGCAAAAATAGGCTTTTATTTTTTCAATTAATGTCGGTAAAACGCCTAAAATCACCGCCCGAGGGTTCTTCGAATATTTCCAAATCAAATTCGGAAGCAACTGTTAACAAATGATCAAAAATATCAGCTGCTACTTTTTCGTGATACACCCAACGTACATCAGAAGTAAAACAATAAATCTCCAGAGGAAGCCCTTTGGAAGTAGGCTGTAACTGACGAACCATAGCAATCATATTAGGGTTTACTCCGGGTTTTTCCAGGATATAATTATCTGCATATACTCTGAAAACCCCAATGTTTGTCAGTCTTCTGATGTTCACCGAAACCATATTTGCATCGCCTAATTTGGCATTGTGCTGAGCAATTTCTTGTTCTTTTTCGATGATATAATCTCTGATAAGGCGGTATTTTTTAAACTTTTCGAGCATCTGCTCATCACAGAATTTAAAACTGCTGATTTTGAAGTTTATCGTTCGTTTGATTCGCCTTCCCCCCGATTCGGTCATTCCCCTCCAGTTTTTAAACGAATCGTTGATAAAGGCATAAGTAGGCACTGTGGTAATGGTTTTGTCCCAATTCTGTACCTTGACCGTGTTGAGATTGATAGACAAAACAAAACCGTCTGCTCCATATTTTGGCATTTCGACCCAGTCTCCTACCCTTACCATATCGTTGGCAGAAACCTGAATGCTGGCTACAAAACCCAGAATCGTATCTTTAAAAATCAACATCAGAATTGCCGAAGCCGCTCCTAAGGAAAGTAAAAATCCCAAAGGTGATTTTCCGGTGAGTTCAGAGAAAATAATAATACCACAAACAAAAAATATCAGTATGGTAAGCAGCTGCATATAGCTGTCTAAAGGCTTGTCTGCAAAGGCTTTTTGGGTTTTGAACAAATCCCGGAACGATTTTAAAATTCCGTTGATAATGAGTCCGAATGTTATGATAATAAACACATCGGTTATCATAAGTGTTGCCTGAGTCCATTTCGGGAAACCGGCAAAAATAAGCGGAAGAGCTTGTTTGGCAATTACTAAAGGAATAAAATGAGTAAGATTTTTCAGAACCTTATTTTGAATGAGGTAATCGTCAAATTTGGTTTTGCTTCTTCGGGTAAACCGAATCACAATCACCTGAAAAATTCTACGAAAAAAATAATCTATAAAATACAACAGTAAGGCAACGCCCAAAAGCAATATGACAGAATTAATACTGTGGGCTGCTTTTTCACCTACACCTAATTGTATTACTTTTTCAAACAAAAAATTATAAATATCACTTTGGAGTTCGGTGTCGTATGAAATCATTTTTTTAGTTTTCCGCAAAGTTAACAACCTTAACCCGAACTGCCTAAAAACAAGGTTGTTTTGATTTTTTATTAACACATTAAACCTTCCTTTTGTCGAAAAATTATTTAGTTACTTTCAAATCAGTACATTTTCAAATTAGCTATCTTTGCCCTATGAAGTTTCAAGATGTATTGGGTCAGGAATACCTGAAAAACCATTTGATAAAAACAACCGACAGAGGCAGAATTCCTCATGCTCAGCTTTTTGCGGGAGAGGCAGGAAGCGGAACGTTGCCCATGGCAATTGCCTATGCCCGCTATGTGTTGTGTGGCAATGACAATGCAGCCTGTAATCTGAAATTTGATGCTCTTTCGCATCCGGATTTGCATTTTATTTACCCGACCGTAACTACCGAAGACGTGAAATCAAAACCGAAAAGTGTTGATTTCTTACCACTTTGGAGGGAATTTATCAAAGAAAACCCCTACGGAAGTCTTTTTGATTGGTATAAAAAACTCGGTTATTTGAACAAACAAGGCGAAATCAGGGTGGATGATGCTCAGGAAACCCTGAAAACTTTAGCTTTGAAATCCTACGAAGGCGGTTATAAAGTGCTGATTATCTGGAATGCAGACAAAATGAATATTGCCACTTCAAACAAACTTCTGAAAATTATTGAAGAACCGCCTGCCAAAACGCTTTTTATTCTGATAAGTGAAAACGAACAGAATATTATTCAAACCATCAGGTCGAGATGTCAGGTGTTGCATTTCGGAGCTTTGAGCCAGCAAACCATTGTCGATGCTTTGGTTTCGAAGCATCAAACCGAAGAAAATAAAGCTCAGAAAATTGCCTATCAGGCTCAGGGAAGCTACACCAAAGCTATTGAAATTCTCAATGACGACAACGAATTTCCGTTTGACCAGTGGTTTGTAAGCTGGGTGAGAACGGCTTTTCGGGCAAAAGGAAATCCGGGTTCGATTTTAGGGCTTATTACATGGAGCGAAACCATAGCTGCTTTAGGTAAAGAAACCCAAAAGAAATTTTTGCTATATTGTATCGAAATTTTCCGTCAGGCAATGCTCTTAAATTACCAAACCAAAAAACTGGTATATTTAGAACCTGATGTTGAGAATTTCACCTTAGAAAAATTTGCTCCTTTTGTAAACGGAAACAACATTCAGGAGATTTACAAAGAACTCTCGGATGCGGTTTATCATATTGAGCGAAACGGAAATGCAAAACTTATCCTTACGGATTTGTCTATAAAACTCACACGTTTAATCCATAAAAAATAAAAACTATGAACTATTTTGCAGAAATTATACTCTTAGCTTTTTTAGCAATAGCTTTTCTTCAGTCGGGTTTAGATAAAATAACCGATTGGATCGGAAATGTAGAATGGCTGAAATCTCATTTTTCAAAAACAATACTAAAAAATCAGGTTCCGCTTTCGCTGGGAATCATCCTGACTCTGGAAATGATTTCAGGAATTTTGGCTGTAATCGGGATTGTTTCACTTTTGAAAAACGGAAATACAGAAATTGCCTTAATCACAGCTGTGATTTCTTCTGTAACCCTACTGATGTTGCTCTTAGGACAACGTATGGCAAAAGATTATGACGGAGCCAGAACCATTGTGATTTACCTGATTCCGACTGTGTTTTTAGTGTATTTGTTGCAGTAATGATTAATAGTTAATGATTAATAGTTAATGGTTATTAGTTAATGGTTAATGGTTGCGACTAATAACAAATAACCCTTAACCAATAACTACTCCCGTTATCGTGATAATGATGATGAAGTTGCGACTAATAACAAATAACCCTTAACCAATAACTAAAATCAATGAAAGGTATTCTTACAATTCTGTTGTTGGTCATATCCAACACCTTTATGACCTTTGCCTGGTATGGTCATTTGAAATTTACCGAATGGAAACCTACTCAAAAATTAGGGCTTATTGCTATTGTGCTAATCAGTTGGGGAATTGCCCTGTTTGAATATATGTTTATGATTCCTGCCAACAAAATGGGATATCAGGGCAACGGAGGTCCTTTTACGCTACTCCAGCTCAAAGTAATTCAGGAAGTGGTTACTCTTATCGTATTTTGCCTGTTTACCGTATTGCTTTTTAAAACCGAAACCTTTCGGTTTAACCATTTGATTGCCTTTATATTTCTGATTTTAGCCGTATATTTTATGTTTAAGAAATAGTTATTCGTTAAGGGTTAATAGTCTGATTATCAACAACTATTAACCCTTAACGAATAACAAAACCCCATTGTTAATCAGGTTTTACAAAATCTTAATTTTCAGTTAATTATAAGTTAACATAGTTTGTTGATATCTTTCAGTAAAAAATCAAAAGTATTTTAAAAAGCTATCCGAAAATTTATACTTAGAAAATCAAAACTCATTTCCAAATTTAGTTATCAAAAATTATCGGATTTTATCAGCAGAAAAATTCTCGTTTGTTAACATTATCTTAATGTAGAGTTATTAAAAATTGTAGTCAAAAATCGGTTTTCAACGGTTGTTAATAACGTTTTAAAAGAGCTTGATTTTCAACTCAAATATATTGTTTAAAGTTGTTGATTTCTTTGGATAACTAAGTCTATCTGCAAAAACAAGGAATTTTAAAAAACTTATTTCAACTATTAACACACTATACCAACACACCATTTTTTTAAATTTTTAAAATTCTTTTTTTGTCTGTTTTTAATAGTTGTTGAAAACTCTCGGAGATTTCAGATTAAGGAATTTTGATTTCAGATGTAATAACTGAGACTAAAAACTGTAAACTGAATACTTTTTCCTATATTTGTGTAATTAAAATCAGTTAATTATGAGTAATTTACTTCAATATGTGTCGAATGAAAAAGGGAAAAAGACAGCTATAATTATTCCGATAGACCGTTGGGAAAAGCTGACAAAAAAATATACTGATTTAGAAAATGATTTAGTTTTGGAGGAAATTCCCGAGTGGCATAAGGAAATTATAGAAAAGCGTTTACAGGATTATCTTCAAAACCCCGAAAATGTTACGAGTTTAGAGGAACTTTCCAAAGAAATCGAAAGTGAATTATGAATAAAATGGCTTTGGTTTTCCAAAATTCTGCAAAGCAGGATATAAAAGATATTGTCAAATGGTATAATTCCAAAAAGCAAGGTCTTGGAAAAGAATTTTATTCTGAAGTTAAATCCAAAGCAAAACAGCTTACGACTTTTCCTTATAGTTTTCAAAACAGATATTCTGATGTACGAACGGCTGTTTTAAAAGTTTTTCCGTATATGTTACATTATGTTGTTGATTTTGAGAGAAAAAAAGTAGTTATTCTTACTGTTCTTCATACTTCCCGAAATCCGAAAATATGGAATGATATAAAAAGATAGAATCCTGTAATTTACAGGATTTTTTATTTCTAAAGCTTCCTGTTTTCCAATCGTTAAAATTCTCACAATTCGTAATTCGTAATTTATAATTCGTAATTTATTTCTATTTTTATCGGTTACAATATTTATTTGTATTTTTATGAAAGTGATTTTAGAAACGGAAAGGCTATTTTTAAGAGAATTAAATCCATTTGATGCAGAGGATTTTTATGAGTTGAATCTTAATCCGAATGTTACAAAATATACGGGAGATAAGGCTTTTGGAAGTATTGATGAAGCAAAATTATTTTTAGATAATTACAAAGATTATCAGATTAACGGATATGGAAGATGGGCTGTAATCGGAAAAAAATCAAATGAGTTTTTGGGCTGGTGTGGTTTGAAATATGATAAAAATACTGATGAAACAGATATTGGTTTTCGTTTTTTTGAAAAATACTGGAATAGAGGTTTTGCAACCGAAAGTGCAAAAGCCTGTATAGATTATGGGTTTAACGAATTAAAAATTGAATCCATAATAGGAAGAGCAATGAAAGAAAATACAGCTTCTGTAAAAGTGCTTGAAAAAATAGGATTACAATTTGAAAGAGAATTTGATTTTGATAATAAAGAAGGAGTGATTTATAGAATTAGTAAATTATGAACAACATAAACCTTATATACAGTAAATTAGAACAATTTATACGAAAGTATTATACCAATCAGCTGATAAAAGGAATTTTCTTTTTTATAGGATTAGGATTGATATACTTTTTGTTTACGCTTTTTATCGAATATTTCCTGTGGCTGAAACCTGCAGGAAGAACCCTGTTGTTCTGGCTTTTTGTTGGAGTCGAACTCTTTTTGTTTTTAAGATTTATTTGTTTTCCTGTTTTTAAGTTGTTTAAAATCCAAAAGGGAATCGGTTACAAACAAGCCTCCACCATTATCGGAAATCATTTTACCGAAGTAAGCGACAAACTCACTAATTTTTTGCAATTATCTGAAAATCAGGAAAAATCTGAACTTCTGTTGGCTTCGATTGAGCAAAAAGCTCAGAATTTGAGTCCGGTGCCTTTTACCAATGCGGTAGATTTCAAAAAGAGTTTGAAGTATTTGCCTTTAGCTATTGTTCCTATACTGTTGTTTTTGTTGTTTTTCGTAAGCGGAAATGCAGATGTGATTACCCAAAGTATGAATAGGGTAGTGCATTATAGTGAAAGATATTCTCCACCTGCTCCTTTTGAATTTTTAGTTCATAATTCGGAACTAAAAGTTAAACAAGGAGAAGATTTTATTCTTAAAGTAAGCACACAAGGTAAAGTTGTCCCTGAAAAAGTATTGATTTCTTTTGGTAACGAAAGTTATTATTTAGAAAATACGGCTGTGGGCGAATTTCAATATCGTTTTACAAAACCTGTCAAGGATATTGATTTTCATATTCAGGCGAATTCGGTTACTTCGAAAGATTATGTTCTGAAAGTGATTGAAGTTCCTGTGATTGCCAATTTCGAAATGCAGCTTAATTTTCCTGCTTATTTGGGCAGAAAGTCTGAAACCGTAAAAGGAACCGGAAATGCTATGATTCCGGAAGGAACCAAAATTACCTGGAAAGTAAATGCTCAAACCACTCAAAAAGTAGAGTGGGAGAGTGGTGAGCTTGCTACTGATTTTTCTAAGGAAAAAGAACATTTCGTTTATACGAAAAATATTTTTGAAAATACAGATTACCAAATACTTACATCAAATCAAAACGTACAACATTACGAAAAACTCCAATACAGATTGGGTGTGATTAAAGATGCTTTCCCGACCATTGCGGTGGGCAATCTACCGGATAGTCTGGGAATTTCTTCTAATGTTTTGTTAGGTGAAATTTCTGATGACTACGGACTTACAAAACTACAAGTAGTGTATTACAAAAAATCAAATCCGGATGCTATAAAAAGTTTTGAATTACCTGTAAACAAAGGAGTTTTTGATAGATTTCACTATACTTTTCCCAATGGTTTAGATATCGAACAAGGAATAGAATATGAATATTATTTCGAAGTTTTTGATAACGATGCTTTGCATAATTTCAAAAGCAGTAAATCTTCGGTTTTTTCTCACAGAGAACTCACAGACGAGGAAAAACAAGACGAAAACCTACGACAGCAATCGGAGAACTTAAACAGCCTTTCACAATCTGTAAAATCACAGGAAAAACAGCTTTCTGAGCTTGAGAAATTCAAACAATTGGACAAAGAAAAGAAAACCCTTGATTTTAAAGATCAAAAGAAAATTGATGACTTTTTGAAAAGACAACAACAACAAGAAGAAATGATGAAGTCTTTTTCTGAAAAACTGAAACAGAATCTATCGGAATTCAACCCTGAAAAAGAAGATCAGCATAAAGAACTTTTGGAACAACGATTGGAGAAAACTCAGGAAGAAATCGAAAAAAATCAGAAACTTTTGGAGGAGCTGAAAGAATTAGCTGAAAAATTACAGAAAGAAGAATTGTTTGACAAGATGGAAAAGTTCAAACAAAATGCCAAGTCTCAGCAAAAGAGTCTGGAGCAATTGGTCGAACTCACCAAGCGTTTTTATGTAGAAAGAAAGCTCGAAAAAATAGCTTCAGATTTAGATAAACTTTCTGAAAAACAAGAGGAACTTTCAGAAAAATCAGACAAAGAAAATACGTCTGAAAAGCAAAACGAACTCAACAAAGAATTCGATAAAATTCAGAAAGATATAGACGACCTCAACAAAGAAAACAAAGAACTGAAAAACCCTATGGAGCTTCCGACAGATAAAAAGGAGGAAGAAAAAATTGAGCAGGATATGCAAAAAGCAGAAGAAGACCTGCAAAAGGAAAATAAAAAAAATGCCAAACCAAAACAGAAAAGTGCTGCTCAGAAAATGAAAAAAATGAGCCAGAAAATGCAAGCGATGATGATGGAAATGTCTATGGAACAAATGGAAGAAGATTCAAAAATGCTTCGACAGATTCTGGATAATTTGTTGGCTTTTTCGTTTTCACAAGAAGATGTAATGCTGAAATTCAAAGAGGCAAAACCAAAAAGTCCGTCCTACGGAAACTTTTTAAGAACACAACACAACCTGAAAACCCAGTTCAGGCATGTGGATGACAGCTTGTTTGCCCTTTCGCTCAGAAACCCTATGATTGGTGAAGAAATCAACAAAGAGATAGGAAACATTCATTACAACGTTGATAAATCTTTGGAAGAATTAGCCGAAATGAGAATCCCGAAGGGAACTTCACATCAGCAATATACGGTTACTTCTGCTAATAAATTAGCGGAGTTCCTGAGCAATATTCAAGACCAGATGCAAATGCAGATGCAGGGAGCCGGAATGCCAAAACCCGGACAGGGTGGGGAAGGAGATATGCAACTTCCGGATATTATGAAAAAACAAGGCGAACTCTCTGAAAAAATGAAAAAAGGAATGAAAAAAGGCGAACAGGAAGGAGAAGGCGAAGAGGGTGAAAAAGGTGAAAAAGGAGGTAGTCAAGGCGGTGAAGGAAGTGAAGGAGAAGGAAGCGATGGTGAAGGCGATGCAGGCATGTTGTATGAAATTTATAAAGAACAACAAATGCTTCGTGAGGCGTTACAAAAGCAACTCGAAAAACAAGGAATGGGTGGAGCCGGACAAAATGCAACCAAACAGATGGAAGACATCGAAAAACAGCTTTTGAATAAAGGTTTCCAAAATTCGGTTTTAGAGAAAATGCAAAACCTGAAACATGAGTTGCTAAAGTTAGACAGAGCAATGAAGCAGCAAGGCGAAGATGATAAAAGAGAATCGAATACGAATCGTAAGGAATATAACCAGAATACCAAAACCATTGATCCTAAACTACAGGAATATCTCAATAGTATCGAAATTTTAAACCGAGATGCCTTACCTTTGCACCCTGTTTATAATCAAAAAGTGCAACAATACTTTAAAAAATGATAGTATTCAACTACGAAACTGATTTTCAGTTAGATAATGAAGAAATATACCAAAATTGGCTTTCAGAAGTTATCGAATCAGAAGACAAAGAGGAGGGAGAGATAAATTACATCTTTTGTGATGATGATTATTTGTATGAAATTAACGTACAATATCTTAATCATCAGACACTTACGGATATAATTTCGTTTGATTACACCCTCGGAAATCTGATTTCGGGGGATATATTTATTTCTATTGAAAGAGTAAAGGAAAATGCTCAGGATTTCGGAGTTTCGTTTGAAGAGGAACTCAAACGAGTGATGGTTCATGGCGTACTTCATTATTGCGGTTACAAAGATAAAACCAGTGAAGATGAAAAAATCATGAGAGTAAAGGAAGAAGAAAAAATGAAGTTGTTCCACGTGGAACAGTAATAAAGAGAATAGAGAAAAGAAAACAGAAAACAGAGAGTGTTCCACGTGGAACTTCGATTAAATAAGAATAGATGTTTAGTGAATATGATGTAATAGTAGTAGGAGCAGGGCATGCGGGTTCTGAGGCAGCAGCAGCAGCAGCGAACATGGGTTCGAAAACTTTATTGGTAACAATGAGTTTGCAGAACATTGCTCAGATGTCGTGCAATCCTGCAATGGGGGGAATTGCGAAAGGGCAGATTGTGAGAGAAATTGATGCTTTAGGAGGGTATTCGGGTATTGTTTCAGATAAAACTGCGATTCAGTTTAGAATGCTGAACAAGTCCAAAGGTCCTGCCATGTGGAGTCCGAGAGTTCAGAGTGACAGAATGCGTTTTGCAGAAGAATGGCGATTGATGTTGGAGCAAACACCAAACCTCGATTTTTATCAGGAAATGGTAAAAAGCATCAAGGTTGAAAACGGAAAAGTTACAGGAATTGTAACCAATCTGGGTATCGAAATCAAAGCAAAAACCGTAATTCTTACTAACGGAACTTTCTTAAACGGACTCATTCATATCGGAGAAAAGCAGTTCGGAGGAGGCAGGGCAGGAGAGAGTGCTGCCTACGGAATTACCGAAGATTTAGTGAAATTAGGCTTTGATTCAGGACGTATGAAAACCGGAACTCCACCAAGAGTTGATGGTCGTTCGCTTGATTTTTCTAAGATGGAAGAGCAACCCGGAGACGAAAATCCGAGTAAATTTTCTTATTTGGATATTACAAAACCGCTCACCAAACAGCGTAGTTGTTTTATGACCTATACTTCACAAACAGTACACGATTTGTTACGTGAAGGTTTTGACCGTTCGCCTATGTTTAACGGAAGAATTAAAAGTATAGGGCCTCGATATTGTCCGTCTATTGAGGATAAAATCAATCGTTTTGCAGACAAGGAAAGACATCAGATTTTCGTTGAACCCGAAGGTTGGAATACGGTTGAGGTTTACGTAAACGGATTTTCGACTTCCTTGCCCGAAGACGTACAGTTTAAGGCTTTACGGAGTGTAGAGGGGTTTGAAAATGTGAAGTTTTTCCGTCCCGGATATGCTATTGAATATGATTATTTTCCGCCTACACAGCTAAAACATACGTTGGAAACTAAACTCGTAGAAGGCTTATTTTTTGCAGGACAAATCAACGGAACAACCGGATATGAAGAAGCCGCAGCACAAGGACTCATGGCAGGAATCAATGCCAGCTTAAAAGTGCAGGAAAAAGAGCCTTTTATTTTGAAAAGGGACGAAGCTTATATCGGAGTTTTAATCGATGATTTGATTACCAAAGGAACGGAAGAACCATACAGAATGTTTACTTCGAGAGCCGAATACCGAACACTTTTACGTCAGGATAATGCGGATTTCAGGCTTACACCTATGTCTTACGAAATCGGTTTGGCTAAAGAGGACCGCCTTCGCAGAATGGAAAAAAAGCAAAAAGAATCAGAGGATTTAGTTCAGTTTTTTAAAGAAACCAGTGTTAGGGTAGAGGAAACCAATCCGATTTTGGAGGAAAAAGGTTCTGCCCCAATCGTGCAGCCCGATAAGATGTTTAAGGTATTTTCCCGTCCGCAACTGGAGTTAGAGGATTTTTTAAAGTTCGAGAAAGTAAAACAGTATGTAGAAGAAAATAATCTGGATACAGAAGTTTTGGAGCAAGCCGAAATTCAAGTGAAATATTCGGGTTATATCGAAAAAGAACGCAACCAAGCCGATAAAATCCATAGATTAGAAGATATACGCATTCCGGAAAATTTCAATTATGACAAGGTAAAATCTTTGTCGTATGAAGCCCGTGAAAAGCTAAAGAAAATAAAACCTATTACACTTTCGCAAGCCTCAAGAATCAGCGGAATTTCACCGGCTGATATTTCGGTACTTTTGATTTATATGGGGAGATAAGCCTCCCCCAGCCCCTCCAAAGGAGGGGAGTAAGTGTTTCGTGTAAAATAAATTTCATAACAACGTCGCTTCGAATGATTTTTGTGGAATGTAATGAAACAAAAAATGTATAGAGAAGTTTTTTTATTAACTTTGATAAAAAAAACACAGGTTATGACAGTCGTGATTAAAAAGAAAACAACAAAAAAGGAAATAGAAGCTTTATTGCAACGTTTTAAAAAAGAAACGTATAAAGAAGTCTTTACGTTCTGTTTTTGGTATTTATAAGGTTGAGGAAGATGCAGTAGAATTACAGAAAAAAATGAGAAATGAATGGGATTGGTTTTTTAGCAGACACTAATTTTTTGATTTTTAAATCTACGAATGAATAATTTGTTTTTTTTATGAAAATATATACCTTTGAAAAGTATAATTTAAATCTATAAATCATGAAAACAATTCAATTAAAATTTTTAATGGTTTTCTTACTTATTTTTACCATTTTTTCTTATTCAAATGAAACATTGATTCAAGATGAAATAATACAAAATATAGATTTACATCCTAAAAAAGTAAATGCTTATTTTGAAGTTGAAAGTGATATTATTAGTATAGATGGTGATTGTTATACAGTTAATGTTAGGGTTTATCGTACAATGATTGGCGACGATTATCCTGATACTACTAGAAAATTAATTGCTAATGAGAATGTACAAGTAGGTGATTGGGAAAAGGAAAAAAAATCAGGCGGAAATAGACATTGTGAATCGGGTTATTTACCAAATGGTGATTTTGTTTATTCTAATAGCACAACAAATCCTGAATGCTTATTGGAATTACTCAGAAATGAAGATTTATATAAAAAGTATCTTATTTCTGTAAATACTCTTCTTTTGGGGAGATAAAAAAATATATATAAAATAAGCACTAATTTTTAATTAGTGCTTATTTTTTTTAATTTGTTTCACGTGAAACAAACTTTGTGAAGTATTGATTTTATTGTGGTTTTAAATAAAAATAAATATGAAAAGGATTAGTTTTTTATTGATTTTTGTTTTGATGATTTCTTGTGGTAAAAAGAAACAGGAAGATATTATTACAATAGAAGAAGATGTATTGAAAGAAGATATAATCTATAAAGTAAATACTGAAAGTTGTAAGAATTTTTCTGATAAGGCGTCCAAATTTATTAAACTTTTAGAAAACGATAATTATGCAGTAGATTTTATTCAAAATCAAGATAGTTTAGTTTTTAAAAAACCAAATGATAATGACTTTGATATTGAAGAAAAAGTAGTTTTTTATAAAGATAGTTTTAAATCATTTCGGGTAAAACGAAAACATCCGGTAGATGGTTCAGAAAATACATATCCAAGATTTGAAGTATATGAAATCTGTTTTGATAATTCAGAAGATGTTGTTGGTATAACTAAAACAATAGATGAAATAATTAATAATGATGATATTTTTAATGAAAAGGATTATGATTTTGTTCTGACTAATAATAATAGAATTATTTATGTTTCCTGTAATGTAAATATGTTTATGGAATATGTTTTTAGTTATAAGCCTAAATTAGAAGAAATCATTCAAAGCTCAAATGAACTTTAAAAAAGTCTTACTACTTAATACTTTCATCTTAATACTTCTATCTTGTGAAGTGCTGGTTTCGTGTATAGAAAATAAACCTTATGATTCTTTAATAGAGATAGATGAAATAGCAAAAGAAAAAAAGAATACTATTTTAAAAGGGAAAAGTTTATTTGAAAATGATTGTAAGAATTGTCATCAGGTGAGAGGAATAATAAATCCATATTATATGAATGAAAAAACGATTCAAAATTATGGAGAAAGTTATTTTGATTTATTTGTGACAAAACAAGATTCTTTATATAAAGCTAAAGACTCCATTATGCTGAAAATAAAAAGCGGTTGGAAGGATCTTGGGAATACTCATAACTTTGAATATACTCCGACACAATTATATCAATTAAAAGAGTATTTAAAAACTTTTAATTCTAAATGAACCTTAAAAAACATATTTTTTGCTTTCTTTTGTTCCCCCTTTGGGGGTTAGGGGGCTGTGGAGTTCAGCAGGGTGGCTATATCATCAATGATTTTTTGATAGTCCCGACAGAAGCAACCAACAATATCGGAACAAAAAGCCTGAATGTTTTTGTGTTTGAAAACGATTTGACAACACCTCCTATTGAGCTGTTTTTGGCAGAGAAATATAAGTTGGAGACCTATCAAACCAGAGAGTTTTGGGTAGAGGACAACAAAGAACGTTTTTATATTAAGGTTTTAGACCGTCACGAAACCGAAAGGTATTTGGATTTATCACAATACGGAGCTCAAATTCAGGAAACCAAGGGAAATAAAGATATCAACCAAAGTAAGTTTCTGGCAATTTCCATCACAGACGAAAGCGGAGCCGATTGCCTTTCACAACAGTCGCTGTATTATAATATTGCTGTGAAATTTTTGCAAAAACTCAAAAAAGAGTACCTAAGAAAATAAGTATGAAAGTAAAAGATTTTTCGGTTTCAAAAGAGGCTTTTGAGTTGCAGTATGACACTGAATACGACTTATTCAAAACATTTCCCCTGCCCGAAAACTTAGACAAATACTACCAAAGTGACGATTATATTTCCCATACCGATGGCAAACGGTCGTTGTTTGAAAAGCTGTATCATTGGGTAAAACAATATACGTTATCTCAAAAAGAAAATCTGATTTCGACCTATGTCAAAAAGAAGGGAAACCTTCTGGATATCGGAACCGGAACCGGAGATTTTCTGGTGTATGCAAAAACCAAAAGCTGGAGAGCAGTAGGAGTAGAGCCCAATGCTAAGGCAAAAGAATTAGCCCGAAAAAAAGGAGTTTCGTTGGTCGAAAACACTCAGGAACTGTCAAACGGAGCTTTTGATATAATCACCATGTGGCATGTTTTGGAACACATACAGGATTTGAATCAACAAATAGCCGAGCTCAAACGAATTTGCAAACCCGGGGGCTATATCATCATTGCCGTTCCGAATTTTAAATCTTTCGATGCCAATTATTACAAAGAGTTTTGGGCTGCTTATGATGTTCCGAGACATTTATGGCATTTCTCTAAAACAGCTATCACAAAACTCTTTTCAGAAAGTGAAATAAAGCTGGAGAAAATACACCCGATGTATTTTGATAGTTTTTATGTAAGTTTATTATCCGAAAAATACAAAACCGGAAAAATGAATTACCTCAGAGCTTTTTTTGTCGGATTGCTCTCCAACCTCAAAGGAATATTCTCCAAAGAGTTTTCTTCCCATATTTATGTGCTCAAAAACAGCAAAAACTGATTTTAAAGCGATTTCAGAGGCTTTCGCAAAACAAACCAGTCCACAAGTTGGTATTTTTCCGAAAAGCGTTTGTAGCTCATATATGAAAGCCTGTTTTTATAGAATAAGCTTATACGAAAGCAAAAGAATATAAATCTTTTTTATTTCTGATAAAATAAATTTTTATCGACATATTGCCACACTTTTTCGGGCAAAAGCGGACGAATATTTTTTCGGAGTTTACTACTTTCTCTGGTAAAGGTAGAAGAGATTTCGATCACCGGAGCATCGACAAAATTTATCTGAGGATGATTTTTCAGCTCATTTTCTTTTTTGTTTTCCGAAACTCTCGGGTAAGCATAAATTCCGTAGTGCTCCAATATCACTTCATAATTTTTCCATTTATGAAACGTATTCAGATTATCTTCACCCATAATCAGGGCAAATTGATGCATCGGATATTTTTCTTCCAAATAAGCCAGCGTATCAATGGTGTAATTAGGTTGCGGAAGTTTGAATTCGATATCAGACGGTTTTAATTTCGGATAGTCTTCGGTTGCCAGATGTACCATTTCGAGCCTGTGATAGTCATTCAGCAACGTTTTTTTTTGTTTAAACGGATTATGAGGTGTCACCACCAGCCAGACTTCGTCCAAATTGGTAAATTCAGCAAAATGATTGGCAATAATCAAATGCCCGATATGAATAGGATTAAATGTTCCGAAATAAAGTCCGATTTTCATTTTTTTTAAATCTAAAAAATTAAAAATAATCTAAAAAATCGAAAAAAAGCTCGTTTCGATTTTTTAAATCTTTTAGCTTTTTTCGATTATTCAATTTTGAAATCTAAAAAATTAAAGCAATCAAAAGCATCAAAAATATCGAAAAAATCAAAAAAAAGCTCATTTCGATTTTTTAAATCTTTTGGCTTTTTTTGATTATTCACTAATAAACTCCTTTACTAAATCATAAGCCTGTTGTTTGGCAGCATCCAAGTCGTGGTTTTTTATAATCACGTCAAATTGGGGTGCTGTGGCTAATTCGGCTGAAGCTTTAGCAATCCGCATATTGATTTTGTCATCGCTTTCGGTAGAGCGTTTTTTAAGGCGAATTTTCAGCTCATCAATGCTTGGTGGCTTTACGAAAATAGCCAGAGTTTGTTCAGGGAATTTACGTTTTATACGAAGTCCGCCCGAAACGTCTATGTCGAAAATCACGTTTTTTCCCATTGCCCAAAGTCGTTCGACTTCGCTTTTCAGAGTTCCGTAAAAGTTGTCTCTGTAAACCTCTTCCCACTCTAAGAAATCTTCGTTTTTGATGTGCTGCTTGAACTCGGAAGCACTCATAAAATAATAGTCTTTTCCGTTTATTTCTTCTCCTCTTGGTTCTCTTGAAGTAGCCGAAACCGAAAAAGCCAGATTTAGTTCTTCGAGGGTTAAAAGATGTCTTACAATCGTGGTTTTTCCTGCACCGGACGGAGCCGAAAACACGATAAGTTTGCCTTGTTTCATTGGGTTTGTTGTATAAAGGTGCAAATATAAGGTTTTTTACAACTCCGACAGAGTTCAAAACCATAAGTGTTCGGAAGACGTTAAATAGTCTAACATAGTGGTATTTTGCTTGGGTCACCCTCGCAGATTACCACTATTTCTTTGATTATTTCCATATTCAGTTCTTCTGTAAATTGATAT
>JBAYSC010000032.1:0-17397 GCA_041676345.1 Flavobacteriaceae bacterium | reverse complement strand
TTAACCATATCCAGCACCCAACGGTCTGCATAGGGCTGAGCAGCAGGTTGTGTATCTTTTTTAACAAAAGCAATATAGACATCTAAACCTGAATAATCAGAGATGTCTATTATAGGGTTCACTCCATGCTCAAAACACGTATTCCAACCCAAAGGACTAAACTGGTCTTCGTTGAGCTCCAACTCTTCTGAGAAACTTGAAATATCAGTTTGAGAAGTAGTTGAGATTCTGACAATGTATTTTGTGCCATAATCCTGAGCAAAAGTTTGTTTTGCCGTAAAATATAACCTTCCGTTGGGCGGAACAGTTATTTGTGGTGTTACCAGCCAGCCTTCGGCTACATTTCCCGCTCCGATATTTGAACGGTCAATATAGGCTGAGGTAGTGCCTTCACAAACCAACGTACCTGTAGTTGTGATTCCCCATCCCGGAACGTTACCCATACTATCGGCAGGTGTTCCGTTTAACGTTTTGAATGTTGCCCAGTCAGCAGGGATACCGCCTTCAAAGTCCTCAACGAACTGGCCGTAACCTTTCCCTAAACACAACAAGACAAACATTACTGATAAGAGTACAATTCTCTTCATAAGATTGAAATTTAATGGTTAGTTTTTTTTAATAGCCCCAAATTTATTGTTTTCTTTACACAAAAACAAGATTTATATTTATTTTTTCGTTTTTAACCTTTTTTAATAGCAAGATTCCAAATTTCGAGACTCCTTATATACTACAAACATCCAAAATCTCAAAATCAAAGTTTTTTCTCTATATTTGTAGGCTAATCTAAAAAAATCAATGTTAGACGATATTTTGGCTGCCATACCTTTGGGGGTTTTACTGAGTTTTTTGATAGGTCCGGTTTTTTTTGTGCTTTTAGAAACCAGTGTAACAAAAGGATTCCGGGCTGCTTTGGTTTTCGATTTAGGCGTTATTATGGCCGATATACTTTTTATCCTGATTGCTTATTTCAGCAGTTACCGAATCATAGAAAGTGTGAAAGACCAACCGGCTCTTTTTATTTTCGGAGGGCTGATAATGCTCACCTACGGAATTATTTCTTATATAAAGGTGAAAAAATTAAATGCCCTGCCCAAAAAGAAATTCAAGCTCGAAATCCATAAAAAAAACTATTGGAGCCTGCTCGGGAAAGGCTTTCTGCTGAACTTTGTCAACATAGGAGTTTTAGGGTTCTGGCTGATGATACTCATCACCATAGGGTCAAAAATGCAAATGCAGACTTCCCGAATCATTACCTTCTTCTCTACCCTACTGATCACCTATCTGCTGATAGACATCGGGAAAATCCTTCTTGCCAAACAACTGAAAAACAAACTCACCTTGGGCAAAATCAACAAAATAAAGAAAATCACCAGCCTGATTTTAATTTTATTCGGGTTGGTAATTATGTTGCAAGGATGGTTTCCTTCGGAGAGAAAAATGGTGAAAAACGCCTTGGAGAGAATCGACACTCATTAACGGAAGCCCCGTTGCCTTTTGGCTTCAAAAATAAGTACAGAAGCAGCTACCGAAACATTCATCGAGTCAATTTCTCCCTGCATCGGAATCATAATATTTTTGACTGACTGCTCCCGAAAAGCCTCTGTAACTCCTGTGGCTTCTGTCCCCACAACCAAAGCCGTAGGCGTGGTGTAGTCCTGAGTGTGATAGGGAACCGCATCCTGCAAAGTTGCACTATATATATTAAGGTGTCGGTTTTTCAGAAAAGTGATGATTTGCTCGGTTGTTGCCACAGCAAGAGGGACGGTAAACAAACAACCCACACTTGCCCTGATGATATTCGGGTTATAGACATCTGATTTGGGGTTGGCTATCAGCACCGCATCCAATCGGGCTGCATCGGCTGTTCTGAGAATGGCTCCTAAGTTTCCCGGTTTTTCCAGACCTTCTGCAATGAGCACCAACGGATTTTCGGGCAGGTTTAAATCTTCCAACCGCAACGATTTGGCTACGGCTATAGCCAAAATTCCTTCTGTGGTATCCCGGTAGGCAAGTTTTTTGTAAACTTCTGTCGAAATTTCGACAAGTTCTGCAGTTGTTGCCGTTAGCTTTTTTGCCTCAGCCTCCGAAATAATTTCAGGAGAAAACAAAACCGTTTGCAGCTCATAACCGCCTTTTTGAGCCAGAGAAATTTCCCGAACTCCCTCAATCAGGAAGGTTTGGGTTTGTTTTCGGGTTTTTGATTTGGTTTGCAACTGAACCAAATGTTTGATCAACGGGTTTTGGAGGCTTTCTATTTTTTTCAACGTAGCAACTTTTAAAGGGCAAAGATACAAATTTCGGCTTTTTGAATCCGTAAATCTGCTTTTGACTTTCAGACGAAAAGATTACCTTTGCCCGAAATCTTTCTTTGATGCGAAACACAGTTGTATTTGTTTTTTTGCTTTTACCCGTATTTCTTTTGGCTCAAAAAAGAACTGCAAATCCGGCTACTTTGCAAAGAGGCGGAGAAAGAACAGCTATAAACGACACCTTAACAAGGTCTCAATTTGGAGAAGGCTCTACTTCAAACACCACTCCCAAAGCCCCGATAGACTGGTATAAAATCATTTCCATCACAAGAGATTCCGTGGCTATGGATACCACTCTTTCGATAAAACAAGAATACAAATTCAACTATTTGCGAAAAGACCTTTTCGGGCTTTTGCCTATGCCCAACGAAGGACAAACCTATAACCTGCTCGATTTCGGGCTGACTGATTTTGACCCCTATCCCGAAATGGGTTTCAAAGCCAAACATTTTGCTTATCTAAAAATAGACGACATCAACTATTACCATGTTCCGACTCCGATGACCGATTTACACTACAAAAGTGTGATGGAACAAGGACAAATGCTCGATGCTTTTATTGCGGTCAACACTTCCGAGAAGCTCAATTTTTCGGTTGCCTATAAAGGGATTCGTTCGTTGGGAAAATATATCAATTCGCTCTCGAGCAACGGAAATTTTCGGTTTACGACCAGTTACAAATCAAATCAGAACCGCTACCTGATGAACTTCCATATCACCGCTCAGGACTTTGAAAATCAGGAAAATGGCGGAATTACCACTATCGAAGATTTTGAAAGCGGAGACGAACTCTTCACAGAAAGAGCCCGATTGGAAGTGTTTTATACCGATGCTACTTCGTTTTTGAAAGGCGACCGCTTTTTTGTAGATCATTCTTTTCGGATAAACAAAGAAAAACAGCAGAACAACCTGGCTCTTGCCCACCAGTTTTATTACGAAAACAAAGAATTTGAGTTTACTCAGGAAACACCTTCCGAGAGGTTAGGAACAGCCTACGTATCCGGAAAAATTTCAGACAGAACACATTATAACCGTTTATATAACCGTATTGGAGCCTTGTATAAAAACGAAACTCTGGGTGATTTTATGTTTTTTGTCGATGATTTTCGGTATAATTATTACTACAACCGGGCAACGCTTAGCGGAGAAAACATCGTGATTCCCGATAAATTAAACGAAACGATAAACACCTTCGGAGGAGAATATACCTATTATAAAGACAAATGGAAGGGCACTTTTTTATATTCCCGTTCGCTTTCAGACCAGGATTTGTCTCATCTTGATATTTTTGCCCGCTATTCAATAGACAACGAAAACACACTTCGTTTTAATTACCGGAATATCAATAAATTAGCTGATGCTATTTACAACCTTCACCAAAGCGATTATATAGCCTATAACTGGTCAAACGATTTTAAGAACCAGAAAATCAATCATTTTGAAGTAGTTGCCGATTTGAAATGGCTCAGTGCTTCGGCTCAGTTTTCTGCCCTGAACGATTACCTGTATTTCTCAAATGACAACACCGAAAATCAGGTTATCACCACTCCCAAACAATATAACAAAACCATCAACTATATGGGTGTAAAGCTCTCTAAAGAGTTTCGTTTGGGGAAATTTGCCTTAGACAACACGGTTTTGTACCAGCAGGTGGCTCAGGACGACAACATCCTGAATGTGCCTCGGTTTGTTGCCCGACATACGCTTTACTTCTCTGATTATGTGTTCAAAAAAGCGATGTTTCTGCAAACCGGATTTTCGATAAATTATTTCACGAATTATTATGCCAATGACTACAATCCGCTTATCGGGGAATTTTATGTGCAAAACCAGCGGGAAATCGGTAATTTTCCGGTGATTGACTTTTTTATCAATGCCAAAGTTTCGACAGCCCGAATTTTCCTCAAAGCCGAGCATTTTAATTCGAGCTTTACCGGATATAACTTCTACTCCACTCCCAATCAGCCTTATAGAGATTTTATCATCCGATTCGGAATTGCGTGGAACTTTTTTTCATAACTTTGAGGAAAATCAAACCCTATGAAAAAACTTTTTATTCCTTTAGCCTTGCTTGTTTTTTCTTTTTCATCCTGTAAAAAAGACAAAAAACAAGAACCACTCACAACCACCGACTCTCAAACCGAAATCATTGATAGTCATACCTCACAAAATGCTTTGGATTGGGCAGGAACCTATATGGGAACGTTACCTTGTGCAGATTGTGAAGGTATCAAAACCACCATTACACTGAATCAGGACGAAACCTTTACTTCGGAAGAAGAATATCTGGGAGAATCGCTTACGGTAAAAGATCAGGGAATTTTTGTCTGGGACAATACGGGAAATAGTATCATCCTTCACGGAGAAAAAGACAAGAGAACCAGGGCATTTAAAGTAGGTGAAAATCAGATTATTCACTTGGATTCAGACAAAAACCAAATCACAGGAAATCTGGCAGAGGCTTATATTCTGAAAAAACAGTAAGTCAAAATTTATCTGATAATTTTTCTATCTTTGGAAAAACAAACTTGATTTCTGCCAGATGAAAAACACTACTTTCTCAAAAATGAGGCTTTGGGGCTTCACCGTTTTTTTATTGTATCAGGTTTCGGTTTTATATGGTCAAACCGCTGAAAATCCGTATCTTAAAACAACAGATTCTCTATACAGAAAACTCGAAAAAGCCAAAACCGTAACGGAGGAAGAATTCCAAAAGGCAAAAATGCTCATCTACGATATGAGCGATAATGCTTTCTATAAAGATGCCGAAAAATATATTTTTTTGTTTAAGGAAATAGCTGACAGACAACAAAATAAAAAAGAAATTGCTCACTTTTATCACACTTTGGGTTACAACTACAAAAAACAAAGTCTGTATGAAAAATCTATAGAATCCTATCAGAGGTCGCTCGAACTGCGAACTGAAATTGATGACAAAAGAGGCGTTTCTTTAATCTTAAACAACTTAGGCAATATTTATTATGATATGGGGCTATACAGCCTTGCCATAGAAGCCTACCGTAAAAATATCCTGATTCTCAAAGAGCTGAACAACAACAATAAAATAGCTTCGGCTCTTTCCGGTATCGGAAATGTGCTGAGCGACCAGAAACGCTATGACGAAGCCTTGAAAAACTATCGGGAAGCCCTTACTATCAGCCTGAAACTCAAAGATACGGTACGATTGGCAACCGTTCATACCAATATAGGAGAGGTTAACTATTTGCTGAAAAACTATGACGAAGCCCTGAATTATTTTCAGAAATCGCTCCATTATGCACAAGCTATTGATTATCAATATCTCGAAGGCTATGCTCTTGTAGGGATAGGCTCGATATATCTCGACCAGGGCGACTATGAAAAAGCAGAGGAATTTCTGCAAAAAAGTCTGCAAGTGAGGCTCCATCTGAAATCGCCTTTAGAAATCGCCCTTTCTGAAGTAGAGTTGGCACGACTCTATAAAACAACCGGAAAAACCGATAAATCAATTGATTTGGCACAAAAAGCCCATCAGATAAGTAAAGAAATTTCGTTTTTGAAAGGCGAAATGCTGGCTTCTGAACTTCTGGCTTCGGGTTATGAGCAGAAAGGAAATTATAGAGAAGCACTGAATTTCTACAAAAATTTCAAAACCGTTACCGACAGCCTTTTTAATTTTGAAGAAAAGAAAACCATCAACGAATACCAGACACAAATCCGTGTAGAAAAAGAGACCTACGACCTGAAAATCAAACAATCTCAGCAAAAATCGTTCTATAATCTGCTATTGATAAGCCTCGGATTATTGCTACTGGTGATAGTGGTTTGGGTTTTGCGTTCCCGAAAAATACAGCGAAAACAAACCGAAATGCTCATCAGGCAAAAAGAGATGGAAGCTGAGCAAAAAATTCTTTATTCGACCCAAAAAGAGCGAAGACGAATTTCTCAGGATATGCACGATGATTTGGGAACAAGCCTTTCGGGACTACACATTTACAGCGAAATTCTCACCAAAAAAACGACCGAAAACAACAAAGAAGAACATCTGAAACTGGTGGAAATGACCAAAGAAATCACTCAGAAAGTTCGTGATATTGTCTGGACACTCAACAACGAAAACGACAGCCTGAGCAATCTGACTCACTATTGTTCCCGTTATGCAGAAAACCTCTTTGACAACTTCCCTATTCGGTTGAGCTCCGATTTCAAAACAGAAATTCCCGTTATCAAAGTGAGCGGACAAATGAGAAAAGAGCTTTTTTTGTGTGTCAAAGAAGCCCTGAACAACGTCCTGAAACATTCTGAAGCCACCCGGGTAACTCTTGGCTTTGCTTATCTGAACGAGGTTTTTTCCATTACCGTACATGACAACGGAAAAGGTTCAGAATCGGTTAGGAAACACTCCGGAAACGGTATCAAAAACATGAACAGCCGTATGCAAAACATTGGAGGAACTTTCACAATGAGTTCAAAAAAGGGTACAAAAGTCGTTTTTGAAGTAAAAATCGCCCAAACGGGTGAATGAAAAAGCAAAAAAAGAATTTAATTTTGTCTTCTCAAAACCAGTTTCTTATGCAGAATAATCCGTTGATAACCGTTACTATACTCGAAGACGAAAAAAACTTCAGAGAAAGTGTCGCTTTGCTGCTCAACAGCACAGACGACATCAAATGTGTAAAAACCTATGACGGTCTTTCGGTTTTTCTGTCTGATTTCAAAAATATTGCTCCCGATATTTACTGGATAGACCTCAACCTTCTGGACGGTTCCGGGATTGATGCTCTACAAGAGATAAAGGCTCACAACCCGAATGCCCTCTGCCTGATTTGCAGTTTTTTCGACAACGAAGACAAAATATTTGAAGCCCTGAAAAACGGTGCAGACGGCTATTTGATTAAAGGTGAAAAAAGCGAAAAAATTCTCGATGCCATCAGGGAACTCCACAGCGGAGGAGCTCCGATGAGCCGGGTGATTGCCAAAAAAGTACTGACATTTTTTAATTCAAAACCAAAAACGGTAGTTTCGTCTTTGGAAGAAAAAGGGCTTTCAAAAAGAGAAATCGAAATCTTGCAGGAACTCTCTAAAGGATTGTCATACAACGAAATAGCAGAAGCTACTTCGGTTAGTTTAAACACTATAAAAAGTCATCTGCACCGCATTTATACCAAACTTCACGTAAGCAACAAAACCGAAGCTGTGATACAGTATATGCACCACAAAGGGGAGCAGTAATTTGCTTAACAATCTGCAATATTCACAGCAACGGCAAGACCTCCTTCGGAAGTTTCTTTGTATTTGTGATTCATATCCTGAGCGGTTTGCCACATCGTAGCGACTACTTTATCTAAAGGAACTTTTACGTTTTTGGCATCGGTTTCCAGAGCAAGTTCGGCTGCATTTATGGCTTTGATAGCTCCCATAGTGTTTCGCTCAATACACGGAATCTGAACCAGACCTGCAATGGGGTCGCAGGTGAGCCCTAAATGGTGTTCCATCGCAATTTCGGCTGCTACGGTAACCTGTTGTGGTGTGCCTCCCATCAGCTCACATAAAGCTGCTGCTGCCATAGCCGAAGACACTCCGATTTCTGCCTGACAGCCTCCCATAGCAGCAGAAATAGTAGCTCCTCGTTTGAAAATACTGCCAATTACTCCTGCAACTTTCAAAAACTGCTCGATTTCTTTATCGGAAGCCTGATGATTTTCAATCACCATATAATACATCAACACAGCGGGAATCACCCCTGCACTTCCGTTGGTCGGAGCCGTAACTACTCTGCCCAAAGAGGCGTTTACTTCGTTTACCGAAAGGGCAAAACAACTCACCCATTTGAGAATCTGACGGAATTTCACTTCGGTTTTTCTTATCGAGGTAATCCACTCCTGTGGGTTGCTGTAGGGTGTTTCGCCTTTCAGGTTCTGATACATATCATAGGCTCTCCGCCTTACTTTTAAACCTCCCGGAAGTATGCCTTCGGTATGACAACCGATATACATACATTCGAGCATAGTGTTCCATACTCTGAGCAACTCTTTACTAATTTCTTCTTCAGAACGAAATGTTTTTTCGTTTTCGGTTACGATTTCGGATATTTTTTTGTTTTCTGACAGGGCATTTGCCAGCAATTCATCGCCTATGTTTACCGAAAACGGAACCTGTTTGATTTCGGAATCCGGGTGGATGTCTTCCTGCCCTTCTTTGATGACAAAACCACCTCCGATGGAATAAAACGTTGAGACATATTCGGTTTTATCTGACAGAAAAGCCTTGAAAACAAGTCCGTTGGCATGAAAAGGCAAAAAGGTTCTGTGAAAGACAATATCTTTTTCAGGTGAAAAAGAAATGGCTTTTTTTCCGTCTAAAACCAGTTCGTTTTTCTCTCTGATGGTCTGAATAACAGTGTCTATGTTTTCTACCGGAACATATTCGGGGTCTGCCCCGCTCAACCCAAGCATAACAGCCAAATCAGTAGCATGCCCTTTTCCGGTAAGGGAAAGCGAACCATAGAGTTCTACGGTTACCTGCCCGGTAGTGTGAAACAGATTTTGGGTGTGCAACTCTTTTATAAAAAGTTCCGCAGCCCTCCAAGGGCCCAATGTGTGTGAACTCGAAGGCCCCACACCAATTTTGAGCATATCAAAAACCGAAATATAATCCATAAAATATTTTGCTGATTCAGTAGCAAAGATACGATTTATAATGTTCCGTTTTTCAGTGTGGTGTTTTTTATGCCAGGTGATGGGTGATGGGTGTGGGAAGTAGCCCTCAACACCCAACATCCAGCACCCAACACCAACCTTTAACTCTCAAAATCTATCTTTTTCAAGGTTTTGGCTTTTTGATTGGTAATAGCAATCTTTAGCACTTCGCTCATGTCTTTGACATAGTGAAAAGTGAGTCCTTCCACATATTCGGGTTTGATTTCTTCAATATCCCGTTTGTTTTCGTGACAAAGGATAACTTCTTTAATCTTGGCTCTTTTGGCAGCCAAAATCTTTTCTTTTATTCCGCCTACAGGCAACACTTTTCCCCTGAGGGTGATTTCTCCGGTCATCGCCAGGTTTTTCTTTACTCTTTTTTGGGTAAAGGTAGAAACCAGTGAGGTCAGCATGGCAATTCCGGCACTCGGGCCGTCTTTAGGCGTAGCTCCTTCAGGAACGTGGATGTGAATGTTATGACCCGAAAGCAGCTCACTGTCAATACCCAACGCCTCTGCATTGGCTTTGATGTATTCCAATGCCAGCGTAGCCGATTCTTTCATCACATTGCCCAGATTTCCGGTAATGGAAAGAGTGCCTTTTCCTTTAGAAAGTATAGATTCGATAAACAATATATCGCCTCCAACACTTGTCCATGCCAGACCCGTAACCACACCTGCTACTTCGTTGTTTTCATATTTGTCTCTTTCGAGTTTGGGAGCTCCGAGGATTTCGACAATTTTTTCATCGGTAATCTTCGGTTGATATTCCTCTTCCATAGCGATAGATTTGGCTATGCTCCTGATGACTTTTGCAATTTGCTTTTCCAGCCCCCTCACCCCCGATTCCCGGGTATAGCCTTCCACGATTTTCTCAAGCTGCTTTCTCCCGATGGTTACGTCTTTTTCGGTCAGTCCGTGTTCTTTGAGTTGCTTCGGGAGCAGGTGTTGTCTGGCAATTTCGATTTTTTCTTCTACCGTATAGCCCGTCATATTGATGACTTCCATCCGGTCACGAAGGGCAGGCTGAATGCTCGACATATTGTTGGAAGTGGCAATAAACATCACCTTAGAAAGGTCGTAGCCCATTTCTAAGAAATTGTCATAAAACTCCGAGTTTTGTTCCGGGTCAAGCACTTCGAGCATAGCTGAGGACGGGTCTCCGGTATAATTGCTCGAGAGTTTGTCGATTTCGTCCAGCACAAAAACCGGATTTGAAGTTCCCGCTTTTTTAATACTCTGAATGATTCTTCCGGGCATCGCCCCGATATAGGTTTTTCGGTGTCCTCTGATTTCGGCTTCGTCTCTCATCCCGCCCAGAGAAATCCGTACGTATTCTCTGCCCAAAGCCTCTGCAATAGATTTCCCGATAGAGGTCTTCCCTACTCCGGGAGGTCCATACAGACACAAAATCGGAGATTTCATATCATTGCGGAGTTTCAGCACGGCTAAGTGTTCGACAATTCGCTTTTTGACATCTTCCAGCCCAAAGTGGTGTTTGTCTAAAATTTTCTGAGCTCTTTTTAAGTCGAATTTATCTTTGGAATAGGTATCCCACGGAAGCTCCAGATACAACTCCAGATAATTCCTGAGAATCCCGAAGTCAGGCGACTGCGGGTTGGTTCGCTGTAATTTTGCCAGTTCTTTATCGAAATGACTTTTTACTTTATCGCTCCACTTTTTCTGCAGGGCTTTTTGCTTCATTTCTTCGATTTCCTGGTCATAAGACACCCCACCCAACTCTTCCTGAATGGTTTTCATCTGCTGATGCAGGAAATATTCTCTTTGCTGCTGGTCTAAATCATGACGAACTTTCGACTGAATGTCGTTTCGGAGCTCCAACCGCTGCAACTCCAGATTCATAAACCGAAGCGTTTCCAGGGCTCTCTTTTTCAGGTTGTTGATTTCGAGTAATGCCTGCTTTTCCTTTACGTCAAGATTCATATTCGAGGAAACGAAATTGATCAAAAACGAATCGCTTTCGATGTTTTTGATGGCAAAAGTAGCTTCGGTCGGGATATTGGGACTCTCTTCAATAATTTCAATAGCCAACTCTTTGATAGATTCCGTAATCGCTTTAAATTCTTTATCGGTTTTGGTAGGTCGAATGTCCGGGAACGCTTTGATAACCGCTTTGATATAAGGCTCTTCGGTAGTGATTGTGTCAATTTCAAAGCGTTTTTGCCCCTGAATAATAACGGTAATATTTCCGTCAGGCATTTTCAACACCTTGAGAATGCGGGCTACCGTCCCCACCTGATGAATATCGTTGGCGGTTGGGTTTTCGACAGCTTCTTCCTTTTGTGCCACCACTCCGATAATTTTTCCCGAAGCGTTGGCATCGTCTATAAGTTTAATAGATTTGTCTCTTCCTGCCGTAATGGGAATCACCACTCCCGGAAACAAAACCATATTCCGCAAGGGCAAAATCGGTAAGTCATCGGGAAGTTTTTCTTTGTCCATTTCCTCCTCATCTTCGGGAGTCATAAGCGGAATAAGCTCAGATTGAGGCTCAAAGTCGTGAAGTGACAAACTGTCAAGGGATAATATTTTTTGTTTAGCCATAGCTCTTTTTAAGTCATTTTGTCATTATTATTAGCTTGCAGTAAGGCGTAGCAGCCTGAACCCACTATTATAACGCATTGTGAATCAATATATTTTACTACCGTATGCTTTTACTGCACCAACAAAAGTCAATCTTTGTGCCAGTTATTGGTTTAGTGATCAGTGGGCAGTGGGCAGTGGACAGTGGGCAGTGTTCAGTCACAGTTTCCAATTCAGACGTTGACAAGGTTATTGGTTATCGGTTATTGGTTAATAGTGGACGGGTGGTACGTCAGGCTGAGCTTGTCGAAGCCAAATCCCAATAAATCTTCAATCTCAAAGTTATACCGCAGAGTTCCGCAAAGCCTACGCAGAGTTCCGCAAAGTTTTTTTCATAGTCTTACGTCCTACGTCTTAAAGTCCTACGTCATTCAATTTCAAATCTCAAATCTGCAACGCTCCAATCCTCAATCCCAAAATTATACCGCAGAGTTCCGCAAAGCCTACGCAGAGTTCCGCAAAGTTTTTTTCATAGTCGCACGTCCTACGTCTTAAAGTCCTATGTCTTAAAGTCCTACGTCTTAAAGTCTTACGTCCTAAAGTCTTACGTCCTAAAGTCTTACGTCCTAAAGTCTTACGTCTTAAAGTCCTATGTCTTAAAGTCCTATGTCAAATCCCAAATGTCGGTTGGCAGTTAATGGTTATTGGTTAATAGTGGACGGGTACGTCAGGCTGAGCAAGCCTGTGCTGAGCTTGTCGAAGTATCGAAGCCCTATTTCAGTGGTCAGTCTTAATACTTAATACTTGAATCTTACTACTCAGACTAAGACGGAGACCTCACAGGTTTTCAAACCTGTGAGGTCTGTAAATCAACCCAGCACCCAACATTCCTGCACCCCTGCAAAATAAAAAAGCTCCGAAGCAAATAGCTCCGGAGCTTCTTCTAAAAAAGAGTGAAAAAAGTTTAGTTAGCTGGCGGAAGCAACACGTTGTCAATCACGTGGATGATTCCGTTTGAGGTAGGGATGGTTGCGATGATTTCGGCTACATCGTTTACCATAATTTTATCGCCTTGTCTGGAAATTTTTACTTTCTGAGCATTTACCTGCTCAAATTCCTGACCGTCCTGTAGCAGCATAGTGCTTAGCGAACCTACATAGGTGTGATAGCTCAAAATGTTTGTCAGAGCATCTTTGTTTTCCGGTTTCAGAAGGTCGTCAACCGTTCCTTTGGGCAGTTTCCCGAAGGCATCGTTTGTTGGAGCAAATACGGTAAAAGGTCCTGCATTGCTCAGGGCATCTACCAATCCGGCTGCTTTCACAGCTGTTACCAAAGTGGTGTGCTGGTCGCTCCCTGCTGCTGTTTGCACGATGTTGGGTTTAGAAACATCGTCTTTCACCCCCGATTGTCCCACAGCATGAACCGGAGCATCTGTGCTCTGCTCAGGAGCTGAATTGTTTTCTGTTTTCGAATTGCAAGCGGCTAACAATGCGACAGCCATACTTGCCAAAAGAATCTTTTTCATTTTTTTTAGATTTGGATAAAGTTAATAATTGTATTGCGGTTAATTTTAGAGTCTGTTTAAATTTATATTGTGAGAATGTTTATAGCTTATTTTTGAGCGAAACAAGGCATATTTTTTTGAGATAGCGGTGTTCTATCTCAGGAAAATATAACGAAGTTGCAGCCAAAAAGAAGCATAAACAAATTACTTAGATAAATTTTAAACAGGCTCTTGTACTCCCGTTTGTGAAAAAGAACGTTTTTATTTGCATACAAAGTTACGGCTACAATTACCCTTAAAATTATGATTTTTATCATATTATCTAAAAAAACGTAATTATTTTTAAAGAATAGCACAAACTTGCTGTTTTAGCTCGGGAATGGCAATCTCCAAAAGCTGCTCCCTGCAAAGGGCAAGTTGCTTTTGAAGGCTTTCCTCGTTTTCTTTAAAATAATCCACGGTGAGAAAGAGGTCTTCGTAGTAGGAAATCCCCTCCAGCACATTGGCTTTATAGGTGTCCCATTTTTTAACCTGAGCGTTGGTGAGCACATCAGAGAAATCTGCCAGTTCGTCTTTGAGATACTTGACATACATCCTGAGTTCGTTGACAAACATATTGGGGCGGTTGTTTTGAGGCAGTATGTTTGTATTTCCATAAATATGCCGAACCATATCAGAAAGCGAAACCTCTTTGTCAAAAAATGCCGTGTTGGGCCCGGGGCAAATCACCACGCCTTGCTCCTCCCCTTTTACCGGAATGTCGTTTTCTAAATAGGCAGCCGTTGCCAAACCCACACACAAGCAGGATTTTTCGGTAATTTTTTCCTTTCGCCTGAGGTATTGCTCCTGGCTGAGTTGCTGTTTTTCACTTTCCAGCTCTCCGAGTTTAATGTCCTGATATTTTTTGGAAGCCGTACAGGTTCCCTGAGGGGAAAATTCTTTACTCAAAGCCAGAAACTTTTTAGGGCAGGAACTTCCGTATTTATTTTCCGAAATGCGTTTTTGTTTGAGTATTTCGTTGGATGTCCCTTTGACCGTATTAAACTTTACTCCCAACGGAGAAATATCACTGAGGTAAAAATCGTCTTCTTTGGCATTGATAAGCAATTGTCGGGTTGCTGCATCAACGCTGGTAGCTTCGGGCACCAACAAAAACGGAGAACCCCAGCCTACAGCATCCATTTGGTAATGTTCCAGCAAAAAACGATGTTCTTCTGCCGTGCCTACCCCACCCTGCACCGAAATTTTTACTTCCAAAGCCTCTTGCGGAACAAACCTGTTTTTTTGAGTTAAAGCCGCAACCATCAGGTTGTGGGCAACCGCTACCAGTTCGTCTTTTTTCTGTTTGAATTCTTCCAGTATAGGGCCTAAGAGAAAACCGTTGGTGGCAAAAGCGTGACCTCCGCAGTTCAACCCCGATTCTATCCGGTATTCTGAAACCCACAGCCCTTTTTTTGCCAAAAAGTTGGCTTGTATCATTGCCGAACGAAAATCACTCACTTTTAGAATAATCTTCTTTTTCAACACTGCATTTTCGTCAGGAAAAAAATCATCAAAACACTCGAAATAACTATACAACCTTGGATTCATTCCGGCAGATAAAACAACCGAAGAAGTCAGTTCGCTTTGGGCAAAACCCCGCAGTGAAGCATGAGCATCGTTATAAATCACGGGCAATTGCTCGTTTTTTATAAAATTGTCTTTATCGACTTTGGTCATAATGTTTACATCAATGTTTCCGGGAGACAAATGGCTGTCTAAAAAGCTCTTTACATTTTCAAAAAAGCCTTCTTTTTGCTCCACTAAATGCTGTAATTTCTTTTTGAAATCTGATTTGTTGGGAAGCATCTGAATGTAATTATCTAATGATTCACGGTTTTTGGAGAGTTCCTGCTTGAAAGATTCAAATTTTCGGTGAACGGCTTTGTTGACCATATTGAGGTAAGCAGTGATTCGTTTGGCTCGGTAATCTTCAGTTTTTGTGGAAATGCTCTGGTAAGAAAAATTAAATTTCTTGCTGTAGAAGGCATTCATTTTTTCGAGTATATCGTCATCAATAATCGAAATCACAGACGAAATTCCGTAGTGTGCCACCCTGATCGGGCTGTCGATGGTGTAGGATAAACCCATCACGGGAATATGAAAGGTATGAACGGGCATTTTTGTTGTCATAAAATACTGTTGGTTAGGCGTTTTATTTAAAATAACGTGAGCCCAAGATTAAGATTCTCCTTAACCCGAACTCACGTTAACCATATATAGAGAGAAATTTCTGTCGCAAAAATAGCGGGATAACTTCCTCTAATTTATGACTTTCGTCATAGAATCAAATTATTTTCAAATTGTTTTAGAGCCTGTTTAAAAAGGTTTTCGGTTTTCAGACTAAAGTCCTATCTTTGCAGCCTTAAAAAGAAAACCATGCTTCACAAAAACATAAAACTTGCCCTTATCGGTCTTTTGATAGCCACAGCTGTCTGGCAGTTTACAGACAGAGAAATCGGAAACGGAATTTTCCTTATTTTGCTGTCGCTTTTGGTGCTTTTGTTTTATTTTAAAAACGAATTTATACTGCTGGCATTCCTAAGGCTCAGAAAACAGGATTTTGAAGGAGCCAAAAAGTGGCTTTCCAAAATCAAAAATCCCGAAGCTGCTTTGGTGAGAAAACAGCAGGGTTACTACAACTATTTGAGCGGACTTATGGTTTCGCAAACCAATTTGAATCAGGCAGAAAAACACTTCCGTAAAGCTATCGAACTGGGGCTCAGCATGAAAGCAGATCTGGCTTTGGCAAAACTCAACTTAGCCGGAATCGCCATGACCAAAAGACGAAAAATGGAAGCTACCCAACTGCTCAACGAAGCCAAAAAACTCGACAAACACAATATGCTCAAAGAGCAGATTGCTCAGATGAAAGAACACCTGAAAAGGCTCTAAAACAAGCTAAGGATAAAAAGAAGAATGAAAAAGCTGAGGATTTGAACCCTCAGCTTTTTCATTCTTCTTTTTTATTTGTTTTTCCAAAGCAATTTCTTCACTTTCAGGAAATGTACTTTTCCGGAATGTAATCCTGAGATACTACCACAAAACACGCTGCAAAAAAACGGCTTAAGCTGTAAAAAATATAGGGCAAAACAAAAAAGCCGACTCTATTTAAAGAATCGGCTTTGGGCTGTTTAGCTGTATGTTTTATACGGTGGCTTCTTGGGTTGGTTTTTCTTCCTGTTCTTCAGGATCAAAAGCCCGTTTTCCGAAAATGGTTTCCAAATCATCTTTGAAAATCACCTCTTTTTCGATGAGAATATCAGCCAGTTGATTGAGTTTGTCTTTATTTTCTTCCAGAATTTTGATAGCTCTTTGATATTGTCCTTCGATAATATCAGAGATTTCTTTGTCAATAATTTTGGCTGTTTCTTCAGAATAAGGTTTAGAAAAATTATATTCCGACTGACCCGAAGAGTCATAATAGGTGATGTTACCCAATTTGTCGTTAAGTCCATAAATGGTTACCATGGCTCTTGCCTGACGGGTTACTTTTTCCAGATCAGACAAAGCTCCTGTCGAAATCTTGTCAAAAATTACTTTTTCGGCTGCACGACCCCCCATAGTAGCACACATTTCGTCAAGCATTTGCTCGGTTCTCACAATCTGACGTTCTTCAGGCAAATACCAGGCAGCTCCCAGACTTTGTCCTCTGGGAACAATAGTTACTTTCACCAATGGAGCAGCGTGCTCTACCATCCAGCTAATAGTAGCATGTCCGGCTTCGTGAATAGCGATGGTTCGTTTTTCTTCGGGAGTGATGATTTTGTTTTTCTTTTCCAACCCTCCGACGATTCTATCGACAGCATCTAGAAAATCCTGTTTGTCAACTTCCTTTTTACCGTTTCGGGCAGCAATAAGAGCTGCTTCGTTACACACAATGGCAATATCGGCTCCTGAGAAACCAGGCGTTTGTTTTGCCAGAAAATCCACATCCAGGTCTTTTGCTTTTTTAAGTGGTTTGAGGTGTACTTCAAAAATTTCTTTTCTTTCTTTAATATCGGGCAAATCTACATAAATCTGTCTATCGAAACGTCCTGCCCTGAGCAAAGCTTTGTCTAAGATTTCGGCACGGTTTGTAGCTGCCAACACGATTACACTTGAGTTGGTCCCGAAACCGTCCATTTCCGTAAGTAGCTGATTGAGTGTGTTTTCACGTTCGTCATTAGAGCCTGACATACTGTTTTTTCCTCTGGCTCTTCCCACCGCATCAATTTCGTCAATAAAGATGATAGCAGGCGATTTTTCTTTGGCTTGTTTAAACAGGTCTCTCACCCGTGAAGCTCCTACACCTACGAACATTTCCACAAAATCTGAACCCGAAAG
>JBAYSC010000031.1:0-17540 GCA_041676345.1 Flavobacteriaceae bacterium | reverse complement strand
GTTTTGAATTTTCCAAGCCGTTTTTCCCAAACATTCAGCAATAAACCATTTTTCCAACAATCTTGCAGTTCTTCCGTTTCCGTCTGCAAAAGGGTGTATTTTTACAAAACACAAATGTATCATTGAGGCAAAATAAAAAACCTCATTGTATGTTAATTCTTTATCCAACAAATCTTTTATGTCCTCAAAAAGAAAGTTCATTTCCTTATCCAAAGTTTCCACAGGACAACCAACATAAACCCTTTCTCCGCTTTCATTATAAACTCCAACAGGCTTATCCCTTAATTGCCCTCTGTATCGTTCTTTATCTATAAGTGTTTTCGTACTCAAAATATGAGATTGCAAAACATTTTTGAGGTTTAATTTTTCGCTTTGGGCAAATTCGTAGGCTTTTATTAAATCATTTACCTGTTTATAGTCCTTGTTTGTTGTATTCATTCCCGAATTATGAATTTTCAAATAATCTGAAACCAATAATTTAGACCCCTCAATACGAGAGGAATAAACAGCAGAAATAGTATTATAAAAGTTCAAGTCAGCCGAACCATCGCTTTTACTTTTTAACTTATTAAAATGTTTAAGTATGGTAATAGGCTGTTTTTCTTTATAATAGTCTAATAAATCTGTATGAATGACATTTAGCTTTTTCATATAGCAAAAATATTATTTTTATTTGGTTGTATTCAAAAACACAGAAAAAAGAAAAAAATTAGTCGAAATCTCCTTATCCCTTTATCCCACAACTTCGATAAGTAAAAAATATTTTTTTGCACCCAAACATACGAAACTCTTGTTTTATCCGTTCAAAAAAAGTACCTGAGAACAATTGAGCTTTTCAGATGCTTATCCACCTCTCTGTTAATGATGAAATTTTATTTAGAAATTTCATTGTAAGACTATCTTTTTATGTACTTTTGTAAGTTATAAGAGAAATATAAATTTTTAACCCTTAGACAGTTTATGGGATTTTTTGATTTTATGACCGAGGATATTGCGATTGACCTCGGAACGGCAAATACATTGATTATACACAATGATAAAGTGGTTATAGACAGCCCTTCTATCGTTGCACGAGACAGAGTTTCTGGAAAAATTATTGCCGTTGGTAAAGAAGCCAATCTGATGCAGGGAAAAACCCACGAGAATATAAAAACCATTCGCCCGCTTAAAGACGGAGTAATTGCCGATTTTGATGCTTCTGAGAAAATGATTTCTCTTTTTATAAAAAGCATTCCTGCCCTAAAAAAGAAAATATATTCGCCTTCACTTAGAATGGTGGTTTGTATTCCGTCAGGGATTACCGAAGTAGAGATGAGAGCCGTAAAAGAATCGTGTGAGAGAGTAAACGGAAAAGAAGTTTACCTGATTCACGAACCTATGGCTGCTTCTATCGGAATCGGGATAGACATCATGCAACCTAAGGGAAATATGATTGTCGATATAGGCGGAGGAACTACCGAAATTGCCGTAATTGCCTTGGGTGGTATCGTGTGTGATAAATCCGTAAAAATTGCGGGAGACGTTTTCACCAACGATATTATCTATTATATGAGAAGCCAACATAACCTTTATGTGGGTGAAAGCACAGCCGAAAAAATCAAAATCGAAGTAGGAGCTGCTATAGATGATTTGGAAACTCCACCCGATGATATGTCCGTACAAGGTCGTGACCTACTGACCGGAAAACCCAAACAAGTCGAAATCTCTTATCGTGAAATTGCCAAAGCCTTAGATAAATCTATCCAGAGAATCGAAGACGCAGTGCTCGAAACCCTTTCACAAACACCACCTGAGTTGGCTGCAGATATTTACAACACGGGAATTTATCTGGCAGGAGGAGGCTCTATGCTCAGAGGTTTAGACAAGCGAATTTCCCAAAAAACCGATTTACCGGTTTATATTGCAGAAGACCCGCTAAGAGCGGTTGTTAGAGGAACGGGAATTGCCCTGAAAAACCTTAACCGCTTTAAAAGTATTCTCATCAAATAAATGGCTTTTGAACCATGCAGCAAATTATAGGGTTTATCATAAGAAACGGGCTCGGGCTGCTGTTTTTGCTGCTCTTGGGCTGCTCTTTATGGCTTACCGTAAACCACTATTCGTTCCATAAAAGCAAATTTATCAATTCGTCTAATACTATATCGGGAACTGTTTATGCTCAAACGGCTTCCGTTACCGATTATTTTCGCCTGAAAAAAGACAATCAGATGCTTTTTGAAGAAAATATCCGGTTGAAAAAAATGCTTTTGAATGAAGAATACAACCGGTCAGATGAAGGAAAAACCGTTTTTTTTGAACAACATATCGAGGTAATTCCCGCTAAGGTAATCTGGAATTCCTATCGCCTGCAACAAAATTATCTCACTATAAAAGGTGGCGAAAAACAAGGTATAAAACCCGATATGGGAGTCATCAACGACAAGGGTATCGTAGGTTTTGTGGAATATACATCACCAAATTATGCTACGGTTCTCAGTATTTTGAATACGAAATTCCAGACGGTTGCCAAGATCAAAAAAAACAACCATTTCGGGACACTTTCGTGGAACGGAAAAGCCACCGGGTTTATGCAGCTTACTGATATTCCCAGGCTGAATGACCTTCAAAAAGGTGACACGATTGTAACCGGATTCAGCTCGAAAGCATTCCCCGAAAACATTCCGATTGGGGCAGTCGAAACCATGTTTATGGACAAGACCACAAACAACGTAACCCTTGAAATTCGCCTGTTTAACGATATGACAAACCTCAATTATGTTTATATAACAGAGAACCTGCACAAAGAAGAAATAGAAACCTTAGAAGAAAAAACAGCCCAAGATGAATAGTGCCTTTTTTCAGAATATTATCCGGTTTATACTCCTGATTTTGTTGCAGATTGTGGTTTTCAACAACATCAATTTTTCGGGTTATATCAACCCTTATCCCTATATTGTTTTTCTCATTTTATATCCGGTAAATGCCAACCGATATGGTCTTTTGATAGCCGGATTTTTGCTGGGACTCACTATGGATATGTTTTCTGATTCGGGCGGAATCCACTCGGCTGCCTGTTTGGTTTTGGGCTATTTCAGACCGGTTGCCTTTAAGGTTGCTTTTGGACTCAGCTACGAATATCAGACTATAAAAATAAGCAAAGAGCCTTTGCTGAAACAGCTTGTTTTTGTAGGACTTGTGGTTTTATTCCACCATCTGGTTTTGTTTTTGCTGGAAGCTTTCAGTTGGGCACTGTTGGGCAAAGCCCTGTTAAAAGTTTTGTTTTCAGGAATTATTACCCTTATCTTTAGCCTTCTGATTATCAATTTGTTTTCGGCTCAAAAAAAATGAGAAAAATTCTCCTGCCTTTTCTAATTGTAGTAGCTGCCATACTCCTTGTCGTACGGCTTTTATACCTTCAGCTCATAGACGAATCCTATAAACTGAAAGCAGAAAACAACGCTATCAAAATCAAATATGAATTTCCCGAAAGGGGCTATATGTATGACCGAAACGGGAAACTTTTGGTTGCCAATCAGTCTTCGTATGACATTATGGTGGTGCCCAGAGAAATCAAAGATTTAGACACTTTGGCTTTTTGTGAAGCCCTGGATATTACCAAAGAATATTTTGAAGAACAACTCAAAAAAGCCATACATTACAGTCGGTGGTTGCCTTCTCCGCTACTCACACAGCTCAACAAAAAAGAATTTGCATCGTTTCAGGAACAGATGCGGAGGTTTAAAGGGTTTTACATACAAAAGCGATTTCTAAGAAATTATCAGACCCAATCTGCCGCTAATGTTTTCGGAGATATTGCTCAGGTAAACCAAAACGATATTGACAAAGACCCCTATTACAAAAGCGGAGATTTGAAAGGGAAAAACGGAGCAGAACTGGCTTATGAAAGTATTTTAAGAGGAACAAAAGGCGTAAAATATCTTCAGGTCGATAAACTCAATCGGGAATTGGGTTCCTATAAAGACGGAATCTATGACACCCTTGCCGTACGGGGAAAAGACATTACCCTGACCATCGACATTGCTTTACAGGAATACGGAGAATCACTGATGGTCAACAAACGAGGCGGAATTGTGGCTATTGACCCAAAAACGGGAGAAATTCTGGCTTTGGTTACGGCTCCGAGCTATGACCCTGCTTTGTTGGTGGGCAGAGAGCGGTCGAAAAACTACAATATGCTGCTCCGGGACACCATCTCTAAACCTTTGTTTGACAGAGGTTTATTAGCACAGTATGTTCCGGGTTCGACGTTTAAGATAGTTACCGCTTTGGTTGGTTTGCAGGAAGGAGCCATAGACGAACAAACCGCTTTTGTGTGCAGACACGGTTTTTCTTACGGAAACCGTTTTATGAAATGCCACGATTCGGGAAATTTCAGCTTATATGAAGGTATGCGAAATTCTTGTAATACCTATTTTGCCAACGTATTTATGAAAACCATCAACAAATACAATACGGCAAAAGAGGGAGTAGATGTTTTCAGCAGGCATGCAAAGAGCTTGGGCTTGGGAGATTTTCTGGGCTATGATTTGCCTACGGGAAAAAGAGGACGGATTCCCGATGGAGATTATTATTCCAGAAGATACAACTTTAAATGGGGACCTACGACCATCATTTCCAACTCTATAGGTCAGGGAGAAGTAGAAACCACTCCTATTCAGCTGGCAACCATGATGTCTGCTGTGGCAAACAGAGGGCATTATTTCACCCCTCATATTATCAAAAAAATTGAAGGACAGGAAGTAGATAAAAAATTCGTAACCAGACATCAATCTACTATCGAGCCCCGACATTTTGAATCGGTTATTGAGGGTTTACATGCTGTTTATACGGGCGGAACCGCTTCACGCCTACAAGTAGCAGGCATTGATATTTGCGGAAAAACCGGAACAGCCGAAAACTTTACAAAAATAAACGGAAAGCGTACACAACTCACAGATCACTCTATTTTTCTGGCTTTTGCCCCAAAAGAAGATCCGAAAATCGTAATTGCCGTTTTTGTGGAAAACGGATATTGGGGTTCTCGCTTTGCAGGTCCTATTGCCTCTTTGATGATTGAAAAATACATCAACGGAGAAATTTCCCGAAAAGATCTGGAAACACGAATGTATGAAAAAGGGCTGCAACACGAATATGAAAAACCCTACTTAGACGAACCGTTTTTAATCAACCAAAACTGGTATTAAATGAGAAGTCAATCAACCATAGCCAATATCGACTGGCTGACCATATTTTTGTATATGGCTCTGGTGGTAATGGGCTGGCTCAATATTTTTTCGGCTTCTTCTCCTGTGGAAGGAATAACCGAATTTGACTTTTCGGCAGAATACGGCAAACAACTGATGTTCATCGGGTTGAGCTTGTTTCTGATTGTGTTTTTACTTTCGTTGGATGCTAAGATTTACGAAAAATTTTCGGGAATTTTCTATATAATTGCGTTGCTTTCGTTGGCAGGATTGTTTGTTTTCGGGAAAACCGTAAACGGGCAAACCAACTGGTATGGCATCGGGTCGTTCAGCATCCAGCCTTCGGAATTTGCCAAAGTAGCCACGGTTTTGGCTTTAGCCAAATTCCTCGAAAGCCCGCAAATCAATCTCAAAGAGTTTGCTACCCAAATCAAGGCTCTTTCGATTCTCGGGTTGCCCATGCTGCTCATCCTTCCAAACGACCCGGGTAGTGCTCTGGTGTTTATGTTCTTGATTTTTGCCCTATATCGGGAAGGCTTGCCGTTTATTTATATCCTTATCGGAGCTGTGGTTCTGGGTCTTTTCGTTTTGGCTTTGATTGTAGATTCAACCTACATTATCGGAGGGGTTTTTCTTTTGGTAGCCTTGCATTATTTCAGAACCAAAAAAGTGCACCGCAACATCATTGCCAGCTCCATTGTGTTTGTCGGGATTTCTCTGTTTGTGTTTTCGTCAAGTTATATTTTTGAGAATGTTTTACAGCCCCACCACAGAGACAGGATAAATGTGCTTTTGGACAAAGAAGTTGATACCAAAAAAGAAGGATACAATCTCAACCAGTCGAAAATTGCTATTGGCTCGGGAGGGCTTTTCGGAAAAGGATTTCTCGAAGGTACACAAACCAAAGGAAATTTTGTTCCGGAACAACATACGGATTTCATCTTTACTACGGTAGCCGAAGAATGGGGTTTTATGGGCTCTTTAGTGGTTATTTTATGTTTTGTAGGACTGATGTTCCGCATTTTGGTTTTAGCCGAAAAACAGCGGTCTAAGTTCAGCCGGATTTATGGTTATGGAGTCGTCTGCATTTTGTTTATCCACTTTTTTGCCAATATCGGGATGGTTCTGGGGATTTTCCCGACCATCGGAATTCCGCTTCCACTCTTTTCCTACGGAGGTTCAGGGCTTTGGGCTTATACGTTGCTGATTTTTATTTTCATAAAACTCGATGCCAACAAGGTCAACGAGTGGTAATAAAAAAAATGACTATCTTGCACCTTCGAAAATAAAATCAACGATTAAATTAAACTACATACTATGAAATTCTTACGATTACTACTCGTTTTCTGTTCGTTTTCTGTTTTTGCCCAACAAGGAGGAATGTGGATTCCGTCTTTGCTCGAAGGCGAACGTGAAGCAGAAATGAAAAAACTGGGAATGAAGATTTCCGCTAAAGACATTTACAACCACAATCAATCGAGTCTTAAAGATGCTATAGTGCATTTCGGAGGCGGCTGCACCTCAGAGATTATTTCTCCCAACGGACTTTTACTGACCAATCACCATTGCGGTTACGGACAAATTCAGTCACATTCCACAGTCGAAAACGATTATCTCGAAGACGGTTTCTGGGCAATGAGTTTGGAAGAAGAACTTCCGAATTCGGGACTTACAGCTACCTTTATCGTAAAAATTGAAGACGTTACCACCACCATTTTAAACGGAGTAACCGCTTCAATGACCGAAGAAGAACAGAAGAAAAAAATAGAAGCAAATATTGCTTCGTTATCGAATTCCTATCCGAAAGAAGAGAGTTATCAAAATGTTAGCATTCGTTCGTTTTTTGAAGGCAATCAGTTTGTTTTGTTTGTAACCGAAGTCTATAAAGACGTTCGCTTGGTGGGGGCACCACCTTCGTCTATCGGGAAATTCGGCTCAGATACAGACAACTGGGTTTGGCCACGACATACGGGAGATTTTGCTCTTTTCAGAATTTATGCAGACAAAAACAACAAACCGGCTGATTATTCTGTAGATAATGTTCCGTATAAACCCAAACATTTTCTGCCTATTTCGCTTAGCGGAATCGAAGAAGACGACTTTACGATGGTTTTCGGTTTTCCCGGAAGAACCTCGGAATATCTTCCGTCTTTTGCCGTAGAGCAAACCATCAACAACCTGAATCCTGCCCGAATCGAAATCAGAGACAATGCTCTGAAAGTGATGGACGAATATATGAGAGCAGACCGGGCAATCAAAATTCAGTATGCCTCTAAATTTGCCCGTATTGCCAACTATTGGAAAAAATGGATAGGCGAAAAACAAGGCTTGGAAAAAAGCGGAGCTTTGCAAATAAAACGTGATTTCGAAAAAGAATTTACTGTCCGAATGAATAAAATGGGCAAACAAAAACAGTACGGAAACCTGCTTGCCGATTTTGAAAAAGACTACAATGACATTGAAGATTTAGCCGTTTCGTATGAGGTTTTTGTGGAAACTTTTCTACGAAATGTGGAATTGCTCACCACAGCTTACCGCCTGAATCAGTTAGAACAGGTACTAAATTCCAGAGGTGAACAGGCTTTTACAGACAGAAAAAACAACACAATTGCTTCGTTGGAAGGTTTCTATAAAGATTTTAATGCAGAGGTTGACCAAAAAGTTTTTGAAAAAGTAATTGCGGTTTATGTGGCAAAAACACCTGCTCAATATCTTCCCGAAGCATTCAAAAATCTTGATTATAAATCTATTGCAAACGAAATCTATTCCCAATCAAAACTCACTTCCTATAGCGGAGCTCAACAGCTTTTATCAGGAACTACCGAGGAGGTCATCCAAAAACTCAACGATGATAAGGCATACTCTTTTGTAAAGATTGCATACAATAATTTCTTCGATAATATCATCCCGAAATATGACGAAATCAACACCCGAATCAGTGCTACACAACGCAATTATATGAAGGCAATTCTGGAGCTTTTCCCCGATGCCCGAATCTTCCCCGATGCCAACTCTACCCTGCGGATTACCTACGGAAAAGTAGGCGGTTATGCTCCCAGAGATGCCGTATATTATGAGCCTGTAACCTACTTGGAAGGTGTGGTGGAAAAATATATTCCGGGGGATTATGAATTTGATGTACCTCAAAAACTGCTCGATTTATACCACAAAAAAGACTACGGTATTTATGGAAAAGACGGCAAAATGGCTGTAAATTTCATTGCAAGAAACCATACAACAGGAGGAAATTCCGGAAGTCCCGCTCTTGATGCACACGGAAACCTTATCGGGCTGAACTTCGACAGGGTTTGGGAAGGCACTATGAGCGACATTCACTATGACCCCGAAATTTGCAGAAATATCATGGTTGACATCCGCTATGTGCTTTTTGTGGTAGATAAATATGCTGGGGCAAAACACCTGATTGATGAAATGAAAATTGTTTATCCGAAAAAGAAAAAATAATTTCTGGCATATTGTTTGGAATTACCCTTGGCAAGGCTCAGTTTAACTTTCTGGTGTTCAGAATTTAAGAAGATGAAAAAAAATTCGCAAATTCTTTTAATGAAAGAAAAAAGTTATATCTTTGCCACGAATTAATAATTAACCTTTAATTTCAAAAAAAAGATGAAAAAAGTTGTTTTAAGTTTGGCTGCAATCGCTATGATGACTGTAGTTTCTTGTAAAGATGCTAATGCTGAAGCAGAAGCTACTACAGAAGATGCAATCGAAGCTGTAGAAGAAACTGCTACTGAGGCTGTAGAAGCTGTAGAAGAAACTGCTGAAGAAGCTGTTGAGGCTACTGAAGAAGCTGCTGATTCAGTTCAGGAAGCTGTAGAAGAAGCTGCTAACTAATTAGTGCTCTTCTTAGAAAAAATGAATCCCGCAAATTGCGGGATTTTTTTTGTCTTGTCCTCAAAAAAACCAAACTTGATTTTTCAGTCTGAAATTATTACATTCGCATTTCTAAAAACTGTGATTTTGACTGCCAAACCAACCAAAGAAACTCCTCTGATGAAGCAATATAATGGCATTAAGGCGAAATATCCTGATGCTTGTCTGCTCTTTAGGGTGGGTGATTTTTATGAAACTTTCGGAGAAGATGCTATTCGGGCTTCCAAAATATTGGGAATTACCCTTACCAAACGAGGAAACGGAAGTGAGAGCGAAACCGCTCTGGCAGGCTTTCCACATCATTCGCTAAATACCTATTTGCCAAAACTGGTAAAAGCAGGACTTCGGGTGGCTATTTGTGACCAGCTCGAAGACCCGAAAATGACCAAAACCATCGTAAAACGAGGTGTTACCGAATTGGTTACTCCCGGAGTAGCGATGAATGACGAAGTACTGCAAGCCAACACCAACAACTTTCTGGCTTCGGTTTATTTCGGGAAAACCGCTATCGGAATCTCGTTTTTAGATATTTCGACCGGAGAATTTCTAACCTCTGAGGGCAACACGGAATATATCGACAAACTGCTTCAAAATTTTAGCCCCAGCGAAGTGCTTCTGGCAAAAGATTTCAAAACCCGGTTTAAAGACAGTTTTGGAAATGCTTATAATGCTTTTTATCTGGACGATTGGGTCTATAAACCCGATTATGCTTTTGAGAGCCTGACCGGACATTTCAAAACCAATTCCCTCAAAGGTTTCGGGATTGAAGACCTGAAAAACGGAATCATCGCTTCAGGGGCGATTCTGTATTATTTATCTGAAACACAACACAATAGAGTTTTACATATCACCTCCATCAACCGAATCATCGAAGATGCTTATGTCTGGATGGATAGATTCACCATCAGAAACTTAGAGCTTTATTTGAGTCCGAATTATAATGCGGTTACGCTTTTGGATGTTATCGACAAAACCATTTCTCCTATGGGAGGAAGACTTCTCAGACGTTGGCTGGCACTTCCGCTAAAAAACAAACAACAGATAGAAGACCGTCACAAAGTGGTGGATTATCTGAAAAACAATCAGGGGATTTTGTCTGAAATCTGTCAGCAAATCAGGCAAATTTCTGATTTGGAACGATTGCTATCAAAAACCGCTACCGGAAAGGTCTCCCCAAAAGAGCTCATCAGCCTGAAATCTTCGCTCGATGCCATTGTTCCGATAAAGAAACTGGCAACAGAAAGTACAGAGAATTCTTTGCAAAAAATCGGGAAAGCTTTAGACGAATGTGAGGCGGTTCGGGAAAAAATAAAAACCACCCTCAACCCAGATGCTCCGGTTTCGATAAACAAAGGAAATGCGATTGCCACAGGTGTAAATCCTGAATTGGATGAGCTTCGGAATATTGCCTTTTCAGGAAAAGAATATCTGGATGATTTGGAAAAACGAGAGTCTGAAAAAACGGGAATTCCTTCGCTCAAAGTGTCTTTCAACAATGTTTTCGGCTATTATATCGAAGTCAGGAATACTCACAAAGACAAAGTTCCGGCTGAGTGGATTCGCAAACAGACTTTGGTCAATGCAGAACGCTACATCACCGAAGAACTCAAAGAATATGAAGCCAAAATCCTGGGTGCAGAAGAAAAAATACAGCTTTTGGAAACCCGGATTTTCGAAGCATTGATTGTCTGGATTTCTGATTACATCAAGCCTATTCAAACCAATGGCAATCTGGTTGCTCAATTAGACTGCCTCTCGGGTTTTGCTACTTTGGCCATTGAAAACAACTATTCAAAACCCAAAATTTCGGAAGATTTTGCCTTAGAAATCAAAGCCGGAAGACATCCGGTTATCGAAAAGCGATTGCCTCTGGGAACACCCTATATTGCCAATGATTTGTATTTAGACCGGGATTCTCAGCAAATCATTATGATTACCGGCCCGAATATGTCGGGTAAATCAGCTATTTTAAGACAAACCGCTTTGATCGTGCTATTGGCTCAAATCGGGAGTTTTGTGCCTGCTGATAAAGCAAAAATCGGTCTTACGGATAAGATTTTTACAAGAGTAGGAGCCTCGGATAATATTTCGATGGGTGAATCTACCTTTATGGTCGAAATGAACGAAACCGCTTCGATTCTGAACAATATTTCCGACAGAAGTCTGGTTTTGTTGGACGAAATCGGTAGGGGAACCAGCACCTATGACGGAGTTTCGATTGCTTGGGCAATTGCTGAATATTTGCACCAGCATCCTTCAAAACCCAAAACACTTTTTGCAACGCATTATCACGAACTCAACGAAATGACCGAGATGTATGAACGAATTAAAAACTTCAACGTTTCGGTTAAAGAAACCAAAGATTCGGTTTTGTTTTTGCGAAAATTACAGGAAGGCGGTTCGGCTCACAGCTTCGGAATTCACGTAGCAAAAATGGCAGGAATGCCTCAAACAGTGGTTCAGAAAGCACAAAAACTACTCAAAAAATTAGAAAAAGACCACTCGGCAGAATCGCTCGATACCTCTAAAAAACCAGACGATATGCAGCTGTCGTTTTTCAACCTTGACGACCCGATGCTCCAAGAAATAAAATCTCAGATTACCGATTTAGACATCAACACTTTAACTCCGGTTGAGGCTCTTATGAAACTCAACGAAATAAAGAGAATGTTGGAGAAAAAGTAATTGTTTATTACCTTTGGTTTCAAGTTTTTGCACCCGAAAAATGAAAAACACCGTTTTTTTTCTTTTTTGTCTGCTTTTTTGTTCGTGTGAATTCAAAAAAGCTCCCGACAAAAATGTCTTGCTCGAAGAGCGTTTGCAGCAGATAAACTGGGACGAAGTTACCCGCTATCCGTCTGTCTGGCTATGTGATTCTCTTTCGGACAAACAATTGCAGAAAGACTGTTTTTTTGATTTTCTCTCCCGTTCGGTTCAGGAAAAATTAGCTGCAGACACGCTTTCCATCCTCTACCCTGAAATTGACACCATCAACGTAAAAGTAACCATAAACCCGGATGCTTCTGTGGTTTTTCAGCCCCAATTTACCGATTCGGTTTCCTACGAAAAACAAAAAATAGACAGCATCATCCAACTTCGCCTGAAAGATTTTCCCGCTATTGAACCCGCTCAAAAAGAGGGAATTCCCGTAAAAACCGAATTTATACTGCCTGTGGTTTTAAAAGTGGAATAAAGGTCGAAAAAAAACCTCCCGAAGTCAGGAGGTTTTGTTGGAGTATATGTTGTTTTGTTCTTATTTCACCGTGCTGGGGCACACGAAATTAGTTTTGGCAAGCGAAGTGTTTTTGATTGCTCCATAACCACCACCAATTTCGGTAAAGTTTCGTATTCCTCTGGAATTCAGAATACTGGCTGCCATCATACTGCGGTAACCTCCTGCACAATGGAGATAAAAATGTTCGGAATCATCAATAACCGAAATCCAATTGTTGATATAAGCAAGTGGCAAGTTCTCTGCAACCTCAAGGTGTTCGCCTTCAAACTCTCCTTCTTTACGAACGTCAAGAACCCTGTTCTTGTTTTGTTTTAGTTCGCTTTCAAACTCCTGAGCCGAAATACGCCTAACCGAGTCGGTTTCTTTACCCGAATTTTTCCACGAATCAAAGCCTCCTTCGAGATAGCCCAAAACATTGTCGTAGCCCACTCTGGAAAGCCTGGTGATAACTTCTTCTTCCCGACCTAAATCTGTAATCAGCAAAATCGGTTGTTTGATATCCAGAATAAGTGTTCCGACCCACGGAGCAAATCCTCCGTCAACTCCAATATTGATGGCATTCGGAATAAAGCCTTCGGAAAACACCTGTGCATTTCGTGTATCTAAAATAAGTGCATCGTTTTGATTAGCAACTTCTTCAAATTTTTCGGGAGAAAGAGCGTTCATTCCTCGATTCATTACTACATCAAGGCTTTCGTAACCCTTTATGTTCATCATCACGTTTTCAGGAAAATAAGCCGGAGGAGGCAAAAGTCCGTCTGTTACCTCTTTGATAAATTGCTGTTCGGTCATTTCCTGCAAAGCATAATTCGTTTTCTTCTGATTTCCAAGCGTGTCGAAAGTCTCTTTGCTCATATTTTTACCACAAGCCGAACCTGCTCCGTGAGCCGGATATACGATAATATCATCTTCCAAGGGCATAATTTTATTTCGTAGCGAATGATATAAGTATCCTGCTAATTTTTCCTGAGTTAAATCTGATGACACTTTTTGAGCCAAATCAGGTCGCCCGACATCTCCGATAAATAAAGTGTCTCCCGTAAAAATGGCTGTGTTTTTCCCGTTTTCGTCTTTGAGCAAATAACAGGTGCTTTCCATCGTATGTCCGGGTGTGTGAAGAACCGTAATGGTGATTTTTCCGACCTTCAAAACCTCGTTATCTTTAGCAATATACGAATCAAAATCGGGTTTTGCAGTTGGTCCGTAAACGATAGTTCCTCCCGATTTTTTAGCCAAATCCAAATGTCCCGACACAAAATCGGCATGAAAATGCGTTTCTAAAATGTATTTGATTTTAGCTCCGCTTTTTTCTGCTCTGTCTAAATAAGGCTGAACTTCTCTCAAAGGGTCAATCACAACCGCTTCTCCCTCACTTTCGATATAATAAGCACCCTGTGCCAAACATCCTGTATAAATTTGTTCTATTTTCATTTTTGTATATTGTATTGTTGTATAATGTATTTTCTGTATTCTAAAAATCAACTATCAGATTTTCAATTTCGGTTTTTAGTTTAGGAAGATGATTTATCAGCACAGACCAAATATTTTCATCAGAAATATTGTCGTAAGCGTGAATAACCTGATTTCTCAAACCAATAATCGCTTTGGTATTAGTAATTTTAGCTTCAAAACCATTATCTCTTGTAACAATTCTGTTTACGGCTTCTCCGATAATTTCTAAATTGCGTTCAACAGCTCTTTTCAACATTAAATTATTTCGGTATTTGAAAAAATCGTAGGATTCATCTGCAAAATAACCCTCAATTCATCTATTGCCATTTTTATGTCAAACAGCCATTTTGAAATTCTCTCATCCATAAACAAGCTCTTTTGATTTATTTATAGACTTTATAAGTATCGGATTTTTAAGTGTTTGCTCTTCAACCAAATCAACTTCTCTACCAAATAGTTTTTGCAGACTTTCTTTCAGGTTGATATAATTGTCGAAATATTGAAAAAGGTCAATAGGCTTGAATTTTACCAAAAAATCAATATCGCTGTTTTTGTTAAAATTAGGGGTCAGTGCAGAGCCAAAAAGATACATCGTATCTACATTGTGAGTAGCACACAAATCTTTAAAGCTGGTGATATTTTTTTGTGTCAGAATCATAGTTCAAAGTTACAAAAATATTTTTTGAAGAATTTTACAAAACCAATTCTTTCATTATAATATAAATTCCCATTACAAGTATAAACCACCCGAAACCTGTTTTGAGTTTACTTCCGTCTATTTTTTTGGAAAGAGCATTTCCGATAAACATTCCGAAAATACAGACTAAAGTGATTTTTATCAGAAACAGCCAATCTATATCAAAATGGGCTGAAATAATATCTCCCGAAAATCCGATAACTGATTTTATTCCGATAATCAAAAGTGATGTTCCGATTGCTTTTTTGATGTCTAATTTAGCAAGTAATGTCAGAATCGGAATGATAATAAACCCTCCTCCTGCTCCTACCAATCCCGTAATTGCACCCTCAATAAAACCAAGTAAAGATACAAAAAAAGGCTGAATTTCGGTAATTTCTATGTGTAAATTACTTGTTTCTCTTCGTTTTTTTAAGGTTGAATATGATGCAAAAATCATCAGAACGGCAAAAAACAACATCAAAAACATTGATTTGGAAACCTGAAAATTCCCGATTGTAAAAACAATTTCGGGCAGTTGTGGTAAAACAAATTTTCTGACCAAAAATATCGAAATCATTGACGGAATTCCGAAAACAACAGCCATTTTCAAGGAAACATTTCCGTTTTTGTACTTCGGAAAAGTTCCTGTCAAGCTCGTTGTTCCTACCACAAAAAGCGAATAAGCAGTGGCAGTAACAGGGTTTATGGCAAACAAATATACCAAAATCGGAACGGTCAGAATACTTCCTCCTGCCCCTATCAATCCTGTGCAGATTCCTGCTAAAATGATGGCTACATAACCTAATAGTTCCATTTTTGATTTAATATTTTTGATTAACGATTTAAGATTGTAGATTTTCTGAACACTAAAAAACTGCAATCAACATATCTTTCAGGAGTTCCCCCGGAGGTAAAGCATTGGCTCCTACTCCTTTGCTTTTCAGGTCTATTTCCCGAAGGGCAGCTACAATGCTGCTTACTTTTCGCATCGGATAATTTCGGGCTGCTGTTTCATAATCCTTTACAAAATAGGGATTGACTTTCAGGGTTTTTGCCACGTTGGCAGGATTTTTATCTGAGAGTCCGTGATATTGCAAAAGCTGGACATAGAAAGCAAAAACCTGACTGGTAATAAGGGTAATCGGGTTGTCTTTCGGGTTTTGGGAAAAATAGTTTGCAATACGGTTGGCTTTCAGAATATTTTTTTCACCCAAGGCATTTCGGAACTCAAAAACGTTGTAATCTTTACTGATTCCGATGTTTTTCTCAATGTGTTCCGCATTGATGATTGTTCCTTTCGGAAGTATAATTTTGAGTTTTTCGAGTTCGTTGTTTACTTTGCTTAAATCTGTCCCCAAGAACTCTACCAGCATAGCATTAGCCTTAGGTTCTATTTTATATCCGGAAGAATTTAAAGCTTGATTTATCCAACTCCCGACCTGATTATCGTATAGTTTTTTGCTTTCGAAAACCAGTCCGTTTTTTTCCAGAGTTTTGGTAGCTTTTTTTCGTTTATCAAGGGTTTTATATTTGTAGCAAAAAACCAGAATGGTTGTGGGTTGCGGGTTTTCTGCATAGCTTTCGATTTTGTCGATAGTTCGAGAAAGTTCCTGTGCTTCTTTGACAATCACCACCTGATAGTCAGCCATCATCGGGTAGCGTTTGGCATTGGCAATTACCTCTTCCACGGTTGTATCTCTGCCATACAAAACCACCTGATTAAAGCCTTTTTCGTCTTCCGAAAGCACATTTTTTTCGATATAATCAGCGATTTTATCGATATAATAGGGTTCATCTCCCATCAAAAAATAAATGGGTTTGAAGTTTCGGTTTTTAATGTCGGTAATGATTTTTTCTGCTTCGTTCATTTTTAGAGACAGACCTGACACGTTTTGAAAACCTGTCAGGTCTTGCATTATTTTGTTTTTATTGTCTTTAATATTTTTTCAACTTTTTTCAACTCGTTTTTATTCTTTTCAGAGTTTTCCATTTCAGAGTCAATCGTAAATGAACAAATATACAATCTATTATTTTCTGTCAAATACCAATAATAAATGTATAAATTATCTGAATTTTCAGAAAAATAAATTCCCTTAACCTGCTCCCAATTTAATATTTCCGCTTTGGTTTCTTTTTGTTTTGTTTTCAAAAAATCATCAGGATTTTCAAATATGGATTTTACAGCTGTAATTCTTAAATTTCCTGTCCATTCAGAAGTGTCAAAAAAACCATTTGTATTTTCTTCATCATCTAATTCATACTCACTCCAGCTATTAGGCAAGATGACCGAAAACTTATATTCTGATTCAAAATATTGTACTTCCATGTTTTCAGAACAGCCAAATAAAATTACAAAAATAAATAATGAAAGTTTTCTCATTTTAAATAAGGAAAATTTGTGTAAATCCGTGTTCAATTTATAATACTTTTGTGGTATGCAAGAATTAAATTTCCCGAAATATTCGTTTCGCTTCAAAAGTAATGAAAATAAATTGGCTATCTTTGATGAGGTTCGTAAAAAATTCATTTTACTGACCCGTGAAGAATGGGTGAGGCAAAATGTGATTCAGTATCTTTTACAGGAAAAAAAATATCCGAAATCATTAGTTAACGTAGAGAAACTCATCAAGGTAAACGGCCTGAGCAAACGCTATGATATAGTGGTTTTTAAACCCGATGGCAGCATTTTTTTGTTGGTGGAATGTAAAGCTCCCACTATTAAAATCACTCAGGAAACTTTCAATCAGATTGCTCGATATAATTTGGTCTTGAATGCGGAATATTTAATGGTTACCAATGGTGTTGACCATTATTTTTGCAAAATGGATTTTGAAAACCAGCGGTATGTTTTTTTAGAGGAACTGCCTTTTTTATAAAAACACACAAACATTTAATTGAAATATTATGGAAATTCAACACACTACCGGAGAAAGCAAAGGCGTTTTTAAAGCTGTAGAAAACCAGAAAGAAGCCGGGCGAATGACCTATTCCTGGGCAGGAGAAAACAAATTTATCATTGACCATACCGAAGTAAACACGGAGTTTGGAGGCAAAGGTGTAGGCAAACAATTGGTAATGGCTGCTGTGGAGTTTGCCC
>JBAYSC010000030.1:0-17958 GCA_041676345.1 Flavobacteriaceae bacterium | reverse complement strand
GCCTCAGACTACTGGTTTAAAGTGGTTTATGACGAACCACAAACCGACAGCGAAGGAAACATAACAACAAAAAGAAAAGAGTTTAAAGCACATTTTTCAATAAAAAGGTAATCATATATGAATTTTAAAAAAGGATATTTAGCATTCGCAGCATTGTTAATTTCGCAATTTTCTTTCTCTCAGGAGGGGATAGCTGTTTACTCTGATTATTTATCAGATAACTATTATTTAATTCACCCATCTATGGCAGGTGCGGCAAATTGTGCCAAAGTACGTCTTACGGCAAGACAACAATGGTTTGATCAGGACGAAGCTCCTATGTTGCAAACCCTGAGTTTCAACGGAGCTGTGGGTGAGCGTTCGGGAGTAGGTGTCATTGCATTCAATGACAGAAACGGATACCATTCGCAGACCGGAGCAAAATTAACCTATGCTCACCATCTTCGTTTTTCGAGAAGCGACTATGATTTGAACCAGCTTTCATTCGGGATAAGTGCCGGGTTTATTCAGAGTCGTTTGGATGAGAGTTCGTTTTTAGACTCCTGGCCAGACCCGAGCGACCCTGTCATTCACGGAGGTGTGGAGCAAAAATATTCCTATTTTAATGTAGATATTGGAGCTTCTTATCATTATCTGGATTTCTATGCTCACTTTACGGTGAAAAATGCGATAGAGTCTGAACGAAAAATCTATACTGATTATGAGCCGGATAATTTAAGAAAATACTTATTCAGTGCCGGATATGTATTTGGAGACAGCGATAGAATCCAGTGGGAGCCATCTGTTTTGTTTCAATTTACGGAAGAAACCGAAGAAAAAACCATTGATGCCAACCTGAAACTCTATAAAGATTTCGATTTCGGAAAACTTTGGGGAGGACTTTCTTACCGAAGAAGTTTTGACGGAGCTCAATATTGGAGCGGAAGTGAAATCAAAGAGCAAAGCCTGCAATATATCACGCCTTTTGTAGGGTTGAACTACAACAACTTTATGTTTGGCTACACCTATTCTCATGTTTTGGGAGATGCTCAATTTGCGACCGGAGGTTTCCACCAAATTACTTTAGGGTTTAACCTGTTCTGCGGAAAAGAAAAGTGGGATTGTAACTGTCCTACTGTTAACTAATAAAAATGTCCCGATTATTCGGGACATTTTTTTGTAATATTAGTATGCTCCTTTCGCATAAAAATATCGAAAGGGCTATTTGTTTTATATTTGTGAACATAAACATAATTTTTACACAAAACAAGATGATTATAAAACCTGTAAACGGAAAAAGCCCTCAGATTCCCGAAGATTGTTTCATAGCCGAAAATGCCACAATTGTAGGCGATGTAACCATGGGAAACCAATGCAGTATCTGGTTTAATGCGGTTGTAAGAGGCGATGTGCATTACATAAAAATCGGAAATAAGGTGAACATTCAGGATGGAGCCATTATTCATTGTACCTATCAAAAACACCCGACCCTTATCGGGAACAATGTTTCCATAGGGCACAATGCCATAGTTCACGGTTGTACGATTCAGGACAACGTACTTATCGGAATGGGAGCTATTGTGATGGATAATTGTGTAGTAGAAAGCAATTCCATTATTGCGGCCGGAGCTGTAGTAACACAAAACACGGTCGTAGAATCCGGAAGTATTTATGCAGGAGTTCCTGCCAGAAAGGTGAAAAGCATTGATGCTTCTGCCTTTTCGGGAGAAATTGACCGGATTTCGACTAATTATGTAATGTATTCGAGCTGGTTTAAAGAAGAGGAATAAGTTTTAGGAAACTGCTTTTAAGCCTACAATCGAAGCTATCAAAGTCGAAATAAAAAACACCCTCCAAAACGTAGCAGGTTCTTTGAATACGAATATTCCGATAAGCACTGTACCTACCGCTCCAATCCCTGTCCAGACTGCATAAGCTGTCCCGATTGGGAGGGTTTGAGTGGCTTTGTACAAAAGTGTCATACTGATGGTCAGGCAAACCAAAAACCCGATAAACCAATAGGTCGATTCGGTTCCCGAAGTTTCTTTCACTTTGCCCAGACACGAAGCAAAAGCAACTTCAAACAATCCTGCTATTACGAGTAAAATCCAAGCCAATTTTAAAGTTATTAGTTATTGGTTAAAAGTTATTAGTTAGAGGATTATGCTTTCGGTAAGAAAACCTCTGCCATCATACATCTGGCACTTCCGCCTCCACAAGCCTCAATTACGTCTAATGAAGAAGACAAAATCTCGGAATACTTTTCGATTTTTGAAATTTGGTCTTTGGTTAAGCTCTCGTGAGCCGATTTGCTCATAACCAAATAGCTTTTGTCGTTTTTTCCTTTTACTTCGAGCATATTTCCCGCGAAGTTGTTTACTTGTTCTTCTGTGATTAAAATCACTTCTTTTCCGTCTGATTTCAAGGAGTCCAAAACTAATTTTCTTTCCTGTTTGTCATCAATCGTATCGGCACAAATCACAGCAAATTTCTCTCCCAAACACATCATTACGTTGGTATGGTAAATCAGTTCTCTTTTTCCGTTTACAGTTTGGTACGAATGGAAAATAATGGGAGCTAAATCCTGGTCTTCACAAAATTCGATGAATAATTCTTCGTCTGCTCTTGGAGATAAAGCACAATAAGCCTTTGCATTGGCTCTGTCCAACAAAATACTTCCTGTTCCCTCCAAAAACATATTAGCTTCTTCAGCTAAGGTATAATCGGTTACATTTTCGATTAAAAATCCGTTTTCTTCGATGATGTCCAAAATGTCTTCTCTACGTTCCTGTCTTCGGTTTTCGGCAAACATCGGATACAAAATCACATCTCCGTTTTCGTGAAAAGAAATCCAGTTATTAGGGAAAATGCTATCGGGAGTATCAGGAATATGCGTGTCATCTACAACAATTACGTTTACTCCGACATTTTTTAGCTTTCCCACAAAAGCATCAAATTCTTCCTGTGCTTTTTTGTTTGCATCTTTCGGAGAAAGATTATCCAAAACTTTTTGGTAATAATTGTTTACAGCTGTCTGTTCATTCATTCGGAATGCAACAGGACGAATCATCAATATAGTGTTTGTAGTTTGTTTCATTTCTTATGTTGTATTTATTTTCGTTCGTATTCAAATGTCGCATTATAGCTATACCCACCTGCAATTATTACTAAAATAGCACCACCATTATCAACAGCTTCATTGATAAGTAAATTTCCTTTTTTGGTTATCCCAATTCTTCTTTTATTATTCTGACAACCTCCAAAAAGATAGGGTACTCCCCAACACTTTAAAAATTTATTATCCAGATAAAACATTCCTTTTTTATGTTTTCCTGTTAATATTGTGTCTTTGATTATTGTTGAATTTTCAAACACCTTTATTCTCAAATTGTTTTTATTTTCAACATTTAAACTAATTTGATATTCATTTTCTTTTATAAATAAGGAATCAACTCCTATTTTTTTAGGTGGATAAGCCAAATCTCCATTTAATTCATCATAAGCATTAAAATAATATTTTAAAGAATCGGGAATGTTGTTACCCTCTTTTTCATCATTACCTATATACTTTTTTATCGGATAAAATGAATAATTTCCGTTCAGTTTGGTAATAGTTGTTTCATCTAATTTTTCGATTTCTTTCCGAAAGCCTTTTTTAGAAAAAGAAGCACAACTAAAAATAGTTGTACTCAAAATCATTATAATAAGAATATTTATCTTTTTCATCAACTTGAAACAAAACTAATCTCTAATTAAAGGCAAAGTCGAACATCTCAAAAGTCCCTCTTGTTTTGAAATTTCTGCATACGGAATTTCCTCAACTATAAAGTTATTTTCTCGTAGCCAAGTATTTAAACGAGTAAAATTCTTTTCGGAAACAACAACATTTTCATCAATCGAAAAAATATTGGAGTTCATATTGTACATTTCATCTCGTGTGATATGAAATAAATTTTCTTTTCCGAACAAATCCACCAAATACATATAATCGGCTTCTTCTCTGAATCCCGATTTGTAGATAATTCCTTTGTTTTTCCCGACAGGCTGAAAACAGCAATCCAAATGCAAAGCGTTATCACGAGGTTCGATTTTGGATTTTACCAAATCAAATTCCTTTACGATTTTATTCGGAAAAAGGGCTGCGATGTACTGAACTCCCTCCATATTGGTTCGGGCTGTAATGTAATTTTTGTAATCACTCCCTTTATACGTCCCGATAAAAATATGGTCGTTATACAGCATTACATCTCCACCCTCAATATGAACTTCTTCGGGAGGACGGACAACTTTTGCAGGATTCATCTGGTCAATCACATAATTAATTGCGTCTAATTCCCGGTTTCGGTCTTCCAAAATGTTGGCTTTGATAAAAACATCATCAATCACAAAACCAATATCCCTGGAAAAAATCTGATTGTAATCTTCAATAATTTCCGGACGGTAAACCTGTACATTATATTTTTTGAGCACTTGGGCAAAAGCTTCCATTTCTTTGACCATATCTGCTTCTGTCGGGTATGTTCCTGCCAGAATATGTTCCAATGATTTCGGGTCATAAGCCTCATCTGCTGTGGGAGTCGGTCCGTTGCTTTGGGCTGTTCCGAGAACTACGGCTCTTAATCTTGAAGTTTCGTTTTTTACGTTTAGTTTCAGCATAATTTTTATATTTTGTGTTCTGAACACTCCCAATAGCTATCGGGACTGAACACTGAATACTATTATATTTTTTTCCGCATTCTCGCTACGGGAATATCGAGCAATTCCCTGTATTTTGCAATGGTTCTTCGGGCAATCGGGTAGCCTTTTTCTTTGAGGATTTCGGCCAATTTATCGTCAGGATAGGGTTTTTGTTTGTTTTCTTCTTCGATGATATTTTGCAGTATTTTTTTGATTTCGATAGTCGAAACGTCTTCGCCCTGATCATTTTTCATCGATTCCGAAAAGAAATCTTTGATGAGTTTGGTTCCGTAGGGCGTATCGACATATTTGCTGTTTGCCACCCGGGAAACGGTCGAAATATCCAAACCAACCATATCAGCTATATCTTTGAGAATCATTGGTTTGAGTTTGGTTTCGTCACCTTCCAGAAAATACTCTTTTTGATAGTGCATAATGGCATTCATGGTTACAAAAAGCGTTTCCTGACGTTGTTTTATGGCATCAATAAACCATTTTGCAGAGTCTAATTTTTGTTTGATAAACTGCACCGCATCTTTTTGGGCACTCGATTTTTCACGGGAATCCTTATAGGTTTGCAGCATTTCCTGATAGTCTTTTGAGACGTGAAGGGTAGGAGCATTTCTTCCGTTTAGGGAAAGTTCCAGCTCTCCGTCTGTGATTTTAACCGAAAAATCAGGCACAATATGCTCGGTTATTTTGCTGTTTCCCGAAAAAGCTCCTCCGGGTTTCGGATTCAGTTTTTCGATTTCGTCAATGGCTTTGCGGAGCTGCTCTTGTGTAATTCCGTATTTCTGAAGCAGTTTGTCGTAATGCTTTTTCGTAAAGGCATCAAATTGATTTTCAATAACATCGGTAGCCAGTTCGACAGAATCAGTAGGAGTTTTTCGCTTTAGCTGAAGCAAAAGGCATTCCTGCAAATCTCTGGCTCCCACACCCGAAGGCTCGAGTTCCTGCACAATCTGCAAAATGCGTTCTACGGTTTGTTCATCGGTATAAATTCCTTGTGTGAATGCCATATCATCGACCAAATCCTGAATACTCCTACGGATATAACCCGTGTCGTCTATACTACCAACCAAAAATTCGGCAATTTCACGTTCGTTATCAGACAGGATAAAAGTGTTGAGCTGGTTGAGCAAATCCTGATGGAAGCTCATTTGGGCAGCCAACGGAATTTCTTTGTCTTCATCGTCTGCACTATAATTGTTAGCGTGCAATTTGTAATCGGGAGTTTCGTCATCGCTCAGGTATTCATCGATATTGATGTCGTCGGCTTCGATACGTTCGCCCTCAAAATCATCAAAATCATCTTCGGAAGTGTCAAATTCCGAAACTTCATAGTCATCGTCCTGCCCGGTTTCTAAAGCGGGGTTTTCTATCATTTCCTCTTTCAATCGCTGCTCAAAAGCCTGAGTAGGCAATTGAATGAGCTTCATCAGCTGGATTTGCTGAGGAGATAGTTTCTGAGATAATTTGAGTTGTAAGTGTTGCTTGAGCATAAATAATCCTTCTGTACAGGTACAAAAATACGTAAATTTTTTGGGTTTGTGAAGCTAAAAAGCGAAAGGAGAGAGAAGTTGAAAAGTCGCTTAAAAGTGTTATTTTTTTGGAGCTTTATAGAGCGGAACAGTCGAGCATGCCTCTCCGAACATAATGCTTTTTGCCACAGGTTGCAGGTGTTGACAAGCCAAAACCAAGGCGTTTTCGGGAACGGGTTTGTTGGCACAGCCCTTTATCAGAACGGGTTTGTCCTGATAGACAGAAAAATCTATTTCGGATAAAATCTCCTGAAACAATACTTGATTGAGTGTGTCTTCGTTTCCGATGATTACCTTTTTGGCAATTCCCGTGAGTTGCATCGTCACCAGACTAAAAGCCCAGCCCGGAATGATGGCATCGGTAGAGCAAAACAAATAAACAAAAGTATCTTGATATTGACTCCAGTTGTGGTTTTTGAGGCTGTCTCTGAACTCTTTTTCTTTCAGAATAACACCTTCCCACAACCACACAGAAATATCAATACCGATACGTTTCCCGTCAGGGAAATAGTCTTCCAAATCAAAAATCTGCAACGGACTTTTGGCTACTCTGTTTATGATTTCCTCTTCCATTTTTGTTTAGGGTTTCAGGTTTAAAGTTTCAGGTTTAAAGTTTAGACAAAACATATAATTTGCTAAAAATAAGCTTGATATAAAGTTAAATGTTATTTCTTACAAAACAAATTGTAATTTTGTTACAGGTTATATTTCTCGCAAAGACACAAAGACGCAAAGAATTTCTCTTTAATACAGTCGCTTTGCGACTTTGCGAGAGCAAAAAAACAGAATATTCGTGAGAAACAGAGTAAATTTACGAATATTAAATCGTTGTTTTTCAGCGACGTATTTTTGGTTTTTGTCGTGAAAGATTAAGGTTATAAACCTTGAACTTTAAACCTGAAACCTGAAACAAATTTATAACATTCCCAACTCGAATTTTGCTTCTTCGCTCATCAAATCCCTGCTCCAGGGCGGGTCAAAAGTAAGTTCGATTTCAGCGGAGTTAACCGCATCAATCGCTTTGATTTTTTGTTCAACTTCTTGAGGTAAACTCTCAGCCACGGGGCAGTTGGGAGAGGTGAGTGTCATCAGGATTTTCACATCGTTGTCTTCGTTTATCATCACGTCATAGATGAGCCCCAGTTCATAAATGTCCACAGGAATTTCGGGGTCGTAAATGCCTTTTAAGGTCATTACGATTTGTTCTCCTAAGTTGATATCGTCTTTATATTCTTCCATTTTTAAGTATCAGGTATTAAGTAGTAAGACTTTCAAGTAGTAATAAGACTAATTTTTTGAATCAAAAGCCAAAGCATACATTTTTATTTGTTTAATCATCGAAACCAATCCGTTGGCACGGGTGGGAGAGAGGTGTTCTTTCAGCCCGATTTGGTCAACAAAACCGGTTGAAGCATCTAAGATTTCCTTGGGATTTTGCCCGGAAAATACCCGAATCATAATCGCTATGATTCCCTTGGTCAGGATGGCATCGCTATCTGCCGTAAAAACTATTTTTCCGTTTTTTTCTTCTGCATTGAGCCATACTTTTGATTGGCAGCCTCTGATGAGGTAATCATCGGTTTTATATTTCTGGTCTATTATCGGGAGGTTTTTTCCGAGTTCGATGATATATTCGTAACGCTCTGTCCAGTCATCAAACATCGAAAATTCATCGATTATTTCGTCTTGAACTTCTTTAATTGTCATTTTTTTGTTTTGTTTTTCATATACAAACCCGTAACCGTATCTACGAAAGTTTTGATTTCCTTCGGAGGAGTGCCTTCATCAAACTCTTCGGATTGATAGGTTTCGTTGTTGTAAATCACCCTTACCGAAGCCGCTCTTGCTGCATCAGAAAACCGTTTTGAAGTAGGGGCTTTGTAGTCTTTGATTTTCTTTTTGTCGATTTTTTGAATTTGTTTTACCAGCATATCCCAGTCTTTATTCGACAAAGGATAATAGTTGATACTCTCGTTTCGACCTTCTTCCATCACTACCAAAGAATCGTTTTTGATAATCACTTTGCTGAAACTGCCTCGGGTTTTGGCTTCATATTCGATGACTAAGTTCTCTTTCATCTCCTTGGAATCTGAAGAACATTTGTTTACGGTTGCAGCAAGCACCGTGAGTAATATCATAGTAAAGGTTTTCATAAACTCAATTTTAATAGGGCAAAGGTACGAAAATTTAATGTTTTATATTCGGTCTAAATAATTATTAAAACCGGGCTTACTGCTTTTTCTGTAAAGGAAACTTTCCGACACAGAAAACCATAAAAAAAGACCCCGAAAATCGAGGTCTTCTTTGTCAACTAATCTCAAATTTAAAGGCTGTATTTCAGGGAAAAAATTATATATCTCGGCTGTACGGTATATTGTGAAGCATAAATACTGAATTGCGAAAAACTGTCGCTGTTGAGTGTTTTGGTGTTGAGCAAATTGGTAGCTCCCACCCGATATTCCCATTTTGAATCTTTTTTGTGGTAGGCAAGGCTGGCATTGAGAAAATCATATTGGTTGTCAACGGTTTTTTCTTTGTTGTAATAGTTGTTGAACGTATAATCGGCTGTGAGAGAAAACCCTTTCAGGAAATAATAATCGAGTTTGGCAAACGGACTTGAATTATAGAACGTATTGCTCAGATAATCGTTTATCATTATCGAATACCCCAGTTCCAGATTCGGATATTTTTCAAACGAAGTCCCGAAACTTGCTCTGTAGCTTTGAGTAAACGATTCCGTCCAGTTGTCGGTAGCGATGTTGGTAGCAGGATTCACCTGAATTACATTTCGTTTTGACCAACTCAGGTTGGCATTTACACCCACTTTATAATATCTGGCAAAAGTTCTTCCGTAATAACCATAGCCCGAAAGGGTTTCGTTGGCAAAATTAGAGTTGAACGAAGTCGAAGTACGGTTGATTCCGTCATAGGAAGCCAGGCTGTTGATTCCGTCCGTAAGCCGTGTATAGGTAGCTCCACCTCCCATATATTCCATATTAAACATATTGAATTTGTTGTAGGTAAGGGAATGGGTTTGGTTGGTGGAATTTTCCAAATGGCGGTTTCCGTTATACAGGCTGCTGTAACCCTGGAAAATATAACCTTCAGCCAACTGAACCACATCGGTAAAATTGTTGGTGAAAGCGAAGTTATACATCAATGTTTCTGATTTTTTTATCTGATAGCGAACGTTTACATCGGGCAAAATTCGGGCAAAATTCCGGTTGTTGGAAGTGCCCAGCTGTGTGTCTTCCATCATATAATTATGTACGGAAAACCCGGGATTGAAAGTGAATTTTCCTGCGATAAACTTGTAGTGAACTCCTGCAAAAACATCGTTGAAAGCATAAGTTACCCGGTTGTTCAACTCCTCCGTATCCAAATCGTTTTGGGTTCCGTTGTCTAAAATCTGGAACAAATGCGAATTAAAATTCTGATAAGAATAGGTGTTTCCGATGGTGAAATTGATGTTGGTTTTGTTGTTTAGCGAATAGTAATAATCTGCCTTCACATCGGTTTTGTTGGTTTTCAAAAATCGTTCCTGATAAATGTCTTGTCTGAGTTGTCCGTCAATATAGCCTGCCAAATCAAAAGGTCTCTGAGCCAGATTAGCATTATAAAAAGGATCTTCATCCTGATATAAATGCTGTGCTTCTATGGCAAAAACGTGTTTGTCATTGGGAGCATAAAATACCGACATATTCTGGTTTACCGAAGCAGGGTCTTGTTTTTTATCGGTCGAAACAAACTGACTTTGCTCCACATTGGGAGTTACGGTTGTCAGGGTTTGATAGTCTTCTGTTTGTTGTGATTTTTTCAGGAAAATATCATATTCCACCGTAACTTTTTCGTTGGGTTTATAGTTGGAACTCAATTTCATCAAAGTCATTTCAGATTTCTGAATGTTTGCACTGTTGCTTTCCTGAGTGGTTATCACTTCCTGAGTTTCTGTGTTCAGAATGGAATTTCGCTCCCATTCCAACATATCGGTATCGGTTCTGGAAAGGATTCCGAAACCGCTCAACGTCCATTTTTTTGTAGGGTTGTAGCTAAAGTTGGCTGCTCCGAATTTTGCCGTAATTTCACTGGCACGGTTGTTTCTAATCAAAGAAATTCCCAAATCGTTTCCCGAAACCGAAAAGTTAGAACCACCTCTTCGCATCATATTTCTAAAACCACCCGAAAACTTCATATAATCCTGAAACGTAAGGGGTTGTTCGCCTATATTGTTCAGGTTTGTGATAAGCCCGAGACTGTATTTTTCGCTGTAATAAAACAATTTCGGATTCAAAACATACCGCTCATCATCGCCTCCTCCTGCTGTGATGTCGCCAAACCAGAAGTTCTTTTTGCCCTCTTTGAGTTTGATGTTCATCGCCAAGTTGTCCTGATTGTCAGTAACCGAGCGAAGCTGGTCAACCTCGTTGTAATTTCGTAAAACCTGCACTTTATCTACCGCATCGGCAGGAATGTTTTTGACTCCCAATTTGGTATCTCCGTCAAAGAAATCTTTTCCTTCGACCATTAGTTTGGTTACACCTTTCCCTTCCACCGAAATATTCCCGTCATCATCGACTTCTACTCCGGGAAGTTTTTTCAGCACATCTTCGAGTTTTCGCTCGGTTCCGCTTGTGAACGAATCGGCATTATAAACGATAGTGTCACCTTTTATAGAAACAGGCATTTCATAGACAATTTCGACCCCTTCGAGCATTAGTCCGCCTCCTTCGAGTTTTATCGGAAGAAAAATATTTTCACTTTCGGTTTTTAAATCAATATTTTTCGGACTTAGACCCAAATAGCTGACTTTCAGCTGATAATTGGTGTTTCTTTGTAGCGAAAGCGAATATTGCCCTCTGTCTCCGGTTATGCTGTAACCGTCCATTTTATCGCTATCGAGATTGACAGCCATTACGTTTGCCATTTCGATGGCTACTCCGAGGCTGTCGGTTACGATACCTTCAACTTTGATGTTTTGGGCTTTGGCTGTGCCAAAAAGTAAGATAAAAAGAGTAGTGAGTAAGTAGTTTTTCATTGTTTTTGTTTTATTAAGGTGCAAAGATTGTAGTTAGTCCTTCATAAATCCTAAATCTGCAATCAAAAATCTTAAATCAATTTATCCTCCAATTCGCATTCCGCCTCTTCCTCTGCCCATTTGCTGGAATTCTTCTGCTTTTTCCATCAGGATTTTTTCGTATTCTTTCTGAGTCACTTCTTTGCCTCCTTTTGGAGCTTTGATTTCTTTTTTGTCTTTGGGGTTGAGTACAATTTTAGAACACAAAATCGTGGTTTTTCCCGAGCTTACTTCCATAATAAGTCCCGGTAATCCCCAATAGTTAGAAGGCCCTTGTGAAATCGGAATCTGTGGGGTGTACCAGGCGGTTACTATAATTTCGGTCGGGATATCTATCATATCGAGAAAGTTGGTCGATTGCTCCTGTTTTTCTTTCTCTGCATCGTCTTTAGGCTCTTTTCGGGTCATATTTTTGAAATCGGTAGCATCAAACGGAATCACAGCCGTTGCTTTAAAACAAGTGTAGTTCCCGATTTGTTTGCTTTCCGTTCCCATTTCCCAATCGAAAACCTGAAGCGAATCTTTAATCAGGAATTCTTTTCCGAAAATATCTCTTTGCTGGAGAAAAATGGTGTCTTTTACGTTTTTGTAATAGGCTCCTCCATACATCATATTCGACATCATTTTAAAACCTCCTCCAAACATATCGTTTCCGGCTTCGACCTTTACTTCTTCTTCATAAATAGAAGTATAACGGTCAAAGTAGAGCGTGAAAGTTTTTTCGGACATTTTTTTCATTTGCTGCTCAATCATTTTCCTCATTTCTTCGGGAATCTGAGCCATTCTCTCATCGTCTTTAGGCATCATATCTTCCGTAGAAGTTTTTGACATATAGGTAGCTGTGCCATAGAACTCCTGAGCCGTTGCTACAGCAGTGCTGAAAACCAAAAATAAAAGTGCAATTTTTTTCATCGAATGTAGTTTTTGATGTTTTGCAATAAGACGCAAGGTGAGTGGTTTTGTTACAGAAAATTTATTTTTTTATTGGATTAGAAATTCATTATTACGGAATCCCTAAAAACGAAACGATTCAGGAATAAAAAAAACCTACAAAATCATAGTGAGTTTGTAGGTTTTTTTCCATTACGGACGATTGAATTTAAAATCCGAATTCATCAATGTTTATATCTAATTCCAACGAATCATTTACGACAGTTCTGCATTCTGCCCAAGGAGCGAGATTTTCCGGTCGGCTGAATTCGTCTGTGGAAACATTCAGGGTTGGGTCTTCGTAGCATTTTTTCATATAAATTCCCCAAACAGGAAGTGCCATCGAGGCTCCCTGACCATAAAGCAGGGTTCTGAAGTGGGCAGCACGGTCTTCGTTGCCCACCCAAACTCCGGTTACCAGATTCGGAACCATTCCCATAAACCAACCGTCTGACTGGTTTTGTGTAGTTCCGGTTTTACCGGCAATCGGGTTTTTGAAAGCATAGGGATAGCCTGTCATTCTCTTATAGGCAGGACCTCCGCCTCCGGTAGATTTCAGCCTTCCTCCGCTACCGGAACGGGTAACTCCTTCCAGCAGTTTTACGGCTGCATACGACACATCTTTGCTCAATACATCCTTAGGTTGCGGAACGTTTTCAAACAGTACTTTTCCGTTTTTGTCTTCAATTCTGATGATGGCATTAGGTTTTATATAAACCCCCTGATTGGCAAAAGTGCTATAGGCAGCCACCATATCGTGAACCGAAATATCCACAGCTCCAAGCGAAATGGCAACCTGCTCAGGGATGTCTGATTTTACACCCAATTTTTTGGTCATATCAACCACAGCTCTCGGGCCTACCATATTAATGAGTTTAGCAGAAACTGTATTTATGGATTTTGCCAAAGCATCGCTCAAAGTGGTTGTTCCGATGAATTTTCCGGTTGAGTTTTTGGGTGTCCAGTCGTCTGAGGCACCCCATGTTCCTTTCGGAATGGTGAACGGAGCATCGACTATGCTGTCGCAAGGCGATTTGTGAAGTTGCTCCATAGCCGTTACATAAACAAAGGGTTTAAAAGTCGAACCCACCTGTCTGGCTCCTTGTTTGGCATGGTCATATTTGAAATATTTGTGGTTGATTCCGCCTACCCATGCTTTGATATGTCCGGTTTGTGGTTCTACCGAAATCATTCCCGTTCGCAAAAAATGTTTGTAATAGCGAATGGAATCCAGCGGAGTCATCACTGTGTCTCTTTCGCCTTTCCAGCTGAAAACCGTCATATCGGTAGGGATTTCAAACGATTTTTTGATTTGTTCTTCCGATTTTCCCTGTTCTTTCATCTGCCTCCAACGGTCGGAATTTTTCATAGCCTGAAGCATAATTCTGTCGGTCTGCTCCTTGGAGATTTCTACGAAAGGAGCATTTTTTTTGCCTTCGAAATGCAGGAAAAACTCTTCCTGTAAATTTGCCAAATGGGCAGATACAGCTTCTTCTGCATAGGTCTGCATACGGGAATCAATAGTGGTGTAGATTTTTAAGCCGTCACGATAAATGTTGTAGGTTGAGCCGTCTTCTTTGGGGTTTTCTTTGACCCAGTTTCTCATATATTCCCGAAGGTATTCCCTGAAATAAGTAGCAATTCCTTCGTTGTGAGATTCGGGAGAATATTTTAAAACCAAAGGCAGATTTTGTAACGAATCTTTTTCTTGCTCGGTAATAAAATCGTTTTTCTCCATTTGCCCCAAAACGGTGTTTCGACGGGCTGTGGTAATCTCCAATCGTCTTCTTGGATTAAACCAGGACGGGTTTTTAAGCATTCCAACAATTACGGCAGCTTCTTCTTTGTTGAGATCTTTGGGTTCTTTTGAAAAATACACTCTCGAAGCCGAACGGATACCTACGGCATTATTCACAAAATCCACCTGATTCAGATACATTGTCAGGATTTCCTGTTTGGTGTATTGTCTTTCGAGGCGAACAGCGATAATCCATTCTTTAACTTTTTGAAGCATACGTTCCACGATATTTTTGGAACCTTCTTCGTGAAATAATTGTTTTGCCAGCTGTTGGGTGATGGTGCTTGCTCCTCCTTTTTTTCCTAAATAAACAGCTGCCCGGAGTGTTCCTCGGGCATCGATTCCGGAGTGTTCATAAAAACGTTCGTCTTCGGTAGCGACCAAAGCTTCGATGAGATTTTGGGGTAAATCTTCATATTTTATGGGAGTACGGTTTTCGTTGAGATAGAGTTTCCCGATGGTTTTTCCGTCTGAAGAAATGATTTCGGAAGCCAGATTAGAAGACGGGTTTTCTAATTCTTCAAAAGTAGGCATTTCTCCGAAAGCCCCTGCTGAAGCCAACAGGAAAAGCAGAGCCACAAAGGCAATGGCTCCTGCAAAAAGCATCCAAAACCATTTGATGTATTTTGAAAAGTTGTTGTTTTCTCCCATTTTTGTTAATAGTTATTGGTTAATGGTTGTTCTCGATACACTCCACTTCGTTTCGTTACTCGAACTGACGTACTGCCAACTGCGACTGAGCACTATTTTTCAATACGGAAACCCACTTCAGAAATTCCTTTCAGGATTTCGGTTCCCTCTACTTCATTTCGTTTGCGAACCGCTTGCTCAACAGTTATAATGTGTTTTCCCGTTTCGGAAAACCGGTAGTTTTCTTTAAACCAAAGTTTACTTTCTTTAATATCGGAAAAGCCTTTACCCAAAAGTGTGCCATCGGGGGCAGCCATAATATATTCGAGCGTGTCGGTTTTGATTTCTCCGTCAGGGGTTTCCAGTGAAGCAATCAGAAAAATATTGCTGAACGGATAGTCGTTGTTTGCCCTGATATTCAAAAACAGATTATAAGGAGTAATCGTGTCCTGCACTTCATATTCAAAAACGGCAGTACTGTCTCTGTGCCAGCCGTTTGAAACAGATTTATAGCTGTCAAAAACACGGTTTTCATCACAGGAAATCAGGATAAAACCACAAAAAACAAGCACGATATAACTATTTATTGTTTTCATTTTTCTTAGGAGCAACTTTTCGGTTGCGGCTTTTGTTTCGGTTGTTTTTCTTCTTTTTCGGAGTGTCGAAACGGGTAAGACTTTCCTGACCAATCGTATCTTTAAAATCAGTTTCTTTTTCGGAGTTTGAAGTAATTTCCACAGCGAAATCTTCCACACTTGTTACTTTTTTCCCCTTTTTGTTTTCGTCTATAATTTCTTTTACTCTCGCCACGGGCAACACATGCCATTGAGCCGTATTTTCTTTATAGGCAAACCACATCAGCTCTTTGAAAATATCAATTTTCTGGCAAAGGGCATCGCCTTTTTCGGTTTGCAAAACGGAATCTGTTGTAGGGAAATGTTTCAGAGCATCGGTATAGGTGTCGAGTTCATAGTTGAGACAACACTTGAGTTTTCCGCATTGTCCTGCCAGTTTCTGAGGGTTCAGGCTCAGTTGCTGGTATCTTGCTGCTGAGGTGTTTACACTTCTGAAATCAGTCAGCCAGGTCGAACAGCAAAGTTCTCTACCACAAGAGCCTACACCTCCAAGTCGGGCAGCTTCCTGACGAAAACCGATTTGTTTCATTTCGATTCGTACGCTAAATTCTCTGGCAAATTCCTTAATGAGTTGACGGAAATCAACCCGTTCTTCAGCCGTATAATAGAAAATCGCCTTAGAGCCGTCTCCTTGATATTCCACATCAGAAATTTTCATCTGTAAGTTCAGTGCAATGGCAATTTCACGGGAGCGAACCTGAATTTTTTCTTCTTTCATACGGAATTCACTCCATACGTCAATATCCCGTTGTGTGGCTTTTCGATAGACTTTTGGGAGTTCTGCCTGAGGGTCGATATTTTTTTTCTTCATCTGCACCCGAACCAATTCTCCGGTCAGGGTAACAATCCCGATGTCGTGTCCCGGAGAAGCCTCGGTAGCCACTATATCTCCGATATTCAAAGGGAGGTTATTAGCGTTTCTGAAAAATTCTTTCCGGGAGTTTTTAAAGCGAATCTCTACCGCATCAAAGGGGGCAGCACCCGGAGTAACCATATTGGAGAGCCAATCAAAAACAGAGAGTTTATTACAGGAGTCCGTTCCGCAAGTCCCGTGGTTATTACAACCTTTGGGAGCAGAACCGTCTTTTGTTGAGCAACTTGTACAAGCCATATTTATCTTTCTTTTATATAGATTTCCCGATTTTCAGGAAAAAGAAATTCTATTTAGTTTAACAAGCAAAGATATTGTTTTTTGGCAAGAATGAAAGGCAGAAAATAAAATTTAGTATTCAGCAGGCGGTTTTTTTAGTTTTCAGGTTTGGGTATTGCCACCAAGGCACTAAGACACCAAGTTTAGTTTTTAGGTTTGGGTATGCCATCACGACACACGATTGTGGATGCCTACTGACCACTAACTACTGCTTACTGACCACTAAAACCTGGCCACTAAAAATCACTCTCTATAAAACACTCGTTTCACCCGATGCGAAATTCCGGTTAGAATCTCATAGGGAATTGTGTCAAGCACTTTTGCCATTTCGGTTACTTTTGGATTTTCTCCGAAAATGATCACAGCATCACCTTCTTTACAGCTGATTTCCGTAATGTCAACCATCAGCATATCCATACAAACGGCTCCGAGAATCGGAGCTTTTTGGTTGTTGATAACCACATAACCCTTGTTTTTTCCCAAAGCTCTGGGGATTCCGTCTGCATACCCGATGGGAATCGTGGCTGTTCGGGTGGTTTTTTTGGCTATAAAACCTCTGGAATAGCCCACACTTTCGCCTTTTTGAATGTCTTTTATTTGCAGAATTACCGATTTTAGGGTGCCTACATTTTCTAAGTATTTTATTTCGCTTTCATCGTTTGAAATTCCGTAAAGACCAATTCCGAGGCGAACCATATCCATTTGAAATTCAGGATAATTGCTGATGGCAGAAGTATTGGAAATATGACAAATCGGGTCGATGTTCAACTCGTTTTTAATAACTTCTGACAGTTTTTTGAAAGTGAGAAACTGCTCTTGGGTAAATTCCTGAAATTCAGGATTATCGCTTGCTGAAAAATGAGAAAAAATACTTTTTACTTCAAACGAATCCCGATTGTTTTTCAGGTATTCGACTAAAGCGGGAATGTCGTTTTCCACAAAGCCCAACCGATGCATACCGCTGTCGATTTTCAGGTGAATCGGATAGTTTTTCAGGTGGTGTTTTGCTACTTCTTTGTGAAAACTCTGTAACTCTTTCAGCGAATAAATCTCTGGTTCCAAACCGTTGGCAACAAGAGCCGAAAAGCTGCCCGGTTCGGGATTCATCACCATCACAGGAGTAGAAATCCCTGCATTGCGAAGTGAAATTCCCTCATCCGTAAAAGCGACACCCAGATAATCAACTTTTTGATATTCAAGTAGTTTTGCTATTTCAAAACTTCCACTTCCATAACCGAAAGCCTTAATCATCACCATAATTTTGGTGGTAGGGAGCAGCTTCGATTTATAGTAATTCAGGTTGTGAGCAATGGCATTCAGGTTGATTTCCAGAACGGTCTGGTGGGTTTTTTCTTCCAGAACCGAAACGATTTCTTCCAGCTGAAAACTCCTTGCTCCTTTTATCAAAATGGTTTGGTTGGCAAATTGAGAACTGTCGAAATTTCGGAGAAATTCGCTGGTGTTTTCAAAGGTTTCAATATTTTTAAACAGCGATTTGTGTTGGACAATTTGCTTGCCGATTCCGATGATTTTTGTGATTTTGT
>JBAYSC010000029.1:0-18020 GCA_041676345.1 Flavobacteriaceae bacterium | reverse complement strand
CTTTTTGGCTGCAACTTCGTTATATTTTCTTGAGATAGAACACCGCTATCTCAAGAAAATATGCCTTGTTTCGCTCAAAAATAAGCTATAAACATTCTCACAATATAAATTTAAACAGGCTCTTAGATTTTCCGAAACCTATAAAAAATCCTTTCAAAAGAAAGGATTTTTTGTTTTTATACTAATTCTTAGGTGTGCTGCGTTCTTTTAAAAATCACTTTTAATGGAAAAGAAAAACCTACTCTCTTTTGCCACTTTGGAATTAGGTCTTCGAATGTGGACAGCCTGTTTTGTAATCATTTACGGAGCTGCAAAAATTTCTCAGTTTGAAGGAGCTGCTTTGTCTGAAACTCCCATCAATCAAGCCGGAAGAGCAGAACTTATGTGGGCTTTTTTCGGAGTTACAAGTTTTTATCCTTTGTTTGTCGGAATTATTCAAATCAGTGGAGCTTTGCTGCTACTATTTCAAAAAACAAAGCTTGTCGGGGCACTTCTGTTATTTCCTGTTTTTCTGAATATCATCCTGTTGGATTACCTCTATTACATTCATCGGGGAGCTTTGATCAATGCCATTTTATATTTTTCGGTTTGTGTGCTGATTCTTGTTCAACAACGTAAAAAATTAGCTCAGTTATTTCTCCCAAGCCACAAAATAACTAGGGAAGAATATGTCGTAAAACTCATATTGGCAGGAACTTTGGCTTTGCTGCTCTTTTTCGCAAATCTGTATTTTCCTAATTTTATTTTAAGATTATTATATTAATTTCTTTATATTTACGCTTTTAAAATGAAGATATGGCAGAATATATTATTCAAACCAAAAACTTAGACTTTAATTTTTCAAAGTCTAAAAAAGCAATTGACAACTTGTCTTTAAACGTCCCGAAAGGCAGTATTTATGGTTTTTTGGGACCGAACGGAGCGGGAAAATCAACTACGATGCGGTTGCTAACCGGAATCATTCCCGATGATTCCGATTCCATTGAAATTTTTGGAGCATCGCTGCAAAAACAAATTCCAGAAATTTTCAACCGTTTGGGTTGTTTGGTCGAATCTCCTGCTTTGTATTTGCATTTGTCGGGTTACAACAATCTGAAATACATTGCGAAAATCCGTGAAGTTGATGAATCCCGAATTGACGAAATGCTCAATGTCGTTGATTTATACAACGACCGCAACCGAAAAGTGAAGCAATATTCGTTGGGAATGAAACAGCGGTTGGCTATTGCGATGGCACTTTTGAGCAATCCCGAAATTTTGCTTTTGGACGAACCCGTAAACGGACTCGACCCCAACGGAATTATCGAAATCAGAAAACTGCTTGTCAAAATCAATCAGGAATTCGGGACTACCATTTTCGTGTCAAGCCATTTGCTTTCCGAAATCGAAAAAATGTGTACCCATGTCGGGATTATTTCAAAAGGGAAACTTCGTTTTGAAGGAACGATGAAAGAGCTTTCACAGAATTTCGGGCAGTGTAAAATCACTATAAGTCTAAAGAATCCGAAAGCCGTTTTAGAGAAAATTCCAGAGGAATACAATGCGGTAGAAATCGAAACCGAATCCAAAATTTCACTGGTTTTAGATGATAAAGAGAGGATTCCTGATTTTACGAAAAAACTTGTTGATTTTGGGGCAGAAATTTATGAAATCAGGATTCAGGAAGGACTCGAAGAATGGTTTATGTCGCTCACTCGATAATTAGATAAAAGTTATTGGTTAATAGTTAATAGTCGTCATAAATACGAATTAAGGATTAAACTATGATATTTGCTGATTATGAGTCAATTATATTATGTTCTTTTGTTTGAGACCTCACAGGTTTTAAAACCTGTGAGGTGCTGTAAACCAACAACCAACAACCAACAACCAAATAACCAACAACCAAATAACCAAATCCACAACTCAATTATGTCATTACTAAATAATTACACTACAGCACTCCGTTCGGAGTATATCAAAAAGAAAGGAACCGGAACCTATTGGCTTTGTTTTTCCTTTGGAGTCATTATTCCGCTGATTTATCTTGTAGCGATGTTTTTTCTTTGGGAAGAAAATCAGGAGCCGGTAAACATTCCGATTAACTTTTACGAAAAAAACATAGGGCAGGCACTGTCTTTGTTTCTCGGGTTCTTTTTTCCGTTGCTCATTATTATTATGGCAGCCAAAATCACCCAGATTGACCACAAAAACGGAGGTTGGCAACTGATGGAAACCCAACCGTTGTCCAAACTTTCGATTTATATGTCGAAACTCACGGTTTTACTTGTCGGAAACCTGATTGCCATTATCTCGTTTTTAGGTTCTTTTGTGGTCGTATTGTGGATTTTATCCCTTATCAAAGAGGTTCCCCAAAACGTGATGACCGCTATTCCGTTTAGCTATTTGGGGCAACTCGCTGTCAGAATGTTTGTGGCAGGTTTGTTTTTGAGTATGATTCAGTTTGTGATTTCGGTTGTTTTCAGGAGTTTTATTCTCCCGATACTGCTCGGATTTTTTGTCATGTTGGGGTCATTAATTTTAGAAGGATTGAAGATATATCGTATGTGGAATCCTTTTACGATTCTCAATCACACGGCTTCGTATCCTAAAGGAAGTCAGTTGGATTACTTTTTACTTTATACCGAGAAAATCTCGATGGTCGGGTTTTTAATGACAGCCATTATTGGTTTTATCTGGTATCAGAACAAAACCTTTAAACGAACCTTTACCAAACCAAAAAACCTTAGTAAAGTTTTGGGAGTAGCTCTTGTAGGTATATTGGGAATTAGTTTTCTGTATAGCCCGAATACCTATGAAAAACATAATCGAACAGTGATAGCAGGAAATATAGAATCAGATGAAAGTGTTCAGAAGGGTTATGTGATAGACAAATTCATCAACGACACTATTGTTGAAATTGATATTCAGGATAATAAGTTTCATGCAGTGATTAAAAATGAGGTTCCTTTAGAACGATATTATGTGGTTTTTAAAGCTTCTAACCAATTTTATACGGAGTTATATATAGGTACGAATGACAGTATCAATATGGATATTCAGTATTATAAAAGCAACAGTAATTTTAAAACTACCAAAGGAACTCGTTTAGCAGAAAATCAATATACCCCTGGTGGTATGTTTGGAGGCTGGTCGTATTCAGGCTATTTGATTTATGATAATTCTTATTTAAATCGTCCGGAGAAAGTGATAAATGAAATTTATAAAGAATGGAAAGAAAAGCTTAGTGATTCTGACAAATACAGAACACCTGATAATTATGCTCCTCAAGCTGACTTTATAGAAAGAAATAAAAAGGTGCTTACTTTGGAGTATCTTAATATGTGGAATATTTTCGAAGAGAAATTAAAAGTAGTAAATCCGGATATTGTCAACAATACTCCTAAAAAGATTCAAGAAATCAAAGATTACATTTCTCTTGAAGATAATAGCTTGATAACCGACGAAAGTTATTTTAGGCATATAATGTATGAATACACCAAAAAAGATACGACCGATACAGACCAGATAACTAAAAGACTTAGTGCAATTTCGAAGTTAGAAAACAAGGACTTTAAAGATAGGCTCTTATTCAGTTCTTTGAAATCTTCTTTAAAATCTGCTTCTGATTCTCAGGAAAGACAAGAGCTCATCAAAACCTACGGAGAAGAAATCAGCAATCCGAAACTGAAATCATTGGCTTATAATCATTTCACCACTCAGGAAAAATTAGCCAAAGGCAACCCTGCTCAGGATTTTGTAGCTCAGAATCTTGATGGTGAAGATGTCCGACTTTCTGATTTCAAAGGGAAATTTGTCGTAATTGACGTGTGGGCAACCTGGTGTGGGCCTTGTAGAGTAGAATCTCCTCATTTCGAGCGAATCGCTATTAAAAACAAAAACAATCCGGATATCGTTTTTATGGCTATAAGTGTAGATCAAAAGAAAGACGATTGGTATTTTCAAGCCAAAACCAAATCAGAATCGGTACTGCAGCTTCACTTAGCAGGAGCAGAAGAGAATGCTTTTAGCAAGGCGTATGATGTGGAGTTTATTCCGAGGTTTATTTTTATCGACAAAGAAGGCAATTTTGTTAATTCCAAAATGATAAATCCGAGCCAGAATTATTTTGAAACTATCATTTCTGACGAATTAAAAAAGGAAGAATAAACAGCTCAATGAAATAGCTTTTTGAGTTGAAATACTATAAAAATAATATTGTCATTGCAACCGATTTGACGTAACTTTGCAACCCAAAATTTTACTCCTATGGTTTATAAATTCCGAGTGATACTCGATACAGAAGAAGATATTTTCAGGGATATTGCCATCTTAGATACCGATACGCTGGAAGATTTGCACAACACCATCAGCAATGCTTTCGGTTTTGACGGTAGCGAAATGGCATCGTTTTACACCTGTGATGACAAATGGAATCAGCAGGACGAAATTCCGCTTTTTGACACAGGCGACATCGAAGGAGAGCAAAGCACCATGCAGGATTTTGCCCTGAAAGATATACTCGATCAGGATCAGACAAAAATCATTTATGTGTATGACTTCTTGAATATGTTTACGTTTTTTGTGGAATTGGCAGCCCTCGAAGAGCAACAGACAGGAGAGAATTACCCTTCTCTTTTGTTTGCTCACGGAGAAATCACAGGCATTGACCAGAAAGAATTTACGGCTGATTTTGAAGACGATTTGTATGCTGATTTTGAAGACGATTTCGATGAAGAGGACTTAGATATGTTTGGCGATGACGAATTCGGAGGCTATGATGAGTTTTCGGATGATAGTTGGAATTAAAATAATACAATCAATTCAATTCAGACCTCACAGGTTTTTAAACCTGTGAGGTCTTTTAACCTAAAATAAAAAAATGATCAACCTCTTCAACCTCAATATTGATAACCTTTCCATTCACAGAGTGGGGAATAAAAACAAACGCGAATCGGTATTTTTATCGGAAAATCCGTATAGAATTACAGACGAACTCAGTCCGCTGCTGAAAGAATTTTTCTTTAAACCTTTCAGAGAAAAAGAAGAAAACTATTTCCAATTTGCTCACGAAGTAGATTTGGAATACAACGAGATGTATAATTTGGTAAACGAAATGTTTATCAATCCGAGCAATGCTCACGAGGTTTCTAAAAAAATCACCCAATATTTATTCGAGCAATCAAACCATCCTCATATCAAAACGGGTGAGGTTTATGTGGCTTATCTGACCAATGTTTCGATTGACAATAACGTGGTGGATGCTATCGGGATTTTCAAAAGTGAGTTGAAACACGACTTTTTACAATTCGAAGAAAAAGGAACCAATCTGGATTTGATTCTACAACAAGGAATCAGCTTGAATAAGTTAGATAAAGGTTGCCTTATTTTCAACTACAAAAAAGAAGAAGGTTATAAGATTCTGAGTATCGACAACAACCGGTATGATGCCAAATATTGGCTGGAGCATTTCCTGAACGTTGATGCTTTTCAGGATGAGAATTTTATGACTAAAAAATACCTGAAATTCGTTCAGGATTTTGCAAAAGATGTAGTGCTTCCGGCTGAAGACAAAAAAGAGGAAGTGATGTTTATGAACCGTTCGGTGAATTATTTTGCCAAAAATGACGAGTTTGAAGAGACAAATTTCCTCAACGAAGTGTTAGACAACCCTGATTTGATTCCCGAGTTTAAAAACTACAAAGTGGATAGGGGAGAGAAATATTCGATTGAAGATATTACCAACTTCCCGATTGCCAACAATGCGGTTACTGATGTTCGCAAAAAAATGAAAAACACCATTCAATTAGATACGAATATTCAGATAAAATTAGATTTCATCAATCCCGAAAGTGCAGAAAAATTCGTAGAAAAAGGTTGGGATGAAGAAAAGCAAATGTATTACTACTTGGTTTATTTTAATAAAGAGCAGAAAAGTTAGTGTTCAGTTTATAGTGAGCAGTAATCAGTAAATAAATCCCATTTTGAGTTTTTCGGAATGGGATTTTGACCATAAATAACTAATAGGACTCTTGGAAACAAAAATCGGAAATTATTACATTAGTGTTTCAGTTCACCTTATTACAATAGATTATAAAAAAAGTTTTAAGGATTTTTATTATAGTTATATTTATTTAATTATTTCACTTGTACTATTTTTTCTATTCTCTTTCCTTTTTTATAATTTATATAAAACAACATTTCTTATAGAATTTAATACAATTATTGGATACTCTTTTTCTGTTTTACTCTTTCTGGCTGGCTTATATTTTTTATTGGTACCTATCGAAACGCTTATAAAACCGAGTAAAAATGTTTTTGTTATAAACAAAAAAGAGAAGACCTTAAAAGTTCGTAAAAATATTTTTCAAAGCAATGTTTATCCTTTTGAAGAAGTTCTCAATTTTGAATTAAGCGGAAAGAAGATGAATATAATTATGCTACACCGAGGTAGAAGGTATAAACGAGAACTATTAATTTTTGATTTTGCTGTTTTATTTAAAAACAATAGGAGAAGAAAAATTCATTCATTTGAAAAAAGTGAACTTATAATACCTTTTAATAAAAAGAAAAGCAATAAATCACTAAAAGAAAACAGCAAAAAAATTAGTTACTTAATCGCAACCAACTTAAACAAAGAAGTAATCTATAAACAGATTGAGAGAATTGAATAAACAATTTAATGCAAATCCGAAAAGCAAACCCAGAAGATTCTAAATTCATTACACCTTATCTTTTACTGGCTATGGAAGATATTGTCTATGAATTTATCGGAGAAAAATCATACGAAAAAGCCACCAAGTTTTTAAATGCAATGGTTTCTCAAAAACAAAATCAATATTCGTATGAAAATTGTTGGGTGGCAGAAAATGAAGAAGGAATCATCGGAATAGCTTGTTTGTATGACGGAGGTAAATTACACGAACTACGAAAACCGGTTGCGAATTATATTAAAGAGCATTTCGGTAGAGATTTTAATCCGGAAGATGAAACTCAAAAAGGTGAAATTTATATTGATTGTGTGGGAGTAAATCCAAGCCAACAAGGCAAAGGAGTCGGTTCAAAAATCTTTGCTTTTTTGATTGACGAATATGTCATCAAACAAAAACAGACCTTAGGTTTATTGGTCGATTACGACAACCCGAAAGCCGAAAAACTATACCTGACATTAGGCTTTAAAATTGTCGGAGAAAAATATTTGGTTGGCAAGCGGTTAAAACACATGCAGTATATGTTTTAGAATCTTTTTAAATTTGTAGGGAATTGTAGTAAAGATTCAGGTGTATCACAAAAAAACTGTAACTTCGTCAAAAACAATAAATACTATGGAAGTCAAAGAAATTATTAAAAATCAGATTATTAAAAACGAAACGGCTGATTTAGATGCTTTGAAAAAGATGTATGAAATCTATTCCGGAGCAGCCGACTTAGATGAAGAGTCTTCTTTAGGACATGAAGATTTTGCTAAACAGGATGAAAGTCGAGAATCGGCACGAAGCTTGAAAATCCGTATTAATCGTGCACAGCACTTATTAGATACTTTTAAAAAGCTTGATTTTAGCAAAAAAACAAAAGTAGAACCGGGTGCTTTGGTCAAAACCGATTCCTTAAATTTTATGATTGGAATTGCTTCTGCTATTTTTGAATATGAAGGACAAAACTACATAGGTCTCAATACTGATGCACCCATATACCAAGCCTTGCAGACAGCAAAAACAGGAGACAAAATCGCATTTGGACGAGAATATCAAATTGTTGCTATTCTATAAAATTTACTTCTTTGTGTTTTTTTTGGTTTTGTCTTAATTAGTTAAGTATTGTAGTAGTTGTGAACGATTTTTTAAAATACCAGGCTCAAACTTCAAAATTTCCTTTGGGAATTGAGGTTTCGTATGCCAAAGGCTCTTATATTTATGATACCAATGGAGGAAAACACCTCGATTTTGTAGCGGGTGTTTCGGCTTGTACGTTAGGACATTGCCACCCGAAGGTGGTTGAAGCTATCCAAAATCAAACGGAAAAATATATGCACGTGATGGTTTATGGAGAATATGCTCAAAGTCCGGCTGTGGAGTTTTGTAAGTTATTGGCTGAAAATCTGCCTTATCCGCTTAAAAAGACCTATTTGGTCAATTCGGGAACCGAAGCAACGGAGGGTTCGATAAAACTTGCCCGAAGAGTTACCGGACGAAGTGAGATTGTTTCGATGAACAATGCCTATCACGGAAACACCATGGGTTCGATGAGCGTGATGAATTACAAAGAGCGAAAAGCTCCGTTTTTACCGCTTATTCCCGATGTGAAATTCATTGATTTTAACGATGAAACCCAACTCGACCAAATCACCGAAAAAACAGCAGCAGTGATATTGGAAAGCATTCAGGGTGGGGCAGGATTCATAGAACCGAAAAACGATTATTTTAAAAAAGTCCGTCAAAAATGTACCGAAGTCGGAGCATTGATGATTGTGGACGAAATCCAACCCGGTTTCGGTCGAACCGGAAAACTTTTCGGATTTGAAAACTACGGAGCCGTGCCCGATATTATCACAATCGGAAAAGGAATGGCAAGCGGAATGCCTTGTGGAGGATTTGTGGCTTCCGAAGAAATGATGGACACTTTGTCTGATAATCCGAAAATGGGTCATATCACCACTTTTGGAGGAAATCCAGTAATTGCAGCAGCTTCTTTAGCAACTTTAAAAGAAGTTTTAGAATCGGATTTGATGCCTCAAACCCTCGAAAAAGAAAAATTATTCAGAGAATTATTAGTGCATCCGCTCATTAAAGAAATCAGAGGAAAAGGCTTGATGTTGGCTCTAATGACCGAAAGTGAAGAAATCACTAACGAAGTGATTTTACGTTGCAAAGACAAAGGGCTGATTTTGTTCTGGCTTTTGTTTGAGAAAAAAGCCGTGAGAATCACTCCTCCGCTTACTATTTCTGAAAATGAAATCAAAGAAGGATGCAGGATTATTCTGGAAACTTTAGATGAACTTTAGATGATTGCGTAAATCGGTAAAATCACAGATTTTATCTGAATGATAAAGATTCTAACTCCAACGGAGTTTAAAACTCCGTTGGAGTTAAATTATTTTAAACCAAATGTTTTTCAAAAATTTTTCTGGCTTTTTTTAAAGTTACTTCTTTTTTGTAGATGTCTTTGTGTTCGATATAAAAAACCGGAGCACTTTTGCATTTCCCCTGACATTTCATTTTCTGTAAGGCAATGCACAAACCGGAGTCTTCGATGAGCTCCTCCAGGCAGTCTTTCGCTTCTTGGTTATATCTGCAACACTTCTTGCCATCGCAAAAATAAACTACCTTATCTTTTTCTTTTTTTGCCATTAAAAGTAATTGTCTGAAAACGAGTGCAAAGATAAGCTATAATTTTTATTTATTCCAGATAAGGAAAAATAAATAATAGGGCAGATGGCAATTTCTCTGAAAAGGGTATCTTTGTAAGAAATCAGTATCACGTATGAAAATCATCATTTCTCCAGCCAAAACTTTAGATTTTGAATCATCGTTGCCAACAGCAGCGTTTTCAGAAAATACGTTTTTAAAAAAATCGGAAACCATTCATAAAGTACTCAAAAAGAAAAAACCAAAGCAGCTTTCGGAGCTTATGGCTATTTCTGATAAGTTGGCGGAACTCAACTATACCCGAAATCAGGAATGGAGCCTGCCATTTTCTCCCGAAAATGCCCGACAAGCGGTTTTTGCTTTTAAAGGAGATGTGTATATTGGGCTTGATGCTTATACGATTTCTAAAGAAAAATTGCCTGTTTTGCAGGAAAAACTTCGAATCCTTTCCGGATTATACGGAATCCTGAAACCTTTAGATTTGATTCAGCCTTATCGTCTGGAAATGGGAACGAGTTTACCGGTAGGAAAATCAAAAAACCTGTATGAGTTTTGGAAAAAAACGCTTACAGATGCTCTAAACAAAGAACTCTCAAAAGACGAATTGGTCATCAATCTGGCAAGTAAAGAATATGCTGATGCCCTTGATTTTAAAGCCTTAAAAGGAAAAGTTATAGTGCCCGAATTTAAAGATTACAAAGACGGACAATTAAAAATGATTAGCTTTTTTGCCAAAAAAGCCAGAGGGCTGATGACCCGTTATATCATCGACAACAATTGTGAAACCATAGAAGATTTAAAAGGCTTTGATTCCGAGAGTTATCGTTTTGACGAAAACCTGTCGAAAGGAAATAAATTGGTTTTTACCCGATAAAATAGGGTGTTGAATGCCTAATTCCTAAATTTTAAAGTCCTAAGTCCTATGTCCTAAATCCTAATTCCTAAATGAATTTCTTAGCTCACATATACCTTTCCGGAGAAGACGATTTGATTCGAATCGGGAATTTTATGGCTGATGGCATCAGAGGGAAAAGCTATGAAGACTATCCTGAGAAGCTGAAAACAGGGATTTTATTACACAGATTTATAGATACCTTTACGGATGCTCACCCTATCGTGAGAGAAAGCACAAAACGACTTCATTCCAAATATCATCACTATTCGGGAGTGGCAGTCGATATGTTTTATGACCATTTTCTGGCAAAAAATTGGTCTAAATATTCAGACGAACCTTTGGATGAATTCGTACAGAAATTTTATACCGCTTTACAGGAAAATTACGAAGTCCTCACAGACAAAACCAAACACCTGTTGCCCTATATGCTACAGGAAAACTGGCTTTGGAACTATCAGTTTTTAGACCAATTGGAGAAAATCTTAACCCAGATGGATTACCGAACCCGATACAAATCAAAACTCAGCCATAGCGTAAATGAGCTCAAACAAGATTATGAAGCCTTCGAAGCAGAATTTTTTTCTTTTTTCGAAGAACTCAGAACCGCTACGGCCCAAAAGTTGGAAGAGCTTTTGCGGCAACCTTAAAAACGCACTTTTCTAACCAATTCTTTGCCTTCTTGGGTAGTGATTTTTACGATTATAATTCCGTTTGAAGTAAGTTTAGAAACTTCATGTTTGTTGCCTGATGCTTGAGAAATATAGAGCGTTCTGCCCAACATATCAAACAATGTTACTTCTTGAAGTTCAAATCCTACTGTTTCGATTTGCAGGCTATTCCCTTGTTTAAAAGCTGTCCAGTTGTTTTCAAAATCGAAATCGGTTGTGCCCAACATAGGCTGATACACCACTTCAAAACGAGTATCAAAAACCCCTTGTTCACTTGTGAAAATATATGGACTTTCTTTCAGGTTATGAGTGCTATTAGTAAGATTGTCTTTCAAATAAATCCCTTGGTTTCCCTCTTCGAAAAGTCCGTCAAAATTGCTGAGGGCAATCGTGAAAGTTCCCGGTTCTACTGCTCTGAAACCAATGGCTACGCTATTTGTTTGGTCAAAAGGAGTCGGAAGACCCTGAATGACAAAAGCCTCTTCGGAACCTTCAATAAGGCTATATAAAGCACTTCCCGAGTAGCCAAACATCACTCCGTCAATCTGATTATCGACTCCAAAAGTTGCTCCTTCCATATATCCGATGAGAATTTGGTTGAAAGTGGTTTCTTCGACAGATAAATTCAGCCAATATCGATGAATGTCGTTTTCCATTTGTCTGAAAAACATTCCTGAAGAGTTGTTTCGCATGGCATTCGTAAAAGTAATTGTAGGGATTTCAGGGTTTACAGAAGCTATAAATCCTTGTCCGGGAGCAATTTGTCCGTTCGGAGTAGTGCCACTTCCTGTGGCTGAAGCTCCTCCCAAAGTAGTATAACTTGCCCAATTGTTGGGTTGTCCGTCATAGGTGTTGTTTTGAGGAGCATTCGTATTTGTCCAGAAATAAAGCGTCCCGACACCTGAACTCAATAAACTGTTGGCACTGATGGCACTCGGATACGGATTTCCCAAAGCATTATAAGCATTTTCGGTTACGTTTACCGAAATGTTTCCGTTGTTGGGAACACCTGCGAAAATTCCCTGATACACTTCCGGAGTATTTTCATTTTCATTAACCACCCAATTATTCGGAGAACGGAATAAATACCCTTCTCCGGGCAAGAAAAAAGTTTCTTCCGGATTGTAATAACTGTTCGAAAGGGTATCATTGTATTTATAAATGCGGTTAGCTAATGTTTCGGGCGAAAAAGCCTGCAATCCTTGATTTGCCACAGGAGAACTCCACAGCGTATAATCCAGACGGAACATCGGGTTGCTGTTTCGGTGAACCGTAATATTCCCGAAATTAACAGCATTATCGGTTTGAATCAGGCTTCCTCCGTTTTCCACTACAAAATCTGTAGCAAGGGCTTTGTTGGTAATTTTTCCGCCTACAGTTATCCATTTATTTTCAGGTATGATAAGGCTTCCACCTGAAAAAACCTGCAAGGTCTTGGCAGAGAAATTATCGCTTAGGGTCAAATCTCCCGCAATCATAACATTTTTAGTAGATTGCGGTTCTATATTGTTGAGCCACTGGTTTGCGATAGTCCAGATAACGTGATAATCCACATTGGTTGTTTGGTAAATAAGCTCAAAACGATAATCAAAAACTCCGATTTCGGTGGTGAACTGATAAGGACTCGCTTTGAGGTCGTGATAGGTTTGTGTAAAATTATCTTTGAGATAAACCGCCTGATTTTCGGTTAAAAATACTCCGTCAAAATTGCTGAGGCTTATGCTGAACGTCCCCTGATTCACAGCTTTGAAACCCAACGGAACCACATCTTCAACATCAAAAGGCAAAGCCCGCCCCTGAATCACAAATCTTCCGGTTTCGTTTTCGATAAGGCTATACAAAGCATTCCCTTCATAACCGAACATCACCGCATCAATTCCGGTATCTTTGCTCATAGTGGCATTTTCGATATAGCCTACCAGAATCTGATTGAAAACGACTTCGGGGTTAGAGAGGTTGAGCCACATTCTGTGCCTCTCCAACAGGGCTTCGCTACTTTTTCCCATAACCGAGAAAGAGCCTATACACAGCAGTAAAAGTAATTTTAATTTCATAAGATGGTTTTTGGTTGAGCAAATATAATTATTTATTTGAAGTGTTGCTAATATCGGAAAAAATGTATTAAATTTTTTGCGGTAAAACTGTTTTCTGTGATGCTCTCTATCCGTTAAAAATAACTATTTTTGCCGTTAATGAAATCGGTACTCAAAAATACAGGCAAATTCATACTTTATTTTTTGGTTTGGATAAAACTCAATGTTACTCCAAGGCAGTTTTTGATATTTGCCAGTGTGCTTGTCGGAATTTTTGCAGGGCTGGCAGTGGTTGCCCTAAAGGGTTTTGCCCATTGGGTTTTCCTGCTCTCTCAATACATCGACAAGGGCTTGAAACTTCCGTTCAGTAACAGTTTGCTGCCTGTTATCGGGATTTTCCTGACCGTTTTTGTCGTCCACCGTTTTTTTGGAGACCATATCGAAAAAGGACTTTCACAGATTATGTTTGCGGTTGCCCGAAGAAAGAGCCTGCTCCCCAAAAAACAAATGTATGTTCAGATTCTCACCAATTCCCTGACCGTAGGTTTCGGAGGTAGTGCAGGGGTGGAGTCTCCGGTTGCCATTACCGGAGCTGCTTTCGGGTCAAATTTTGCTCAATATTTTAAACTGAGTTATAAAGAACGAACATTGCTCCTGGCTTGCGGAGTGGCTGCTGCCACAGCTGCTGCCTTTAATGCTCCCATTGCAGGAGTGCTGTTTGCCATCGAGGTGATTCTGGCTGATATGAGCATTACCGCTTTTATCCCGATTATGATTTCGGCTGCTACCGGAGCTATAGTTTCGACTGCTTTTTTGAGTAAAGATGTGCTTTTACACTTTTCCGAAAAACACAGTTTTGAATTTCACGATATATTGTTCTATGTGTTTTTGGGACTTATAACCGGCTGGTTTTCGGTTTATTATTCGAGGAACTTTCAGCGAATTATCGAACATTTCACCCGTATCAGAGGAGTATATAAAAAGGCTTTTTACGGAGCTTCGCTTTTGGCAGTGCTTATTTTTGTGGTTCCGTCACTTTTCGGACAGGGTTATGAAAGCATCAAAATACTTTCGGGAGAAAATCCTGCGGAATTGCTCAACGAAACCCTTTTTTCCGGTTTTAAAGACCACACTTGGGCATTGCTCGTTTTTGTGGGACTGAGTGCTTTTCTGAAAGTTTTTGCAGTCGGGTTTACTCTGAATAGCGGAGGAAACGGAGGGAATTTTGCACCTTCACTTTTCGCAGGATCTTATCTGGGCTTCTTGTTTGCCTCTCTGATCAATCTGCTTGATTTTGTAAAAGTTCCTGTGGCAAGTTTTACTTTGGTAGGTATGGCAGGCGTGTTCAGCAGTTTGTTTCATGCTCCGCTAACGGCAATTTTTCTTATCGGAGAAATTACCGGAGGTTATTCGCTGATGGTTCCGCTGTTGGTGGTGTCTTCTGTGAGTTTTGCGGTTTCCAAACAGTATGAAACCTATTCGATGGATTTGAAAAAACTGGCAAAAAAAGGAGAGGTATTTACCAGCAATAAAGACCGGAATATACTCTCTGCCATTTCGCTTGACGAAGTGCTTATTACCGATTACAAAACCCTGAAACCCGAAGACGGCCTGGACAAAGTGGTGGAATTTATTTCAAAATACAACCAAAATGAATTTCCCGTACTGGATTCCGAGAATAAACTGGTTGGGCTGATAGAACTGAATAATATCAGAGAACTGATTTTCAATAACTTTAAAGTAAAATATACCAAAGTCGAAGAGGTGATGCAAAAACCCGAAACGGTGATTTATTTTGAAAACACCTTATATATAATGCTCGAAAAACTGGAACATTCTCAAAAAGAAACACTCCCGATTCTCAAAGAAGGAAAATATTACGGATTTGTGTCTAAAATAACCCTGCTGAAAAAGTATCGGGAACGGCTTAAATCGATGAGAGTGGAGTAGGGGTTAGTATTCAGTGGTCAGTGGTCAGTACGTCAGTTCGAGTGTTTTTTACGAAACGAAGTGTAGTAAAAAATGTATTGAGAACAACCAATAACCGATAACCAATAACAAAAAAATGAAAGATAGATTTTACAATTATATTCAGAATTTACAAGATACTATTTGCTCAGGTTTAGAGCAAACAGACGGAAAAGCAGTTTTCAGACAGGATTTATGGGAACGACCGGAAGGCGGTGGTGGCAGAACCCGAATAATCGAAAACGGAAATGTCTTTGAAAAAGGCGGAGTGAATATTTCGGGAGTTTTCGGGAGGCTTCCTCAGGCAATGCAGCATTATTTCGGAGTGGAAGAAGCTGATTTTTTTGCCTGTGGGCTGAGCTTGGTGTTGCACCCTAAAAATCCGTTTGTGCCAACCGTACATGCCAATTGGAGGTATTTTGAAATGTATGACAAAAACGGAAATACCGTTCAGAGTTGGTTTGGAGGTGGTCAGGATTTGACTCCGTATTACTTGTTTGAAGAAGATGCCCAACATTTTCACAGGGTTTGCAAAACGGCTTGCGACAAGCACAATCCCGACTTTTATCCGAAATATAAAAAACAATGTGATGATTATTTCTGGAATACCCACAGAGGCGAAGCCAGAGGAATAGGAGGGTTGTTTTTTGATTATCTGAAGCCTACCGAAACCCAAACTTCGGAAGATTGGTATGACTTCGTAACCGAAGTAGGAAACAGCTTTTTAAGCGGCTATTTACCGATAGTCGAAAAACGCAAAAACCTGCCCTATACTCAGGAAAACCGCAATTGGCAGGAAATCAGAAGAGGGAGATATGTCGAATTTAATCTGATTCACGACAAAGGCACCCTTTTCGGACTCAAAACAAACGGACGAATCGAAAGCATATTGATGAGCCTTCCGCCTCACGTTCAGTGGGTTTATGACCACCAACCCGAAAAGGGAAGTGAAGAAGAAAAACTACTTCAGGTGTTGAAAAACCCAAAAGAGTGGGTGTAAAAACAAATGAATTGCTCAGAGTAGAAAGCACTTTTATATCAAAATTGCTTTCTGTGATTAACAATAAATATCAAAAATTGCTTTTTATAATTAACAATTTTGTATATTTGCATTGTAAAATCGAATTACAATGGAAGAATTACAGTTTGAATTTCAACAAAAAATAGCCTACATATCATCAGATTTTCAACGATATCTTATTGATAGAATTGATTTAAAAAACAGGCTGATTGCCATAAAAGGAGCAAGAGGGTCGGGTAAAACAACTCTGCTTTTGCAAATTGCTAAGCAAAAACTCGATACAGACAAAACGTTGTATGTCAGTTTAGACCATATTTATTTTTTAGAAAACAGATTGTACTACTTGGCTAAAGAGTTTTCAGATAGTGGGGGTGAAACATTGTTGTTGGATGAAGTTCATAAATACCCGAACTGGTCAAGAGAAATAAAACTGATTTACGACAATTTTCCGTCATTAAAAGTAATTTTCACTTCTTCTTCAATGTTGGAAATATACAAAGCAGAGTCCGATTTAAGTCGAAGAGCAGTAACCTATAATCTTAAAGAATTGTCTTTCAGGGAGTTTATTGCTTTAGATACGGGAGTCGAACTGCCAGTGAAATCTTATGAAGATATTTTGCAGAATCACAACCAAATTGCAACCGAGTTAGTCCAAAAAATAAAACCGTTGGCTTTGTTTTCCAAATATCTGAAAATAGGAGCTTATCCGTATTTCAAAGAAAATGAAGCGGAATACAATCAGAAACTACTCAACACCATAAATCTTATCATAGAAATTGACATCAATGCTGTAGAAGACTTGAATTACGAAACTCTGGTAAAGCTAAAAAAACTCCTGATTTCGATTGCCTCCTCCGCTCCGTTTACTCCCAATATTACTAAGCTGAGTGAAAAAATAGGTGTTTCCCGAAACACGTTGGTTCAGGCAATTAAAATTTTAGACAGGGCAGGATTGGTCAACGAATTATATAAAGACACATCGGGAATTGGTGTTTTGACAAAACCCGAAAAGCTGTTTTTGAACAATACCAATCTGATGTATGCCCTGGCAAAAGAAAACACAAACATCGGAAACGTTAGAGAAACATTTTTTCTGAATCAGTTTAAAGGGTTAAGAGAAATCAACCTCTCAGAAGAAGCTGATTTTATTGTCGACAAAAAATATACGTTTGAAATTGGTGGAAAAAACAAATCTAAAAAACAGGTTTCTGCTGTGGAAAATGCTTTTGTAGCCAAAGATAGCATCGAAATTGGCTTCGGGAATAATATTCCGGTTTGGCTCTTCGGGTTTATGTATTGATGGCATTTCGCCTCTTTTAAATTATGATTAAAATCATTGAGTTTGATTAAGACTTGACTTACCTTTGCCTTACCAAAAATACCTGAAATGAATACCCTTATCAGAAAATATAACGTTCCTTGCCCTCGTTACACGAGCTACCCGACGGTTCCTTATTGGGAAGAAGATTTGTTTTCGTATGACCAATGGACAGCATCTGTAAAAAAATCGTTTCTTGAAAGTAATGATTCTCAGGGCATAAGCCTTTATATCCATTTGCCTTTTTGTGAAAGTTTATGCACATTTTGTGGTTGCAACAAGCGGATTACCAAACAGCACAGTGTCGAAGACCCCTATATCGAAGCGGTTTTAAAGGAATGGGAATTATACTGCAATCTATTTGATAAAAAGCCTCATATTAAGGAGTTACACTTGGGTGGTGGAACTCCGACTTTCTTTTCTCCCGAAAATCTGAAACGCCTTTTAAACGGAATTTTTGAAAAATCGAGGGTCGATGAAAGCCCCGAACTCAGCTTTGAAGGGCATCCGAATAATACCACACGGGAGCACTTGCAGTTGCTCTATGATTTGGGGTTCAGAAGGGTGAGTTTCGGAGTTCAGGATTATTCGCCAACGGTGCAGAAAGCCATTCACCGCATCCAGCCTTTTGAAAATGTGCAGAAAGTAACTGAGTGGGCAAGAGAAATCGGTTATGAATCGGTGAGTCACGATTTGATTTTCGGGTTGCCTTTCCAAACCATGGCAGATATCACAGACACTATCGAAAAAACCAGAATTTTACAACCCGACCG
>JBAYSC010000028.1:0-18572 GCA_041676345.1 Flavobacteriaceae bacterium | reverse complement strand
ATGTTATAATGAAAATATAATTTCAGATATTGTGTTTAACATAGATAATGGTACTATATTTGCAAATACAAAATATGCTCTTTCTGTAAAAAGAAAGAAACTAATAGTCAAGCTAGTAACAATCAGAACCAATAGACTTTTAGAAGCATTCTCATAATATGATACTAAAAAAAATTTATTTAAGTTGGAGACCAGGCGAAGGAGATGGTCGTTTTTTAGTGGGTGTTTTTTCCAGAGAAAATTCATCCGGGGATAATATTGTATTTGAATATCAACAAGAAGAAGTTTTAAAAGCTAAAGAAAAAGGGTTTTACAACTACCCTGAATTTCCTGAAATAAACAGAACATATAAAACAAATATCAAAACAGCTCTTACTCTTAGGTTAATGCCAAAAACAAGAGCTGACAGAAATAGTTATTTATCTTTTTGGACAGCAAATATTGATGGATTAGATTGGTTTGATGAATTAGGTTTCACACAAGGAAAATTAGCTACTGATACATTTGAGTTTTTAGCTGAATTTCCTAAAAAATTTAATGGAATAGGAATAAGTTTTGTTTCTGACGTAGCAGCTTTATCTCATTTAAAATTAGATACAGATTGTATTAATATTGGGGATAAATTAAGATTTGAGACAGAGTTGGATAATCAATTTGACCCGAATGCTATTAAACTTTTTAAAAATGAGCTCTTTATAGGTTATGTTAAAAAAGGACATAATACATTTTTTCAAAAAATAAAAAATGAAGACGTAAATATTACTGTTACTAATATTGAAAAAAACGGTAAACTGAAACAGGTTTATTTTTCAGTCAAAGTCTTATAGTAAAAAGAAACAATAAAAAAATATAAAACTCTCAACAATGTTGGGAGTTTTTTGTAAATGAGGTTTTCCGTAAACTGATGTAATCAAATTTATTTACATTTGTTACAAAATAGACAATCAGGTATTTACAAATAATTATAAACATTTTAATTATTTCGGATATTTGGGTGTTATAGGGCATTTTGAGAGACCGTGTAACATTTAATAATTGCAGACAAACAAGAACAGATAATGCCTGACTATAATTTTCTAAATTTATCGCCACCAGAATTTGAAGAACTTTCAAGAGATCTTCTTCAAAAGCATCTTGGCGTTCATCTTGAATCTTTCACAAGTGGACGAGATTCAGGTATTGACCTTAGACATTCATTTAATGCAAAAGACAAATTAATTATTCAGTGTAAGAGATATAAGGACTTTAATTCACTTTACAATAAGTTAAAAGAAGAAATACGAAAAGTAACAAAGCTAAATCCTAGTAGATACATCCTAACAACATCAGTTGGGCTAACACCAAATCAAAAGGATGAAATAATAACCCTGTTAAACCCATTTGTACAGTCAACTTCAGATATTTTTGGTAGAGATGACTTAAATAATTTATTGGGAGAATTTCCCGAAATAGAAAAACTGCATTTTAAACTTTGGCTTTCAAGCACAAACATTCTTGAACGTATCCTTCACAGTAAAATTCATAATCAGTCGAGCTTCGAAGAAGAAAAGGTAAAGGAGACCGTAAGAGTTTATGTCGAAAATAAAAGCTATTACCAAGCACTTGAAATTATAAAATCAAAAAAATACGTAATTATCTCTGGAATGCCGGGTATTGGCAAAACAACATTAGCAAGAATTTTAGTTTACCACTACTTAGCTAACGGTTTTGACGAGTTTGTCTTTCTTTCGGATTCAATAAATGATGGATATGATTTATACAAGGAAAACACAAAACAAGTATTTCTTTTCGACGACTTTTTAGGCAGGAACTTTCTTGACAAAAAATTAAGTAACAATGAGGAACAGAGAATTATCAGATTCATTGAAAAGGTCAGTAGTTCAAATGATAAAGTCCTAATTCTTACGACAAGAGAGTATATTCTTGCACAGGCGAAATTACGTTATGATATTTTTGAAAACCCTTCGCTTGAATTCGCAAAATGCGTCATAGATCTTTCTCAATATACAAAGTTTGTTAGGGCAAAAATCCTATACAATCATTTATTTTTTGCGAAAATAAGCGAATCTCATTTGGCAGACATATTAGATAAAAAAACTTATGCAAAAATTATTGACCATCCTAACTATAACCCTAGGGTTATTGAAACAATAACTCATCCTGACGTATGGAAACATATTAAGCCAGAGGAATTTTCTAGTAAGTTTATTGATTTTTTGAATTATCCAGAAAGCATTTGGAAACACGTTTACGAAAATCAAATTTCTAAATTTTCTCAATGTGTCTTGGCAAACCTAATGACAGCTGGAGCACCAATTCTTTTGGATGACCTAAAGCAACTTATTCAAAATTTCGCGAAAACACATTCAAAAAAATATGAAATATCATATAGTGAAATTGATTTTAAAAAGTCAATCCGAGAGTTAGAAAACACGTTTATTAGTATCAAAAAAGATTCTATAAACAAGTTTGCCGTTGACTATCAAAATCCATCAGTTCAAGATTTTCTTGTTAACTATTTCAAAGATTTTCCTGATTATATTGAGGACATAATAAATTCCTCAATTTATTTTAACCAGTTGTTTAAAATATTTGCAATAGAAGAATACTACCAGATACGTGGTGAAACAGTACAAAGGAAGAACAGAATAATTCTTAACGGAAATCTAAAAGAAATTTACATAAATAAAATTTTAACTGATTTTGACTTTCTTAACTCCTCTGTGATTTCAAGGGTAACCTTTTCCGGAACGAACAACTCTCAATGGTATAAAAAACAGTACTCCGACTACACGAAAGTTAATGAAATAACTAAAGAGTTTTTAGTCGATGAATATCCAGTAATGAAACAGTTCATCCTCGATAGATTTCAAAATATTATTGAACCTAATGATTTGAGTGGTGAAGAACTTGGATATTATATCAATATTTTAGACCAATTTAAAGATGAGTGTACATTTGATAAAAATGAAACTATAAGAGCTTTTTCTAAAAACATTGTAATGCTTCAACAGACACAAGATTTTGAAAGGTTTGAGTATTTATTTCCTGATGAGTATCAAGAATTCATTGAATCTGACGAGGACTTTTTAAACAATATTGAAGAATTGATGAAAGAGGAATCTTCAAATGCGGAAGAATACTATTTAGAAGATACACTTTATGAAATAAAATCTGTAGGGGACAAATTTGGAATAGATTACTACAGATTAAAGGAAGAAATTGAAGAAAGAATGGAGGCATACAAGACAAAACAAGAAGAAGAATATAATTGGGACGATGAACAAAAAGAAAGTTCTTATGAACCTCCAAATGAGAATGATACTATACGTGATATGTTTGATAGTTTAAGAACCGAATTAAATAATTAATGAGACAGACAATTTAATCAGAAGAAAAACGCCCTATAACAAGGGTAGCTGTTGCACAACCTCTGTTTTCGAAAAATAAGGCTTCAACATCCTAACGTCAGACCTCTTTTAAAGCAATTTAAAGGAGGTTTGTTTTTTAGTGGGTTTTTATAATTCTAAATTTGGGATAGCTTAAAAACATGAGCTTTTGGAGTTGTTAAACTTTATGTTAATACTATCTACAAAAGCATCTGTAAATCGGATGGAATTATCGACAGAAATAGTATCTTCTAAACTGGCGACAGTCATTTGGTTGCGGGAAATACCTGTGGTATGTTGTATCATTAAAAATACAAATACTATTGCTTTGGTGCAACTATTTTTTATATTTGATAAAAATAAAACAGAAGTTTTTTCACAGACTGCCGTTGGCAACAATTTGAACAAAAATCACCAATTGAAAGAAATTAACTCAGCAATATTATACTTCGAAAACAAACCAATTGTTAAACTTGATTTGCCTGAATTAAGAATTGAAAATGGTTTGATTTATATTGATTGCTATATAAACAAGGATTTTTTTGGCGAGGATAGAGAAAAATCAATTGTTAACAAAAAAAGCGTTTTAGACAATAAAACATTTACAATTCACGCAATAGAATCCCACGGTTCTAAATTAACTTTCAACCAAGTCGTTGTGCAGTCAGAATCCTATCCCAGCTATAAATTTAGTTTCTATTGCTATGATTATTCCACTCAATATATAAATGTAAACAACGAGAATGATATTTTAAAAAGTGGATTAAAATATTTGGTAGTTGAAGGAGTTGATATGCTTTTTACCAAAACATCTGAAAAGAAAAGGATAAGAACAATGTTTGGTAAAGATGATTCAAGAATGTTATCGCTTGAATTAGACAATTCTGAGATACGATATAATTACTACGATAAACAGAGAAATTTTGATTTAGAAATTGGACTTATTAAAGACTCTGAAAAAGAAAAATCAATCCTAATAAATTTTTACCAGGATAAGTTAATACCTTATCGCATTTATCAAAAAATAAAGCCATCATTAAAATATTTCATTTCATATTTATGTGGTAACAATGCCATAATTCGTGAAGAGTATTATTTGTCCGACTATCAACATTTTACAAGAACTTATTCTCAAAGTGAAATAACAGAATATAATGTAAATCACTTTTTACCTATTCATAGTGTACATTTCAAACATAAACGAATAATAGATGATTATGCTAATACTCTAGCAAATTTTTTAGTTTGGGATAAAAAAATAAATCTTTCCGAAGTAATTTATCTTATAAATCAATCAAAGCAAGTTAATATTGAAAGTAGTTTTTTTATTCTTCTAATTGTTATCGAAAAAATTGCCAATTCTTTATATGATTCAGGAATTATTGACAAAAAAAATGGTTTAATAATAGAAGATGACGTATTCACTGAATTGAAAGAAAATATACTGCCACTAATAGAAGCAAACTTAAATGGCAACGTCTCAAAAAAACAAGTAGACCAACTAAAATCTAAATTCGGTAATATTAATAAATTGGGTAAAACAGAGAATAAAATTGACATTTTACTTGAGTTTTGTGAGATTAAAAGAACTCAAGAAATAGACCAATTATTTCCAAGGTTAAGGAATCTTGCAATACATCAAGGAGAGATAAGTTATGACAGAAAAGATTCTTCAAAAAATTATCACACATTATTCGTTCTAATAAACAACATTATATGCAATTTAATTCAATACCGAGGGGTGAGGTTTATTGAACATAAAGACGGAACTAATTATATTGGAAAAAAAGAAGAATACAAATTTGATATGAAAAAACTGTTGCCAACAACGGCTATAATCAATTGGGGCTTAGTAGTCAAAACAAAAATATAAACATTAAACAAAGGTCAGTGCTTAACTGAAAAGTTAAGGAGTAAATCCCCAACTGCTCATAGCCAAGACCGTTGTGCCTCATACTAGAAAAACGATAACGCGAAAAAAAATGGAGATAATAAAATCAATTGACAACGAACTCAAAAAACAATTTGAGACACTAAATCAAATAATTGGGGAAATAGATTTTAATGAATTACTAGAATTTAAACTTGATGAAGCAGGGAATAAAATTCCGTGGAATGACATCGTATATCCCGGTATTTACTTGCTTGAAATAAAGAATAATAGCACACACCTGTCATTTAATGAATGGGTAGACAATTTTAAATCAGAATGGGAAGATGAAGAATATTTAAGGAGATTTACTCCAAATCTCAAGAAAATAAGAATAAAAGCACATAAAGAGCTAAACGATTGGATACCATTGTATATAGGCAAATCAAAAAATATAGGTAGTAGAATTCACGAACACATATACAAGGAACTAGAGAAAACCACTTTTGCTTTAAAATTGATGGCTCGGAGAAACTTAAGAAATGAAACATTTAGATTAAAAACAATAAAAATCGAAGTGGAAAACTATGACGCAATTGTACCAAGGATAGAATGGCAATTAAGAAATAGAATAAATCCGATAATTGGAAAACAATAGAAAGCCTATGCATAACCAGAGTTTCGTTGTGTCTGAAAGACGACCAATGAATTGAAAATCATCGAACACCAATAAAGAGAAATAAAAGCGTGAGATAAACTCCTGTTGAACACAACATACAGGTTGAAGTATAGATTATTATAGTCATAAAATCCTGAAAATTTCAGGATTTTATAGTTTTACGGGAAGCCGTAAAAAATGTTAAAAAAGATTTGTATGTTTGTTAAATACAATGATTAAGTTTTTATAACGATTTGTAAATGTTGGTTGAGGGCTGCAACCCCTCTACCTCGGAAAACCAAGGTTGATTTTAAGTTGATGATGAAAATTAAGTACATTTGAAAATCAAATCACTTAAAATAAAAAATTTACATGTGGTTGATTTTTAAAATATTCAATTTAACATTAGCCAGTATCTATCCAAAAAAGTAAAAATTCGACAATTAAAGCATTCCCAAATTGGAATAAAATTCTTATCAATGACTATTTTAGACCACTATGAATTCAATTGTATTTGTTGATACCGAAATTGACCCGAAAAGTCGAAAAATTCTTGATATTGGTGGAATCAAGGATAACGGCAATTTCTTCCATTCAAATTCAATTTTGGATTTCAGTAATTTTCTCAAAGACACACAGTTCGTTTGCGGGCACAACATTTTCAACCATGACTTAAAATACATTCAGAAAGCCGTTGCCGATGCCGGAATAAACTCTGCAAACATTATTGACACTTTATTTCTTTCTCCCCTACTGTTCCCGACAAAGCCATATCATGCCTTATTAAAAGACGATAAGCTGCAAACAGAAGACCTGAACAATCCGCTTAACGATGCTATAAAAGCCAAAGATCTCTTTTTTGATGAAGTGGCAGCGTTTCAACAAACAGACGAAACATTAAAACAAATTCTGTATTTGTTGTTGAATGACAAAAAAGAATTTCACTCTTTTTTTCAATTCATCAAATACCAAAGCAATGAAGCAAATCTTGAAAAATTAATTCGTGAGAAATTTCATTCAGAAATTTGCGAACAAGCGGTCTTCACAAAAATAATTTCTGAACATCCGGTTGAATTAGCTTATTGTTTGGCCTTAATAAATTGTCGCAACCGCTACTCAATTACACCTCCTTGGGTTCTAAAAAATTATCCTGAAACCGAAAGGATAATGATTGCACTAAGAAACAAACCATGCCTTACAGGCTGTGTATATTGCAATCAGGCATTAAACATACACAAAGGACTGAAAACATATTTCGGATATGACTCATTCAGAACTTATGCAGGTGAGCCGTTACAGGAAAACGCGGTTAAAGCTGCGGTTGACAATAAATCCCTCTTAGCAGTTTTCCCGACAGGTGGCGGTAAGTCAATCACATTTCAAATTCCCGCTCTAATGAGTGGTGTGGCAACAAAAGGATTAACCGTTGTAATTTCTCCTTTGCAATCACTGATGAAAGACCAGGTTGACAATCTCGAAAAAATCGGAATAACAGATGTAGTTACAATAAATGGTCTGCTTGACCCGATTGAAAGAGCTAAATCTTTTGAAAGAATTGAAAACGGATCTGCATCAATACTTTACATTTCACCTGAAGCTTTGCGTTCAAAAACCATCGAAAGGCTTTTATTAGGAAGAAAAGTGGTTCGTTTTGTAATTGACGAAGCCCATTGTTTTTCATCCTGGGGGCAGGATTTCAGGGTTGATTATTTATATATTGGTGATTTCATAAAACAAATTCAGCAAAAGAAAAATCTTGAAGAATCCATTCCTGTTTCTTGCTTTACGGCAACAGCCAAGAAGAAAGTCATTGAAGACATTTGTAATTACTTCAAAGAAAAACTTTCTCTTGAATTAGAACTTTTTAGTTCTAGTGCTGTAAGAACAAACTTACAGTACAAAGTTTTTGAAAAATCAGATGAAGAAGAAAAATATAATGCTGTCAGAGATTTGATAGAAGAAAAAAATTGCCCGGTAATCATTTATGTTTCAAGAACCAAAAAAGCATATTTACTGGCTAAAAGGCTAACAGAAGACGGATTTAATGCAAAGCCTTTTCACGGTAAAATGGATGTTAAGGAAAAAATTGCTAATCAGGAGGCATTTATAAAAGGTGAAATACCGATAATGGTAGCAACTTCAGCATTCGGAATGGGTGTTGATAAGAAAGACGTCGGGATGGTTATTCATTATGAGATTTCAGATTCATTGGAGAATTATATTCAGGAAGCCGGTAGAGCAGGACGAGACGAAAACATAGTCGCAGATTGTTATGTGTTGTTCAATGAAGAAGATCTGAGCAAACATTTCATCCTGCTCAACCAAACAAAACTTTCGATCAAAGAAATACAACAGGTTTGGAAAGCGATAAAAGACATAACAAGATTTCGTTCTTCTGTTTCAAATTCAGCATTGGAAATTGCACGAAAAGCGGGTTGGGATGATAATGTTGTAGAGATTGAAACCAGAGTAACTACAGCGATCGCAGCCCTTGAAGATGCCGGTTATTTGAAACGGGGACAAAATATGCCCAGAGTTTTTGCAAATAGCATTCTTTCAAAAAATGCACAGGAAGCAATAGACAAAATAAATGCCTCACAAAGGTTTGAGGAGAAGCAAAAAGAACAGGGAATCAGGATAATCAAGAAACTTTTATCAAGTAAGAGCAGAAAACAATCCGGTGATGAAGTAGCGGAATCAAGAATAGATTATATTTCCGACCATTTGGGAATTGTTAGAGCCGAAGTAATGAAAATTGTAAATCTTCTTTGTGAAGAAAAGATTTTAGCCGATACAAAGGATTTAACTGCATTCATCAAAAAGGGAGAAAACGTAAACCGTTCTTTGAAGATTGTAGAAACGTTTAGTCGAATTGAAAATTTTTTGTTGCCAATTTTCGAAGAGGAAGAGAAAATATTTCACTTAAAAGAACTGAATGAAGATGCAGAGGAAAAAGGTTGTAAAGATGTAACACCGAACAAAATAAAAACCATCATCAATTTTTGGGCAATCAAGAATTGGATCAAGCGGCACAATGAGGAATATTCAAAGAATCATATTGTGATTCTTTGTGTACAACCCAAAGAATCTTTAAAAGAAAAGTTAGAAAAACGACATGAATTAGCAAAATTCCTGGTTGAATTTCTTTATGAGAAAAGCAATTTAAATAGTTCGGAAATTGGAAAAGAAGAAGTATTGGTTGAATTTTCAGTTCACCAACTGAAAGATGAATTTGAGAAAAGACCGAAACTTTTTGAAATTAAAGTTTCAATTGAAGATATAGAGGATACGCTTTTTTATCTTTCAAGAATTGATGCAATAAAAATTGAAGGTGGATTTTTGGTGGTGTATAATCAGCTTACTATTGATAGGCTTGAACAAGACAATAAGAGAAGATATAGGAATGACGACTACCAAAAGCTAAATCAGTTCTACGAAAACAGGATTCAGCAAATCCATATTGTCGGTGAGTATGCCAAAAAAATGATTGGCGATTACAAAGGAGCTTTGCAATTTGTTGATGATTATTTTCAATTGAACTATACTTCTTTTCTCAACAAGTATTTCAAAGGCAGCAGGCAAAATGAAATCAAAAGAAATTTAACTCCTGCAAAATTCCGACAGTTGTTTGGAGCATTGTCACCAACACAATTAGAAATCATTAAGGACAATGAAACAAAGTATATTGCAGTTATTGCCGGTCCCGGGAGTGGAAAAACAAGAGTATTAGTACACAAATTAGCATCGCTCCTTTTGATGGAAGATGTGAAACATGAGCAATTGCTTATGCTGACTTTTTCAAGAGCAGCCGCCACAGAATTTAAAAAGCGGTTACTTTCACTCATTGGTAATGCTGCCCATTATATTGAAATAAAAACTTTTCATTCCTACTGCTTTGATCTATTGGGAAAAGTGGGTAGCTTAGAAAAGTCAGATGCTATTCTGAAAAATACGGTTGAAAAAATTAAGAATGGAGAAGTTGAAGCAAACCGAATTACAAAAACAGTTTTAGTTATTGATGAAGCTCAGGACATGAATGCTGATGAATTTGCTTTGATAAATACATTGATGGAGCAAAACGAAGAAATAAGAGTTATTGCTGTCGGCGATGATGACCAAAACATTTACGAATTCAGAGGAGCAAGTTCCAAACACCTCAAATATTTCATAACAGGTATGAATGCTGCAAAACACGAACTCATAGAAAATTATAGAAGTAAAAGTAATTTGGTTGAATTTTCAAATGGATTTGTAAAAAAGATAGCTCATCGCCTTAAAGAAACTTCTATCATTGCTAAACAACAAGATGGTGGAAAAATAAAATTAATCCATTACCAAAGTGGTAATCTTATCTCTCCTTTGGTAAAAGACATACTTTCAACAGATCTTGCCGGAACTACTTGTATCTTGACCAAAACAAATGATGAAGCCTTGCAGATAACAGGTTTGCTGTTGAAAAATGGAATGCAGGCAAAATTGATTCAAAGTAACGATGGTTTTAGTTTATATAATCTTTTAGAAGTTCGTTTTCTTCTCGATGAAATAAATATGAATGATGACATCAAAGTTATCAGTGACGACCTTTGGGAAGCGACAAAAAGAAAACTGCGGGAAAAATTTAAACAGAGTTCAAAACTTGAAGTATGCAACAATCTCATTAAACAATTTGAAGACAGTAATTCCAAGAAGAAATACAAATCAGATTTAGAAGTTTTTGTAAGAGAATCAAAGCTTGAAGATTTCTACAATGAAAACGGGGAAACAATTTTTGTTTCCACAATTCACAAAGCAAAAGGGAAAGAATTCGACAATGTTTTCATCTTGCTTGAAAATTTCAACCCTGCAACCGATGAAGCAAAACGACAATTGTACGTTGCAATGACAAGGGCAAAACACAACTTGACAATTCACCTAAACGGAAATTATCTTGACAGCATTACAGCAGAAAATTTAGAACGTGTTGAAAACAGAGAAACATATTTACCTCCAAATAAAATGGCAATGCACTTGTCTCTCAAAGATGTTTGGTTAGATTATTTTATTCCCCGACAGCATCTTATTTCACAACTGACTAGTGGAGACACATTGATTATCAACAATGATGAATGCACAAACGACAAAGGACAATCCGTGTTGAAATTTTCAAGACAATTTCTAAACACAATTGAAACGCAAAAGAAAAAAGGCTATCAATTAAAACAGGCAAAAGTCAATTTCATGGTTTACTGGAAAAAAGAGGACACTGAACAAGAAGTGAAAATTATTTTACCTGAATTATATCTTGAAAAAATGAAAGATTTATAAAAATATAAAAAGTTTTTAATCATTCTCTGCCTTCCTCAACTCCTCAATAAAATAAGTAGGCGAAATCCCGGTGCGGGAAACAAAAGCATTAGTAAATCGTTGTGTACTGCTAAACCCAACTTCTTCTGCCAGGCCTTTGTTGGTATAATTCCTGATTCTCCTGTCATTTTTTAATACTTCAATGATATGATCTATTTTCAGGTCATTAATATACTCAGCAAACTTTTTGCCTCTGTAATAGAAAATGATTTTCGACAGGTATTTTGTGTTCGAATTAAAAGAAGCGGCTAACTTTACCAAAGTTAAATCGCTTTCAAGATATTTCTTATTCTTCTCAAACTTTTCTAATTGTTTTAATAGCTGTTCAGCAGCATCCGGGTTTATATCCAGATCGGTTTTTCCGGCTTGTTTTCTTTCTAAAACTAATGATAATTCTTCTTGATTGCGGTTCATCAGTTCTTCAAATCTTTGTTTGTATAGCTTTTTATTTCTTATATATCTATAACACACAAATAACAGCAGCATAATCAGGAAAACTATTCCGCTGATCATCAGGTTATCTCTTTTCTTTCTTTGTTCTAATTGTTTACGGATTTCTGCCTTTTTTTTCAACAGTTCTTTCGTGTCATATTCTTTGTGGATTTTTTCTGACAGATATTTATAGTTGGTACTCAGAATACTGTCAGCTTTGATAAGCTTTTGTATGTAATGAAGTTTTAAATTCAGATTCCCTTTAGCGTCATAGTGTTTTATAAGCAATTCAAAACTTTCCCGAAGGTCTGGGCGTATATAGTTCTTCTCGTCAAAAACCTGTTCTACTTTTTTAAAGTAAACCATGGCTTTTTCTGTTTGTTTCAAACCCAGGTAGCTTTTACCGATATAAAAGTATCCTACGGTTTCATTGGCAAAATCGTTATTTTCTCGTATTGCCTGCAAGGAATGATTTATTTTTTCTATAGCTAAAGCATAATTATCCCTGAAATAATGATTAATGCCTTCCAAATGAATAAAATAGTGTTCCATAGAGCCATCTGAAAGCCGCTTCCCTTCAGCTACACCCAATGCATTCAGTTCAGAGCTATACCCGAAATTACCGATTCTGTTATGGCATAAAGCAAGCGAGTGAAGCGTATTCAGGTAACCTCTCGGGTTATTTGCCTTAAAATAATCAATACATGCTTCAAATAATACAATGGCCTCATCATAAATTCCAAGATAATATTTGATATGGGCAAGATTATATTTTGTCTTGTATTTCAGGTAATTATCATTTGTCTTTGATATATATTCATTGTCAATGAGGTAATGGTCAAGTGCTTGCTTATGTTCCTTTAACGAATAATGAACAATACCTTTGGTCAGGTATGCCGAACCTATCAGTGAATTATCTTTCGATTTCAATGATGCATCAACCATACTGTCAGCATAAATAACAGACGGTTTATCATCACTATAATACATATAGTTTTTATAGCCGTTTATGATTTCTTCTATATTTTTTTCCGATTTAGCCCTATCCAAAAAAGCCTGAAGATATAGCTTCTGTAAATCCTTATTGTTTTTGGAATTTTCAATTTTATCAGACAAGCTGTTATAATCAAATTTTTTTAAGCTGTCAGGCGGTTTGTATTGTGTCCCGTAAGCAGTAACGCAACACCCTGTCAAAAGACTGAATATGAAAAAACGATGTATAAGCATGAGAAAACTGGCAGATAAGTCAAAGATACGCAGTATTTACAAAAACAGTAACACTACCTGGTTTTTTTATCAAATAAGAGGTGTGGATTTTCAGGAAATCCATACTTAAAATAGCGGAAACTCACAATACTTCATTTGACAGGTAAAAACCTGATATATAGCTTTGTTCCGAATTCAAAAGCAAAAAGTATAGCATTAGGCTGATACAAAGTTCTGCTTATCCGGATAAAATGAACTGAAAAACCATTCAGTAACATTTTAAAAAACAAGGTCATGAAAAAGATTCTGCTATGCGGAGTGTTAGTATCTTTGATAACACTCCTGTCTTCCTGTGATAACGAAGAACTAACAAGTAGTCACCAGCAACAGCTAAAAAAAACGTCACCCTCAACAAGTTCAGACAACCCGTTTGATGCAATAGGAGTACTGCACAATGTATTGTTTGATGCTTATGTAGCTTCAAATAATAGGGATGATACTATTGAAGGTATTGCCGTTAAAATAAATGAATTAATTACCGGTTACAGCAATTTAGAACCAACAACTATTGCTATAAATGCCGGATTTACTGATCGGGTAGAACAGATACTAAATTATCCCGAGCACAGTTTAGACATAATTGTCTCAGAAGTCGGTTTATCTGTAAGAGTAAAAACAAAACTCAACGATCTCATAGAATTAGCATCGGGAGTCACAATAAACGATTATCCGGAAACAGGGGTTGATGTTATTTCTTACGAAAAAGGGATAATAACAGATGTATCACTTACTCCCGAAGAGAAAGAAGTCCTTCTTACGGTTTCCTCAATTGTAAAATACTCACTTTATGATAATGGAGACAGGAAAGATAAAGATTGGGATTTATCGGTCGGCAATATTGTTGCAACAGCCTATGGAGCAGCACATAGCGGGCAGGATGCTTTACTTATGGGGCTTACAACAAAAATATTTCAAAACTATTTGAGTGTAAATCAATGATGCACAAATTGATGTCGATAGAAAAGGGGCTGGTATTTTCATTTTCTATGCTCCTTTTCTTACTGAATCTGATTAGTATATATTTCTTCATCGACCTGTTAAGCTACGATGAAATCATTGGTTATCTCGAAAATGGTGTAATTAAAGAATCCAACCCCAGAAAGCTGGCATTTTTCTTTTTTATAACAGCTATGTTAAACCTGTTTTTCATATCCGTTTATCTGATGTATATAATACTGAACCAAAACAAAAAATATGACAAATACAGATCAAAACAACAATGAAAAGTATCTGAAAATTTTTGTACTAAAAGAGCATTCAGAAACAATTTTGTCTGATGATATTATACCTCCTGCATTTCACTCCATAATCTTCATAATATCAGGTTCTGTAGATATCTGTATAAACAATATACACAAAACATTCTTGACTTTTGATTTTTTACTGATTCCTAATGGAATACGATTCAATATTCTACATTCAGAAAAAAATCCCAAGTTGTTCATTATCTCATTTTCTCCCGGGTTTCTCCCAGAGAACAACATAAGTGCACTCAATATAAAGTTTTATTTTCTATCAATACAAAGTTTCATGGTTATTCCCATTAGTCCCGAAGACATTCCTTTTCTGAAAAAAACATTTAAACTGATACATACAGCTCAAAATACAAATAATCATCAGTTTCAAAGAGACTTGTTTGGTGTTGGGTTTAATTTTCTGATGCAAAAACACATAGATTCACAACAGGTATATACAGGAATACATAGCCAAAAACAAAAAATCCTATTCAGTTTTTTCAAATATTTGGAACAAAACTATAAAAAAGAGCATCAGGTAAAGTTTTATGCAGACGCTCTTTGTATCACGGCAGGATATCTGAATAAAATTACCCGAGAACTTACAGATAAAACAACCAAACAGCTTATTGAAGAGGCTGTTATTATAGAATCAAAAACCCTGTTACACAACAAAGTTTTAACTATTTCTGAAATAGCCGAAGCATTACATTTTGGCAGTTGTTCTTCGTTTAGTAATTTCTTCAAAAAGCACACCTCCTTTTCCCCTTCTGATTATCGTTCCAAAATGCTCAGATAATTTATCTTGAATATATTATGATAAAAACAATTTATAAACAGGCTATTATAAGCATTCAAAAAGAAGAGCAAAAAATCAGTTTAGAAGCTGAACATGTCATTGAGGAAGCTTTTCACATGGCTGCTTTTCTGAGAAACTTATTATCCGATATGAAAAACCATATTTCCGAAAACGGTTTTTCAAGTGACAACGAAGAAATTGAGTTTTTCAAAACAATTAAACCGCAGATACTCGGAAAATTACTCTATTATAATAAAGTATTCAGAATCGAAACTTCCAGCCCGGTTATGGACGGCAAAATGTATTTCAAATATTTTTCTAATGAGTTACAGGAACTCAAACAGGAATTCAAAGAGCACAGCTATAATTCAGATTTCTATCGTTATTATCGCTCCGGACGTACAGACATGGATCATATATTCTTTCAGTTGGGCAACATAGATATTAACTTCGGGCTCAATAGTTTTGTTTTTGAAATTGATACTAAATTTTCAACCTATTATGATTATAAGGTGGCTAAAATTATTTCAAACGAATTATTATACAACTACCTGCTTTCCAAAACTAATACAGATGAATCCGAAAACTTAGTATTTCTTAATAGTAAAAAACTGCATTGGTCAGATAGTAAAAATGCTCTTATCGAATTGATTTATGCCTTATATGCTTCCCGATCCATAGCAAACGGAAAAGTGGGCATCAGCCAGATTAGCAAAACTCTTCAAAGCATATTCAATATTCAGTTAGGAGACATCCATCATGCTTTTCACCGAATGAAAGATCGTACCGGCGACAGGACCTTGTTTCTTAACCATCTAAAATCATCTTTAGAAGAATATATGGATAAAAATCTGTAACAACAATCTACAATCAAAAATCATGAATCTTAAAACCCTTCTGAGATCTGCAATCGTTAATCTTCAATTTCAAATCCAATACCCATCCTCTTAAATTGGCAAAATTTACTTTTCCTTATAAAATCTACTAAAAACATCTGAATTAAATTTCATTACCAATGGGCAGCACTTGGCTGATTATCTGCTGATAATGTTACAATTTTACACCGTAAATCTAAAAATCATTTGTTATGGCAGTAAATATCATTACTCAGGAAGACCTTGACCAATTCAGAAGTTTATTACTGAACGATCTTAAAGAGCTGTTACAGGCAAAAGTCCCGCAACCAAAAAAATGGTTGCGTTCAGCCGAAGTCAGAAAGTTACTCAACATTTCTCCCGGAACCTTACAAAACCTCCGCATCAACGGAACACTTTCTTACACCAAAGTAGGAGGCACGATGTATTACGATTACCAGGATATAGAACGGTTATTGAATAGCAATAAAGTAAACGCTTCACCTACTTTATTTCGATAGCCTGCCCTGAGCTTGCCGAAGGGTCATTGCGAGGAATGTAGCGTAGTGGAATGACGTGGCAATCTAAAGTCTTAATACTTAATACTCCTATCTTAATACTTTACATTATGAATTACATCAAACATTTAACCGGATTTTTTGAAAGGGTTATCAAAGATAAAACCCTCAATCCTACACATGTTAGTTTATACATGGCATTATTCCAGTTCTGGAATTTCAATCGTTTCAAAAACCCGATAAGTATTTCTCGTGATGAGGTAATGCGAATCAGCAAAATAGCTTCCAAAGCTACATATCATAAATGCCTGAAGAATCTACATTCTTTGGGTTATATTGATTATCAACCGTCATTCAATCCCTTCAAAGGGAGTCAGGTTTTTATGCTCAATTTTTCGGAAGACTTAAAACCGGCTTCCAAACAGGCTAAAACAAAAAATGAACCTTTTTTTGAACCTCCCGATGAACAAGTTCTAAACAAGTCTTGTACAAGTAATGAAACAAGCAGTGAACAAGCTTTAGTACCTTCTATAAACTATATAAACAAAACAAACATTTCAAACGATTTAAACTTGGGTGAACAAACACAAAAAATCATTGTGAAGAATGAAGCTCATAAAGAAGACGAAGATTTAAAAGGCTCCCCTCTCCTTGCGAGAGGGGTTGGGGGTGAGGAAGAAAGAAAAAGTTCCGCTAAAAAGAAAGAAAAAAATGAAGTTCCGAAAATTCAGGAAGTTGAAATTTATTTTCAACAGCAGAATTATCCGGAACTGGAAGCTCAAAAGTTTTTCAATTATTTTTCAAGCAACGGCTGGCTGGTCGGAGGTAAAACGGAAATGAAAGACTGGCAGGCAGCCGCACGAAATTGGATGTTAAACACAAAAAAATTCAATCGCTATGGAGACCCCGAAGACAGAGCCAAGCACCTCAACACCACAACCGGAAAAGATTATTCCGAACCATTATGATTATCCTAAAATTTTGCAGCTGTTGGAACAGCGGGGCAAAGAACAATTCGGACAGCATTTCCGGTTCAGAAAAGAAGACGAGTCGATCATTTTGCGTTTGATTGCCTATTTCCTGAAAGATGAAATGATGTGTCACAAAGCGGGTATTAGTTTGCAAAAAGGAATTTTACTATCGGGTCCCGTAGGTTGTGGAAAAACTACTTTGATGAACCTGATGCGTTTTGTAGCTCAATCCGAAAACAAATTTATACTAAAATCCTGTCGGGATATTAGTTTTGAATTCATCCAGGATGGTTACGAAGTAATACATCGTTACAGCAAAGGCAAATTATATGAATCCAATTTCAGAAACTATTGCTTTGATGATTTAGGTACAGAGAATAATCTCAAATACTATGGAAACGAATGTAACGTAATGGCTGAAATTATTTTATCTCGTTATGATTTGTTCGTGTCAAGAAAATTACAAACACACATTACTACTAATCTCTCCGCTTCCGAAATCGAAAAACAATATGGGAATAGAGTTAGAAGCCGTTTACGTGAACTATGCAATTTAGTAGCCTTCGATAACTCCGCAACAGATAAACGTAGATAAATTGCATAATCACGAACCCTTAAAAAAACAATAAAAAAACATTGTGAGTAAATGGTGAATTTGATTGCTTTTAGTAGAGAGGTTGAGGATAAAAGAAAGTGAATTTCTTTACCTTTTGCGTCAGGATAAACCCCAAGATTTAGGGTTTATAGATAAACAAAAGGCAATAGTATAAAAATATAAGATTGGCAAAAATTAATATTTTTTGCCAATCTTATATAAAATATTTTGTTTGCAGAACACTACGCATTCCGTAGTGGATTGCAAATGAAATATATAGAGCAAACATCCGTAGAACAAAACAGTAAACTTACCTTTATATAATAAACCTGGTTGGTTTATTATCATCTTTCAGGTTTACCATTTGGTTTATATCGCATATTGCGATATGCAATATGATTGATTTTTCATACAAAATAAGCTAATTTGATTGAAATAACAATCATTTATAATTCAAAATGAGCGCTAAAAAGCAAATCATTTTTCCTAAATACAATAAACTATTGGAACAAATAAATGAAGATATAAAGCAAGTATATAAACGTTATTGAATTTAGGTGCTGATGATAAGTTTGGGAGAGAATTATAGGATTTGGAATTACTGAACAACTAATAGTGATAAAAGATTAACTTTGTATTTTT
>JBAYSC010000027.1:0-18605 GCA_041676345.1 Flavobacteriaceae bacterium | reverse complement strand
GTAGCTCTGTTTGAGCAAGAACTAAAATCCAAAACGATTCTGATGGGCTTTGGGCTTGACAGCGATGCTATTCACTCTCCAAATGAGCACTTTGGAGTTTTCAATTACCTGAAAGGAATTGAGACCATTCCGTTGTTTTATAAATATTTCGTGGAATTGAACTCCAATTCCTAACGACTTTCAGGCTCATTCTGACAGAGTTACGATACAAAACCTGCAAAAAAGTTGCAGGGTAAATAAAAATCCGTATCTTTGCACCATTATTTATCGAAAGTTAAATGAGAGGCACGTTTATCGTGCCTCTTTTCATAGTAAAACAGCAGAAATGTTTAAGCAGAAAGTAACCGAATTAGTAGCGAAAGGCTTGGAGGAAAAACCTTCAATCTTTCTTATTGATTTAAGCATAAGCGAAGGCAACAAAATCAACATCACTCTTGACGGAGACTCAGGAGTTACCCTTCAGGATTGCATTGATATCAGTCGGGCTGTAGAACATAATCTGGATAGAGAAGAAGAAGATTTTTCTCTGGAAGTGGCTTCTGCCGGAGCTACTTCACCTCTGATTCAGAAAAGACAATACACAAAAAACATAGGCAGAATCCTCCATGTAAAACAAAACGACAACATCGAAATCGAAGCGGAATTGACAGCCGCTAACGATGATTTTATCGTTTTGGAATGGGAATCGAGAGAGCCGAAAAAAATCGGGAAAGGAAAAGAAACTGTGCAAAACCGGGTTGAAGTTCCTTATGAAAATATTAAAGAAGCAAAGGTTGTAATAGTATTTTAAAAAAGAAACATAAAAGTCGTATGGAAAATATTGCATTAATCGAGTCATTCTCAGAGTTTAAAGACGACAAACTCATTGACAGAGTAACGCTTATGGCAATTCTGGAAGAAGTATTCAGAGCCGCATTAAAGAAAAAATACGGTTCAGACGACAACTTCGACATCATCATAAATCCCGACAAAGGAGATATGGAAATCTGGAGGCGTAGAGAAATTGTGGAAGATGATGAGATAGAGGATGAAAACGAACAAATTGCCCTTTCCGAAGCCCGAAAAATTGAGCCGGATTTTGAAGTAGGTGAAGAAGTTTCAGAGGAAGTAAAACTGATTGATTTAGGTAGAAGAGCTATCTTGGCTTTACGTCAGAACCTGATTGCCAAAATCCACGAACACGACAACACCAACCTGTACAAACAATTTAAAGACCTGATTGGTGATATTTATTCAGCAGAAGTACACCACGTTCGTCATAAAGCCGTAATTTTGCTCGATGATGACGGAAACGAAATTGTGCTTCCCAAAGAAAAACAAATCCCGTCAGATTTTTTCCGTAAAGGAGATAACGTAAAGGGAATTATCGAAGATGTAGAGCTGAAAGGCAACAAACCTCAAATCATTATGTCAAGAACTTCAGAAAAGTTCTTAGAAAAATTGTTTGAGCAGGAAATTCCTGAGGTTTTCGACGGATTGATTACCATCAAAAAAGTAGTCCGCATTCCCGGAGAAAAAGCAAAAGTAGCTGTTGATTCTTATGATGACAGAATTGACCCGGTTGGAGCTTGTGTCGGGATGAAAGGTTCCCGTATCCACGGAATCGTTCGTGAGCTGGGAAATGAAAATATTGACGTAATCAACTACACGACCAACACTCCTTTATATATTACCCGGGCTTTGAGCCCTGCCAAAGTTTCATCGATTAAGATTGATGAAGAAAACAAAAGAGCCGAAGTGTTCCTGAAAGTAGAAGAGGTCTCTAAAGCTATCGGAAAATCAGGGCACAACATTCGTCTGGCAGGTATGCTTACGGGTTATGAGCTTGATGTAATCAGAGAAGGTCTGGCAGCCGATGAAGAAGATGATGTGGAATTGACCGAATTCTCAGACGAAATCGATGGATGGATTATTGACGAATTCGCTAAAATTGGTCTCGACACTGCCCGTAGCGTACTGAAACACGATGTGGCAGACCTGGTCAGAAGAACCGATTTGGAAGAAGAAACCATCAGAGAAGTGATAAAAATTCTCAAAGAGGAGTTTGAGGATTAAAATAACTAAAATTGAAAAAAACTAAACTGTCGAAATAACCCCTAACAAAAACGTTGTACGGTTAAATTAGAAAATAAGGATATATGTCTGAAAGAAAGCCAACAAGATTAAATATGGTTCTCAAGGAATTTAATATTTCTTTGGAACGAGCTGTTGATTACTTAAAAGGAAAGGGAATCACCATTGAGCAAAACCCAAACACTAAGGTTGCGGGTGAGGTTTATGATGTCCTTTTCGATGAATTTGCCACAGATAAAAACCGCAAAGATGTCTCGATCAAAGTAGGCGAAGAAAAACGCAAAGAAAAAGAAGCCCTTCGTCTTGAAAGAGAAAAAGAAGAGCAACGCAGGTTGGAAGAAGAGGCAAAAAAATCAGAAGTAATCAAAGCCAGAGCGGCTACACTTTCAGGACCTAAACAAGTGGGTTCCATAGACCTTAATCCGAAAAAAGCAGAGGAAAAACCAAAAGAAGAAGCTCCGAAGCAGGAAGAAAAAACCCCTGAGGTTGCTCCTGTAAAACAGGAACTTCCAAAAGTAGAAGCACCTGCTGAAAAAGAAGAAAAAGCACCTCTGCCACCAAAACAAGCTCCAAAGCAGGAACTCCCGAAACAGGAAGCTCCAAAAACGGAAAAGAGCCAGCAAAAAGAAGAGGCTCCAAAACAGACTCCGTCTGCTGAGGCTCCTGTGGAAGAAAAAATTGAGACAAAATATACGAAGCTTTCGGGACCGAAAATTACAGCTCAAAAAATTGACCTGAAACAATTTGAACGACCTGCCAAAAAGAAAGACGACAAAAAAGACGATAAAAAACCCGGACAAGGCAAGCCTCAGGGTGCCGGACAAAACGATCCTAACAAGCAACGTTCGAAACGAAAAAGAATAAAACCGGGAACTCCAAATCCGGCTCACACAGGGGCAGGAAAAGGAAAACCTGATTTTAATAAAGGAAAAAGACCGCCTATCGTGAAGGTAGAGCCTACCGAAGAAGAAGTTAAAAAACAAATTCAGGAAACCCTCGAAAAACTTCAGGGGAAAGGCTCCAAATCAAAAGCAGCCAAATACCGTAGAGAAAAAAGAGATTTCCACAAACAACGGGCTTTTGACGAACAAAAACTACAAGACGAAGAAGATAAAATCCTTAAAGTTACGGAATTTGTAACCGTAGGTGAAGTAGCGACCATGATGGATGTGCCTATTACTCAGGTTATCGGAACCTGTATGTCATTGGGAATTATGGTTACGATGAACCAACGTCTGGATGCAGAAACCCTTACTATTGTGGCTGATGAATTTGGTTTTGAAGTAGAATTCATCACTACCGATATCGAAGAAGCTATTGTTGAGGTCGAAGACCGTGAAGAAGACCTCACCCACCGTGCTCCTATCGTTACCGTTATGGGACACGTTGACCACGGAAAAACCTCTTTGTTGGATTACGTCAGAAAAACCAACGTAATTGCGGGAGAATCCGGGGGAATTACCCAACATATCGGAGCTTATAGCGTTACCCTCGACAACGGACAACGCATTGCTTTCTTAGATACTCCGGGTCACGAAGCCTTTACCGCTATGCGTGCCCGAGGAGCTCAGGTTACCGATATTGCCATTATCGTAATTGCAGCCGATGACGACATTATGCCTCAAACCAAAGAAGCTATTTCTCACGCTCAGGCAGCGGGAGTTCCGATTATTTTTGCCATCAACAAAATTGATAAACCCAATGCCAATCCGGATAAAATCAAAGAACGTTTGGCAGGAATGAACCTTTTGATTGAAGAATGGGGCGGAAAAATTCAGTCGCAGGATATTTCGGCTAAAAAAGGAATCGGAATGCAGGAGCTTTTGGAAAAAGTGTTGCTCGAAGCAGAAATTCTTGACCTGAAAGCCAATGCCAAAAAACCGGCTGTAGGAACTGTTGTTGAAGCATTCCTTGACAAAGGAAGAGGTTATGTTTCGACTGTTTTGGTTCAGGCCGGAACCCTCCGTGTAGGCGATTATGTTCTGGCAGGAAAACACCACGGGAAAGTTCGTGCTATGAATGACGAACGTGGAAAAAATATTAAAGAAGCAGGTCCTTCGACTCCGATTTCTATCTTAGGATTAGACGGAGCTCCAACGGCAGGAGATAAATTCAGCGTTTTTGCAGAAGAAAAAGAAGCCAAACAAATTGCTTCAAAACGGGCTCAGCTGATGAGAGAACAATCCGTAAGAGCTCAGAAACACGTTACTTTGGCCGAAATCGGAAGGCGTATTGCTCTGGGGCAGTTCAAAGAACTCAATGTTATCCTCAAAGGAGACGTGGACGGTTCTGTGGAAGCCCTTTCAGATTCCTTCTCAAAACTCTCTACCGAAGAAGTGCAAATCAACATCATTCACAAAGGTGTGGGTGCCATTACCGAATCTGACGTACTTCTTGCCTCTGCCTCTGATGCTATTATCATCGGGTTTAACGTACGACCGATAGCAAATGCTAAGGCTTTGGCAGAAAAAGAAGAAATCGACATCAGAAACTACTCTATTATCTATGATGCTATTGATGATTTGAAAGATGCGATGGAAGGAATGCTTTCTCCGGAAATGAAAGAGGAAGTTTCCGGAACGGCTGAAGTCAGAGAGCTGTTTAAAATTTCAAAAGTCGGAACCATTGCAGGTTGTATGGTTACAGACGGAAAAATTTACAGAAACTCTAAAATCCGCCTTATTCGTGAAGGAGTGGTTATTTATACAGGCGAACTGGCAACTCTCAAACGCTTTAAAGATGATGTAAAAGAGGTGTCTAAAGGCTATGATTGTGGTATGCAAATCAAAAACTACAACGACCTGAAAGAATATGATATTATCGAAGCTTTCCAGGAAGTTGAAGTTCGCAAAAAACTGAAATAATCCAAAAAATAAAAATATTTTATACGAAAAGAGGAGTGAGCAATCATTCCTCTTTTTTTATTTGACAAATCAGAACGTTTTTTTATTATTTTTGTAAATCACTAATCTTCAAAACTATGAAACATCTTCTACTCTTATTTTTGTTCTCTATCGGGTGTACTATGTCAGGACAATATACCATAATTCCCGACCAAGGGTTTGAACAGGCACTCATCAGTCTTAATATTGACTCTGACGGAATAGTAAACGGACAGGTGTTTACAAGCGATATTGAAAATGTTACGGAACTTAATTTAGATGCATTAAGTTGGTCGTTTCCTCAAATTTATGACCTTACGGGAATTCAAGATTTTGTTTTATTAGAAAAACTTTCTATCAATTATACTGATATTACCGAATTAGATGTCAGTCAGAATTTACAGCTAAAAGAGTTAGATTGCAGCAGCAATTGGCTTATGTCCTTAGATGTTTCTTCCAATACCTTATTAGAAGTCCTGCACATCGGAAATACAGGAGGAGATATGGGACCTTGGAACGAAATCGAAGAAATTGATTTGAGCAACAACCCCAATATTCATACTTTATATGCTTATGATGTTTGGAATCTAAAAAGAATAAATCTCAAAAACGGAAACAACCATCCGGAGATGACTCTTGACATCGCCATATATCCTTGGTATGGATATGACCTTGACCCTCCTTTTTCAATACTTCGAAGTATTTGTATAGAAGTTGACGATGTTAGTGCTGCCTTAGATGGTCAATTTCCTTATTCTGACTGGGACATCACTCATTATCATACTGACTTTATCTTTACCGATGATGTCGTTCAATGTTCATTAAGTACTGAAGCATTGGCTCAATTAGACATTAAAGTTTATCCGAATCCCACAAGCGATATGCTCTATATTGATACTGAAAACACTGTACAAAAAATTGAGATTTATAACCTTCAAGGACGCAAAGTTTTGGTTTCAGACCAAAATCAAATCAATGTTTCAGGTCTGTCTCCGGGAATGTATCTGCTGAAAATAACAGATGAAAACAATTTGAAATTTACTCAAAAGATTATCAAAAAATAGCTTTTAACGGAATTTTAGTAAGTCGCTATAATCAATTCTCAGTTAAAATGTTACTTTTGCTTGTTTAGAATTCAACCCAAAATGAAAATCAAGCTGTTTTTACTCTTATTTATAAGTGCGAATCTGTTTGCACAACAACCTCAAAAGTTATCTTCAAACGAAATCTACCACGAAATCCAAAAGCTGAACTTTCTGGGTTCGGTTTTGTACGTTGCCGCACACCCCGATGACGAAAACACCAAGCTCATTTCGTATTTCGGAAACGAAGTAAAAGCCAATTCGGCTTATATTTCGCTTACCCGTGGAGACGGAGGGCAAAACCTTATCGGAGCTGAAATGGGAGAGCTTTTGGGAGTAATCCGAACACAGGAACTCTTAAAAGCACGAAGTGTGGACGGAGGAAAGCAGTTTTTTTCGAGAGCTTACGATTTCGGGTTTTCAAAAGTGCCTGAAGAAACCTTTGAAATTTGGGATAAACAGCAGGTTTTGGAAGATTTGGTGCAGTGTATTCGGGATTTCCGTCCTGATGTGATTATCAACCGATTTGACCACAGAACACCCGGAACTACTCACGGACATCACACAGCCTCCGCCATTTTAAGCTTGGAGGCTTTCGATATCGTAAAAAACGAAAAAAATGCTCCGAGAAGATTGTTTTACAACACTTCTCCTTGGGCTTTTCCGAGTCAGGAGGCTTTTGAAAAAGCAGACAAAAGCAACCACGTAATTCTTGATGCCAATGTTTTTTATCCGATTTTAGGGAAAAGCAACGGAGAAATTTCGGCTTTGAGTCGCAGTCAGCACAGATGTCAGGGATTTGGAGCAACGGGAACAAGGGGAAGTGAAAACGAATACCTCGAACTTATAAAAGGCGATTTACCAAAAGGACAGAAAGATATTTTTGAGGGAATAAACACCACTTGGACACGAATTCCCGAAGGAAAACAAATCGGAGAAATCTTGGAAAAAGTCGAGAAAAACTTCAATTTTCAGAATCCGTCTGTTCATTTGGAAGAACTGATAAAAGCCTATCTGCTTATCGAAAAAATTCAAGATAATTATTGGAAAAATCAAAAATCGGAACACATCAAAAATATTATTTTAGCTTGTTCGGGATTGTATTTAGAAGCTGTTGCAAGTTCGGAAAGCGTTACGAAATCCGAAAAATTCGATTTGAATTTTGAAGTGGTTAATCGTTCCAATTCAACCATAATTTTACAGGAAATTTCGATTTTCGATAAAAAACTACCGAAAAACGAAAAATTACAAAACAATAAAGCTATCCGTTTTTCAGAAAAAAATATTTCTGTTCCGTCAAATATGGAATATTCCAATCCGTATTGGTTGAAAAACGAAAGAACAAAAGGAATGTTCGTAGTCGAAGACCAAAAATTAAGAAATCTCCCACAAACCGAAAACGATTTTCCCGTAACTTTTGTTTTGAATATTGAGGGAACTCCGATAGATTTTACCAAAAATATCGTCTATAAATTCAATTCTCCCGAAAACGGAGAAACCTATCGTCCGTTTGTGGTTTTGCCTGATGTAGTGGTTTCGTTTGCGAATAATGTTTTGGTTTTTGCAGATGATAAAGCGAAAGAAATTTCGGTTAAAGTGAAAGCACTTCAAGATAATTCAAAAGGAGAAGTTTCGGTTGAAGTTCCCAAAGGCTGGACGATTTCTCCAAAGGAAATTCCGTTTGAAATCAGTAAAAAAGGAGAAGAAAGTTTAGTGAAATTTTCGCTTGTTCCTCCCTCAAATCCCGAAAACGCTACACTGAATATCATTGCCAAAACCAACGGAAAAACCTACAATCAGGAGCTTATCGAAATTGATTATGACCATATCCCAAAGCAGTCGGTTCTGAAACCTGCAACAGCCAAAGCAGTCCGTTTGGATTTGAAAAAATCAAAGCAGCATATTGCTTATTTAATGGGAGCAACTGATGAAATTCCGCAAGGATTGGAGCAAATCGGGTATAACGTGAAGCTGATTTCCGTAAATGATATGACAGCCGAAAATTTAGCTGCATTTGAAACAGTAATTATAGGAATCAGAGCCTATAATACGATTCCCGAACTAAAGCTGAAAGGCAAAATTCTGAACAATTACGTCAAAAACGGAGGAACAGTAATTATGCAGTACATCACAACCGGTTACAGAGGAAAGCCTACCGATTTATCAGATTTTGCACCTTACACACTCAAAATAGGACGAGAAAGAGTAACTGACGAAAATGCGAAAGTTTCGTTTGTAAACCCAACTCACAAGGTACTTTCGTATCCGAATAAAATAAACGAAAACGATTTTAACGATTGGATTCAGGAAAGAGGATTGTATTTCGGAGCAGAATGGAGCAAGGAGTTTGAGCCTGTTTTTTCTATGAACGACAAAAATGAAAGCGAAAAAGAAGGCTCACTTTTAATCGCAAAACACGGAAAAGGACATTTTGTTTATACCGGAATCAGCTTTTTTAGACAGATTCCGAATGGAACAGATGGGGCTTACAGGCTTTTGGTTAATTTAATTGAGTTATGATTTCGTTAATTTTAATAGGTTTTGTGAAATGAGTTCTCGATACACTCCACTTCGTTTCGTTACTCGAACTGACGTGGAATAAAAATGTACGGGTACGTCAGTTCGAGTGATTTTACGAAATGAAATGGAGTAAAATTGTATCGAGAACTTAAAAAACTTCTCGATACGGTTTATGTAGTGAAACGAAATAAACCTACTCGAAGTGACGAGTGAAAAAATTAAAAATAAGCATCAATTCGATTAACAAAAATAGAGAAACTAAAATAAATTATAATGCAGTTATCTTATGTTTACATATTGCAATGTTCTGATAAAACGTATTATGTAGGTGTTACTTCTAATCTTGATAAAAGAATAGAAGAGCATATTTCAGGGAAACATTTCGGGTCATATACATACAACCGAAGACCTGTGGAATTGGTATATTCTACTACTTTTACAGATATAGCTATTGCTATTGATTATGAGAAAAAAATAAAGAAATGGTCTCAACAAAAAAAGTTAGCTTTGATAGAGGGAAGATATGATGATTTACCAAATTTATCGAAAAAGAATTTTAAAAAATAACATCTATCTGTATAGTAACTGTAATCCTAAAGAACAAAACAATGACAACAAACGAATTTTACAAACATATTTGCAATCTTAAAAACAAATTTGAAAACAGAGATTTAGAAACTTATTTACTATCGCTCTTAAAATTAGCAGAACAAGAAAAAAATCAACCTCTGACACCTGATTTATTATTAAAACTCATAGAAAATGCTTTCATATCAGACCCAAAAGAATTTAACTCTGAATGGTTAAGCATAACCGATGCTCCTGAAAGTTTATCTATTGACAAATCGAAGATTTCGGACAAAAACGAAATAGATTATTCTATTTCTGTTTTACAATTTCAAATTTCCGAACTTCATAAAATGAGAGGTAAACAATTAGATGATGAAAAAAGATATTTTGGCATAGACTCTGAAACAGGAAATATATGGTATAATTTTGACCCAATGACAAATTTAGAATGTGGAGCAAGATGTATTTTAGATAGTGATGATGAAAAAGAATTTATTGTAACTTGGCAGACTTTAGGAGAGCTTTTAGAAATAGGCAGAGTTTATGAGTAAAACAGAAATTAAACCTATATTTGACAACTAAATACAACATTGCTCTGCCCCTCTACTTTGGAGAGGGAGTCAGGGAGAGGCTTATGAAGTGGAAAAAATCATATACATTCGTGCTGGTGGCAAATGCAGTTTACATTTTGCTTTTCTATTTGTTGACTTTAATTTTCTCTTAACCCATGCAGCATATTGATTGGATAATACTCATAGTAACTCTCTCGTTTATAGTAATTTACGGAAGCCTGAAAACCAAAGGCAGCAAAAACGTAAAAGACTATATCTTAGGGAACAACGAAACGCCTTGGTATATGGTTGGCATTTCCGTGATGGCAACTCAGGCAAGTGCCATTACGTTTTTATCCACTCCCGGGCAAGCCTATCATGACGGAATGGGCTTTGTGCAGTTCTATTTCGGTTTGCCTCTGGCAATGATTATCATCTGCATCACTTTTATCCCGATTTACCATAAACTCAAAGTTTATACGGCTTACGAATATTTAGAGCAGCGATTTGATTTAAAAACCCGTTCGTTTGCTGCTATTTTGTTTTTAGTACAACGAGGATTGTCAACCGGAATTACCATTTATGCCCCCTCGATTATTCTTTCTACGATTTTGGGGTGGAATCTTACTCTGCTCAATATTATCATCGGAATTTTGGTAATTATTTATACCGTTTCTGGAGGAACCAAAGCGGTAAATGTTACTCAAAAGCAACAAATGTTTATCATTATGGGCGGAATGTTTGTCGCTTTCTTTTTGATTTTAAACAACTTACCTCAAGAAGTTACTTTTACGAATGCTCTGAAAGTGGCAGGAATCAACAATAAAATGGAAATTGTTGATTTTTCGTTTGATTTAGAAAGCCGTTATACGTTTTGGAGCGGAATTACGGGAGGATTATTTCTAGCTCTTTCCTATTTCGGGACAGATCAATCACAGGTAGGAAGATATTTATCGGGAAAAAGTGTCAAAGAAAGCCAGCTGGGGCTCATCTTCAACGGACTTCTGAAAGTTCCGATGCAGTTTTTCATATTGCTTACGGGAGTTATGGTTTTTGTGTTTTTCCAATTCAACTCCGCTCCGATTCACTTTAACCCCAACGGAAAAAAAGCAGTCGAAAAATCAGAATATGCCTCTGAATATGCAACTTTAGAACAACAATTAAAAGACATTGCTCAAGACAAAAAAGATTTTACTTTGGAGTATGCCAACCAACTCAACAAAGATTTTGAAAACAAAGCCCTTCAGGAAAAAATCACTGCTTTAGGACTCAAAGAAAAAGATTTAAGAGACCAGGCCAAAGACCTAATCAAAAAAGCAGACAGCACTATCGAAACCAACGATAAAGACTACGTTTTTATTCATTTTATTCTGAATTATCTTCCGATGGGATTTGTCGGGTTGTTGTTGGCTGTAATTTTTTCGGCTGCGATGTCTTCCACAGCTTCTGCTTTGAATGCTTTGGCTTCAACCACGACTATTGACATTTATAAACGAAATCTCAAAACCGAAAAAAGCGACATCCACTTTGTGAAATCAACCAAATGGTTTACCGTTTTTTGGGGAATAATAGCGATTGCTTTTGCTTGTTATGCAACACTTTTTGAGAATCTGATTCAGTTTGTGAATATTCTCGGTTCGGTTTTCTACGGAACAATTCTCGGAATATTTTTAGTCGGATTTTACTTTAAATTCATCAAAGCTCAGGCTCTGTTTTTTGGAGCTGTCATATCACAGGCTTCGATTTTTTATATTTATTATCTTGACGTAATCGGATATTTATGGCTGAACGTCATCGGAGCAGGATTGACGATTATGATTTCGGCTGTTTTGCAGAAGACGGTGTTTACTAAAACTGAATAATTTATTATTTTTGCTCAAATTATCTATTTTGAAACTCATCAACAACATACGTTATTTTTTTGAGCGAAACGGCTTTGAGGTTTCGTCTCGTCTGGCAGACCGCATAGGTATCAGAACCTCAAACGTAAGGCTCTTTTTTGTCTATATTTCCTTTGTAACCGTAGGGCTTTGGTTTGGGGTCTATCTCACCTTGGCTTTTTTACTGCGACTCAAAGATATGATTTACACCAAACGAAGCTCGGTTTTTGATTTATAAGTAAGCTGAAAACTAATTTCTCCGTTTCAATTTTTTGTGTAACTTTGTCTGTTTCTTTTACAATAAAAAACACAAAAACAAGTTTTAGCTTTTTAAAACGGTATATTTTGAAAACACATACGGTGCGATATCTTTTTGCTTTAGGTTTTATCATAGTGGTAGCTTCGGCTTGTTCGGTCAAGAAAGACAAGTTTGTCAACCGAAATTATCATGCTCTTACGACCAAATACAACGTTATGTATAACGGAAATCTTGCTTTGGAAGCAGGAGTTAACGAACTGAAAACCACATATTCGGATAATTTCTGGGAAGTGTTGCCCGTGGAACGTATGCAGATTATAGAACCGGTTTTTGGGCAGGATTCTGTTCCGAGAAATCCGAACTTCAAAAGAGCCGAAGACAAAGCCATCAAAGCTATTCAGAAACACTCGATGAACATTGGAGGAACCGAAAAAAATCCTCAAATGGACGAAGCCTATCTCCTACTCGGAAAATCCCGTTATTACGAACAACGCTTTGTCCCTGCTCTGGAAGCCCTCAACTACGTTTTGTTTAAATACCCCGACAGCGACCGTATTAACGAAATCAAAATCTGGAAAGAAAAAACAAATATCAGATTGGAAAACAGCACTTTGGCTATTCAGAATCTGGAAAAACTGCTCAGTGAAATCGAATTTGACCCACAACTTGTAGGTGATGCCAATGCTATTCTGGCTCAGGCCTATTTGAATGAAAATCAATACGAAAAAGCCATTCCTGCTTTGAAAAAAGCCAGAGAATATACCAAAAGTAAAGAAGAAAAAGCCCGCTACACGTTTATCTTAGGACAACTTTTGGAGATTCAGAACCAACCTGACAGTGCTTTTGCTTCCTACCAAAGAGTGATTGATATGAAGCGAAAATCTCCCCGACAATATACGATTCAGGCACATATTAAACAGGCTCAGTTGGGCAGCCTGATTCAGGACACGGTGCTTTTCGTAAAGAAATACAAAAAACTGCTCGAAGACAGAGAAAATAGACCTTATCTCGATGTGTTGAACCACCAGATGGCTCTTTTTTACGAAAAACACGAAAATACCGAAAAAGCAAAAAAACACTACAACACTTCGCTAAAACACAAAACCAACAACGTTTACCTGACAGCTTCCAACTACCGAAATCTGGCTGAAATCAACTTCTATGATGCCAAATATGCCGTTGCAGGAAAATATTACGACAGTACTTTAGTGCATTTAGACCCGAAAACCAGAGAACACCGAAGTATCAAAAAGAAACGGGAAAACCTTGAAGATGTTATCAAATTTGAAGCAATTGCTCAAACCAACGACAGTATTTTGAATTTGGTTGCCATGTCTGATTCCGAAAGGATTGCTTTTTTTGAAAACCATATTGAAAGACTCAAAAAAGAAGAAGAGCGAATCAAAGCTCTGGAAGAAAAACAAAGTCGGGCTGCTGTGGCTACAAGTGGAGGTCGCCCTTCTATTGGAGGTGACGACCCTCTATTTAGCGATAACTCCTTATCTCGTAGCTCAAGAGTAGAGATGAATAGACAACCTGTTACAACCAGACCGGGTGCAGGCGGAGCATCTTCGTTTTATTTTTACAACCAAAACACGGTAGCCAACGGAAAGAATGAATTCCGTAAGAAATGGGGAAACCGTGAACTCAGAGATTATTGGAGACTCAGAGATTACACTCCGACTGCAGTTACTGCTCAGGAAGAACTTGCTTCGGAAGAGGAAACTACTCCTGAAGAAGTAGTAAACCCTGCTCACACGACTCAGTTTTATATTGACCAAATCCCTACTGATGAGGCTCTGATAGCCGAATTGCTCAAAGAACGAAATTTCGCTTATTACCAACTCGGAATTATTTATAAAGACAAATTCAGAGAATATGAACTGGCTCAGGCAAAACTCGAAGGGCTTTTGGAAAGCAATCCGGAAGAGCGACTCATTCTGCCTTCAATGTATAATCTGTATAAGATTTACGAAATTCTGGGGTCTGATAAAACCCTTGCGATGAAATCGAAAATTACTTCGATGTATCCCGATTCCCGCTATGCCCAGCTTATCAACAATCCTGAAAATGCTTTATCTTTGGAAGGGACTCCCGATGAGGTTTACAAAAATATGTACCGCCTGTACGAAACCGGAGATTACAGAACCTTACTTACTGAAATAGAAATTCTTATCAATCAATATGCAGGTGAAGATATCATTTCAAAATTAGAACTTCTCAAAGCCAACACTATCGGAAATCTGCAAGGTTTGGAGGCTTATAGCGAAGCATTGAATTATGTTGCTCTGACCTATCCGAACAGTGCAGAAGGCAAAGAAGCAGAGAATTTACTTCGTACGAATATTCCGAAATTAGAGAAACTGACCTTCAAAAAACCGGCTACTGCCTGGAAACTCATTCACCAAACTTCCACCCAAACCGATTTAGCCGGATTAAACACCGTTTTGGAAACTTTCCTCAAAGACAGACCCAACGAGAACCTGAAAATCACCTTAGACAGCTATACGCAAAACCAGAATTTTGTAGTGATTCACAACATAGTTTCAGAGCAGAGAGCCAAAGAATTTATCACTTTGCTGGAGGAATATAAAGATTACAAAATCAAAGAAAAGTTTGTGATGATTTCGTCTGAAGATTACAAAGTGGTTCAGGTGAAAAAGAATTTTGACGAATATTTACTGTTACACCCAATACCTTAAATTATGTTCAACAAACAGAAAAACTCTTCGATGGAACTCTTCGGGAAAACCAACCGAATTGTCGAAGGTACCCGAATCAGAGGCGATATTTTCTCGGTAGCAGATTTCAGGCTTGACGGAGAACTCATCGGGAATTTTACTTCTCAAGGCAAACTGGTTATCGGACCAACCGGAAGAATAATAGGCAATATTACCTGCAAAAATCTCGATATCGAAGGAACTTATGAAGGTAAAATTGACGTTTCGGAACTCCTGACCATAAAAGCAAAAGCAAAAATAAAAGGAGAAGCCCTGGTCGGGAAGCTGGCTGTAGAACCCGGAGCCGAGTTTTTCGCCTCCTGCCAGATGAGGGGAACGGTCAAAAAATTGAACACTTCCGAAAATGAAAAATCAACCCGAGAAGAAAAAGCCATATAACAGTTATGTTAAATATTCCGCTTTGGCTTTCCAGATGGCGGCAACAATTATTATTTTTGTTTTTATCGGAAAGTTTGCCGACCAATATTTTGGCAATGAAAAACCGGTTTTAATAGCTGTTTTCTCTGTTCTCGGAGTTTTTTTATCCCTCTATAATCTTATAAAAGAAGTGAAAAATAATGACAACTAATCCTTTTTACAACCTTTCTATTTTTGGGGTTATCCTATTTCTGATAAACTTTGTTTTATTGTATTTTTTAAATTGGATGCCTTTGGATTGGCTTTGGTATATTCACATTTTTTTCCTACTTCTTTCCTTCGGATTGATTTATATATTCAACTGGATGGCTCAGAATTTTATAGAAAAAACGGGTTTTGTGTTTATGGGATTTCTTTTTGTGAAAATAATTTTAATTTTTTCTTATCTTACACTCCTAAAGCAAATTATTGATTTCACTAACAGCTTTATCGGGAATTTCGGAATTATATACCTTTTATATCTGTTTTTCAGTATGTTGAGCTGTTATAAAATTCTAATTTTTCACCAAAAAAATAAATCTTAAAAATATTTTTTTAAAATGTACAAAAAGCATACCTTTGCCGAAATTTTTAAAGTTCGACCTATAATGCGACTATCTACTTTGAAATTCTTCTTTTTTGTGTCATTATTGTGCTTTAATCCCGTGCTTTCAGCTCAGGAATCAACTACCTCCTCCCCTACCGAAGAGAAAGAGTTTAATGCAGTAGAAATGATAATGCACCATATATCAGATTCTAACGAATGGCATTTATGGACATCAACTGATGAAAACGGAGAAGAACATCACGTTTCTATTCCTTTACCTATTATCGTTTGGAAAGACGGAAGTTTTCATTTCTTTTCGTCAAAGAAAATACACGGACACACTCACGAAGGTTTTACACTAAATCACGGTGCTTTGGTTTCGACCGAAGGATTAGAAAAAGCAGGAATTGCAGATTTGTTTACAGGTTTGGACGGTAAATTTGTCGATTTATCTATAACTAAAAACGTGGCAGGAATATTTATATCCATTGCCTTTCTTTTGTTGATATTTGTTTCCGCTTCAAAAATTTATTCTAAAAACAATGGTGTACCTAAGGGTATTGCCGGTTTTGTTGAGCCTGTTATTTTGTTTATCAGAGATGAGGTTGCTTTACCGAATATCGGAGCGAAAAAAACACCTGTATTTTTACCTCTTTTACTTACCATATTCTTCTTTATATGGATAAACAATTTATTGGGACTTGTTCCTTTCTTCCCCGGAGGTGCCAACGTTACAGGAAACATAGCTGTTACTATGGTTTTGGCTTTGATTACGCTTGTTGTGGTAAACATTAACGGAAATAAAAATTATTGGGGGCATATTTTTAAACCACCCGGAGTTCCGGCTTGGTTGCTGCCAATTATGATACCTGTTGAGTTCTTAGGAATTTTGACCAAGCCTTTTGCTCTTATGATGCGACTTTTTGCTAATATCACAGCAGGGCATATTATGATATTGAGTTTGATTTCTCTTGTTTTTATGTTTAAGTCTATAGCTATCGCTCCGGCTTCTGTGGCATTGGCTCTATTTGTTTCAGTTCTGGAATTATTGGTTGCAGCATTACAGGCTTATATCTTTACTGTTCTTACCGCATTGTTTATTGGTATGGCAGTTCAGGAGGAGCACCATTAATAAGTACATTATTTAACTATTTATAAACCATTAAAATTTAAAAAGATGGACGCAGGATTAATTTACGTAGGAATCGGATTAGCAGTTTTAGGTGTTGGTCTTGGTATTGGTAGAATCGGAGGGTCAGCAATGGATGCTATTGCTCGTCAACCTGAAGCTGCAGGAAAAATCCAAGGAGCAATGCTTATTGCAGCAGGTCTTATCGAAGGAGCAGGTCTTATTGCTATTATCTTCGGAGCATTTGTAAAGTAATGTTTTTCAATTTCCGTAACGGTTGGTTACGGAAATTGTATTTTTAAAAAAGAGTAGTAAAAACTATAAAAATAAATTTATGATACCACTTAGTGCAGGTTCTGAATTGATAAATCCGGGAATAGGTCTTGTTTTTTGGATGTTGGTAACTTTTGTTATCTTGTTGTTCCTTTTAAAGAAATTTGCTTGGAAACCGATATTAAACGCTGTTAAATCAAGAGAAGAATCCATAGAACAAGCTTTGCTTTCAGCTGAAGAAGCTAAAAAAGAAATGCAAAACCTAAAAGCCGATAACGAAAAATTATTGGCTGAAGCCCGTGCTGAAAGAGATGCTATGCTTCGTGAAGCTCGTGAGCTTAAAGAAAAAATGGTTGCAGATGCCAGAGAAGAAGCACAGGTTCAGGGAGCTAAAATGATTGAACAAGCAAAAGCTTCAATCGAAAGTGAGAAAAACCAGGCTATGGCAGAACTGAAAAATCAGGTTTCTTCACTATCTTTGGAAATTGCAGAAAAATTGTTGAAAGAAGAGTTGTCAAGCAACGAAAACCAAGTGAAATTGGTTAACAAAATGCTTGATGAGGTTAAGCTAAACTAATGGATATGTCAAACAGAGCAGCCATAAGATACGCAAAAGCTATTTTGGAGCGAGTGCAGGAAAGCAATATGATTGGGCAAACCAGTGAAGATATGCTTTTGATTGCAAGTACAATCAAATCCAATGCAGAGCTTGACAGTTTTATAAAAAATCAGGTAATTTCTTCTGATGTAAAGCAATCAGCACTACTTGAAGTTTTCTCGGGAGTAAATGCAGAAACAAAACTCTTGATCAGACTTTTGACAGAAAACAAAAGATTAGACATCATCGGATATGTTGCTGAGGCTTTCAACAAGCTATATAATGATATGAGCGGAGTTGAAGTAGTTCAGGTAACTACTGCCCTACCGCTTACAGCTGACCTTGAAACCAAAGTTTTGGCTAAAGCCAAAGAATTTACAAGCAAATCAGTTGTGATTGAAAATATTGTTGACACCAATATCATCGGAGGGTTTATCCTTAGAGTTGGTGACAAACAATATAATGCATCGGTTGCCAACAGGCTTACCGCTTTAAAAAGAGAATTAGTGAATTAGTTTATATCACACGTTACAGTGTTTAAATTATAAAAAAATGGCAGAGATCAAACCGGCTGAAATATCAGCAATACTAAAAAAACAATTATCTGATTTTCAATCAGGTGCTACATTGGAAGAAGTAGGAACAGTACTTAATGTAGGAGACGGAATTGCCCGTGTTTACGGACTTTCAAACGTGCAGTACGGAGAACTTGTCGAGTTCGACAACGGAATGGAAGGAATGGTTCTAAACTTGGAAGAAGACAACGTAGGGGTTATTTTGTTCGGTTCTTCTACCGGAATTAAAGAAGGTTCAACTGCGAAAAGAACAGGACGTATCGCTTCACTTAAAGTTGGTGAAGAAATGGTAGGTCGTGTAGTGAACACTCTTGGACAACCAATCGACGGTAAAGGAGCTATCGGAGGAACTCTTTATGAAATGCCTTTAGAAAGAAAAGCACCTGGAGTTATCTTCCGTCAGCCTGTAACTGAGCCTTTGCAAACAGGTATCAAATCTGTAGATGCGATGATTCCTGTAGGTAGAGGACAAAGAGAGCTTGTTATCGGTGACCGTCAGACAGGTAAAACTACGGTTTGTATTGATACC
>JBAYSC010000026.1:0-18896 GCA_041676345.1 Flavobacteriaceae bacterium | reverse complement strand
ATTGCCCTCATAAGCAAACATTTTAGCATCAATTCCGGTATCTATTCCCTGAGTGGCATTTTCGAGATAACCTACCAGAATCTGGTTGAAAACCACTTCATCATTTGATAAATTCAGCCAAAAGCGATGTCTTTCGCTGACCATTTGTTTGAAAAACTGACCGTTATGGGTTGGCAATCTCATTTCATTGTTAAAACTAATCGTTCGGCTGGGGTTTGCATCATTAAAACCTATTACAAAACCTTGTCCTGTCTGAATGATTCCGTCTGGTATTTTTATTCCGTCAGCACTTACGCCTCCCATTCCAAGACTATAAGTAGCCCAATTGTTTGACGTATAGTTTCCTCCTACAGGAACATTGGTATTTGTCCAGAAATACAAGGCACTTGCTCCGTTTGTTAGTACTTCATCTGCATCAACAGCAGACGGATACGGGTTTCCAATAGCATTGAATACTAATGGTGTATTGATACTTATGTTTCCATTGTTCGGGATTCCGGTAAATATTCCTAAATCTGATTCTGCAGGATTTCCGCTGCCTCTGACCACCCAATCGTTTTTGGCTCTATACAGATAACCTTTAGCTTGTGCAAAAGTCAGGTTGTCATTATCAAAATCAGGTTGTGTTGCCCAAACCGGACTCCAGAGATTTTCTCCAAGCGTGTAAACTCTGTTCCAAAGTGTTCCGTAACCTGCTGTTGGGGAAACATCAGAAAAATCTATCAGTTTCATTCCCTCAACAGGCGAACTCCACAAAGTATAATCTAAACGGAACATTGGAGAGCTTTCTCTTTCTACTGTAATGCTTCCGATATTATCTATATCTTCGACCTGAATCAGATTAGCTCCGCTTTCAACGATAAAGTTCTCTGCACTTTGCGTATTTTCAATCATTCCGTTTACGGTAAGTGTTGCTCCTGAACTAACGGTCAAAATTCCTGAGTTGAGTAACACTTCACAAGCAGTTAAATCTGTTGTGAGAGTCAAATCTCCTTCGATAATTGCTTTTTTTATCGTATCGGGTGCTCCGTTGCTCCAAGAAGTGCCGTTCCAGATTGTGAAACTTTCGCAATTTCCTGATAAATCAGCTAAAACGGTAAGTGTATAGTCTTCTACTTCTCCATAATTAAACAACTGATTCGTATTATCACAGCTATTAAGATTTGTAGGGTTAAATATCATAACTACTCTCATTCGGTAGTTGCCCACCGGCTGGTTACTTGGTATCTGAAATGAACCAGAGTGTGTTCCCGCATGATTTGTGGGGGAAGTATAAATAATCTCTGAATCTGCAAATACACCATCATCGTTCCAATCCAACCAAATTCTTATTCCTACAGAATTGTTTGAACTTCCAACACTCTTTGCAACTGAGAATGAAAGACTCTGCCCTTGATATTGGCTGGCAAAATGAGTAGCTGAAAAATTTCCGAACCCATTAACAGAATATCCTGAACCTGTATTGTTGATATTGGTTGCCCCTCCCGTAGTAATAACCGAATGAATATATATATCGAAATCAAGACTCGCTGGGGCTGTTGCCACCGGAATGCAATAGCCAACACTAAAACTGTATGGGTCTGACCAAATGATATCTTCGTCTGCACCACAATCTTGACGAACATAAAATTCATAAACAGTATGCTCTGTCAAACCCGTTAATTGATAGAAAGGTGCTGAAATACCTGATATTACAGTTCCTGTTCCCTTAACAAATCCTTGTAATCCCCACTCAATGTTGAATAATGAACCTGTGCTTATCCACGAAAGTTCAGCAGAAGTTGTGCTCAATTGCGTATGAGATAGCTCTAAAGGTGCAATACAAAAAGGAGCAGCAGTAACATTTACCATTAAATCCACAGTAACTCCCCAAGCTCCTGAATAACAAGGATTAGGGATTGCCTGTCCTAAATCTGCTGTTCCGATTCTCATTTTGTGTTGTCCTAAATTAGCTAAAGCATCTAAATAGAATGAAGTATTTAAAGTTGTTGGGTTTGCGTTGGTGGACATTCCGTCAAAAACCAATTCACTACTGTCAAATATTCCGTCATCATTCAAATCAATCCAGATGTTGGTGTCATAAGTAAAACCAGTTGCAAAAGTTACAGCCGAAACAACGTTTGTGCCTGCTTGAATATCTATAATTGAACCTGTATAATAGTAATAGGTTACATCAGTTACAGGAAAATTTACAGAACCTAAACTTACGTTAGTGATTCCATTGCTATCGTTAGAAGTTGGTACAGACGAGCAATAGCCTACACTAAAGCTGTAAGGACCTTCCCAAAAGCTTTCTCCGTCTGCACCACAATTTTGACGAACATAAAACTCATAGACTAAATTGGAAGTCAAACCTGTTACTTGATAGATAGTAGTTGCAATATCTGTTACCACAGTACCTGAACCTTGGGTAAAGCCCTGTGTTCCCCATTCAAGGTCGAACAATGAACCTGTACTTGTCCACGAAAGTTCGGCAGAGGTCATATTTAATTGTGTATGACTTAAGTATGTGGGAGACAAACAGGTGCTATCGGAGCAAATCGTCAACACCATGGCATTGGAAACACAATCTCCAGCATTGCCCGAAATGTTTCTCGGATTAGACACATCAGACAGATAGGTACAGAAATTAGGTAAATCACAAACCGATAGATTGCTGTTATTGGTAATAGTCAATCCTGTCCCGAAAACAGTTATATTTTCTAAACCTGAAATATCGGTTAAAGCATTGTTATTGTTAATCGTAAGTACTCCGCCTATGCTTGTCAGGTTTGCCAATCCGTTAAGGTTTTGCAACTGAGGATTTGTAATAATGTTTACAAACGACCCTACACTTGAGAGTTCTTCCAAACCGTCAAGCTGTTGAAGTGTAACGTGGTTATATATACTCAGAAAACCGTTTATGGTTTCGAGGCTGTTTAATCCGTTGAGAGTTTGTAGTGTCTGATTAGAATAAATATTTAAGTTTCCGTTAATGGTCTGCATCCCGTTGAATCCGTTGATGGTTTGCAATCCTCCATTGGAGTAAATATTTAAGCTTCCGTTAATGGTCTGTAGTCCGTTAAGTCCGTTTATGTTTTGCAATGCCCCATTGAGATGAATATTACAGTCCCTCGCAATACTTTCTAATGCATTCAGACCGTTGAACTGTTGTAAACCCTGACAACTTCTGATGTTCAGGTCTCTTCCGATAGTTGTAAGTCCGTCTAATCCCTGAAGACTTTGGAGTTGATGCTGGTGTTCGACAACAACGTCCTGAGAAATCGTTTGAAGCGATTCCAATCCCTGAAGGTTTACAAATCCCGGATTTTCATTATACTGAATATACAATGCTCCTCCGATACTGTTCAGTTGTGTCAGACCCTCGAAGTTTTTGAGATGATGGTTGTATGCTATATAAAAACCCTCTCCGATACTTACAAGACTGTCCAATCCGTTAAAGTCTTCAAATGTTCCAGAGACATTTCCGTTTCCATATACCGGAAAGCCCATACCGATACTTTCGAGATTGTTTAATCCCGTAAAATCGTCAAACAAACCGTTGTCGTGAAAAGCAAATATTCCTCCGACACTCTCAAGATTATTTAACCCTTGCAGATTTACTAATGAAGTATGATTGATCGTGAGATTTCCCGTAACGGTCACAATACCCGACAAGCCGTTCAGGTCGTTTATCTCACCTCCGCTAATGGTCAGGTTTCCCAAAACAATATCCGTACAACCGGAATAAGTTACTCCGAAAGCATCTATTTCTGCCTGAGTAGTAAAGATGTAATCTCCCGAAGGGCAAATAGTAAAGACATGAGCCTCTGACCACCCGCTTTCTGAAAATTCATTACATACCGCTTTTACATATACTTCATAAGTTGTTCCCTGAATCAGGTTCTCGATTGTAAATCCGGGCGTTCCTGAAACGGTTTGAGGTGTGGCATTTTCATAATCAAAACCAACTGTTCCCCAAACGATTTCCCACTGGGTTTCGGAGCTTTTGGCTGTCCAGCTTATCTGAGCTGTGGTAGCACCGGGAACGGCAGTAACCTCAGTAACAGACTGGCAATCTACACAGGAAGCGTGGATGTTGGCCAGCGAATTACAGGAAGGAAGATTGCCGGACATATCCGAATATAAATTATAACTGCAAAACGGAGGTACATCACAGACGGCCAACATCGGGTTGTTGATGATGTGAAGCCCGTCCATACCACCGGTAATCTGTACGATGTTTTCCAATCCGGAAATATCGCTCAAAGTCGCATTGTTTATGATTTTGAGATGCCCCAAAACATTTTGAAGACCGCTCAATCCGTCAAGGTTCGTCAGGGCAGGATTTGATTGGATCTCTAGTGATCCTGTTGTTTTCAGATTACTCAAACCGTTCAGGTTGGCAATATCACTTCCTGAAATAACTACCTGACCCAATATAATATCTGTACAACCGGAATAAGTTACTCCGAAAGCGTCTATTTCTATCTGAGTAGTAAAGGTATAATCTCCCGAAGGGCATAAAGTAGTAAAATTAGAAACTACTGACCATTCGCTTTCTGAAAACTCATTACATATCGCTTTTACATATACTTCATAAGCTGTTCCCGAAATCAGGTTTTCTATGGTAAATCCGGGCGTTTCTGAAACGATTTGAGGTGTGGCATTTTCATAATCGAAACCAACTGTTCCCCAAACAATTTCCCACTGGGTTTCGGAACTGTTGGCTGTCCAGCTTATCTGGGCTGTGGTAGCTGCAGGAATGGCAGTAACCTCAGTAACAGACTGACAATCTACACAGGAAGCGTGGATGTTAGTTAGCGAATTACAGGAAGGAAGATTGCCGGATATTTCCGAATATAAATTATAACTGCAAAACGAAGGTACATCACAGACGGCCAACATCGGGTTGTTGATGATGTGAAGTCCGTCTATACCACCTGTAATCTGTACGATGTTCTCCAATCCGGAAATATCGCTCAAAGTCGCATTGTTTGTGATTTTGAGATGTCCCAAAACATTTTGAAGTCCGCTCAATCCGTCAAGGTTCGTCAGGGCGGGATTTGAATTAATGTCAAGTGGTCCTGTTGTTTGCAGAGCATTCAACCCGATATTTGACAAGGCAGGATTGGAAACTATATTCAAAGACCCGACAGTCTGCAGGTTGCTCAACCCGCTTAGGTTTTGTAAAACAGCATTATAGCCTACATACAGATAACCGCTTAAATGCTGAACCGAACTCAATCCGTTGATGTTTGTCAACTGGTGGTTGTTGTAAATAGTCAGATAAGTCCCGATATGGGTAAGCGAAGACAAGGCTTCTGTGTTTGTTAAAGCAGAATTTCCGTAAATATTGAGATAATCTCCTACACTAATCAGAGCATTAAGCCCGTTCAGATTTTGTAGTGGTGCATTATCAAAAAACTCCAAAAATCCTTCGATGCTTTGCAGATTGTTTAATCCGTTTAGATTTTGCAGAGATGAACCTGCAATTTTGAAATATCCGGTTACGTGGCTTAGCTGACTTAATCCGTTCAGATTGGTAATATCACCACCCGAAATAAGTACATTGCCCAACGTAATACCCGTACAACCGGAATAGGTTACGCCGAAAGCATCTATTTCTGCCTGAGTAGTAAAGGTATAATCTCCCGAAGGACACGTAGTAAAGACATGAGCCTCTGACCACCCACTTTCTGAAAACTCATTACATACTGCTTTTACATATACTTCATAAGTTGCTCCTGACACCAGATTTTCTATGGTAAATTCAGGAGTACCCGAAACGATTTGAGGTGTAGCATTTTCATAATCAAAACCGACTGTTCCCCAAACGATTTCCCACTGGGTTTCGGAACTGTTGGCTGTCCAGCTTATCTGGGCTGTGGTAGCACCGGGAACGGCAGAAACCTCAGTAACAGACTGACAATCTACACAGGAAGCGTGGATGTTTGCCAAGGAATTACAAGAAGGAAGATTACCGAATATCAGTGCAGATGAATTATAATTACAAAACGACGCTATATTACAGGCAGACAACATCGGGTTGTTAAAGATTTGAAGAACTGTAATACCTGTAATGTTTTCTAAACCGGAAATATCGGTTAAATTTGAATGGTTAGTAATATAGAGAGCCCCTCCTATACTTGACAAGTTGCTTAATCCGTCAAGATTGGTAAGACTCAAATTACCCTCAAAACTGAGATCACCACCTAAACTTGTCAAATTACTTAATCCATCAAGATTGGTTAAACTCAGATTCTGGTAAATAGAAAGAAGCTCCCCGTTTATGCTTGTCAAATTACTTAATCCATCCAGACTGATTAAGTTCGGATTACTACTAATAGCGAAATGCCCTCCCACGGTTGTCAAATTGTTTAGTCCCTCAAGATTGATTAAGTTTGAGTTTTCCCAAATTTGAAGAAATCCTCCTATACTTGTCAAATTATTTAACCCGACAAAATTGGTTAAGCTCGAGGCCTGCTCAATGTGGAAATTCCCTCCTACACTTGTCAAATTACTTAATCCGTTCAGGTTGATAATATCATTACTGAAACCAATAGTCAAGTCGCCCGACAAAGTAATCTCCGTACAACCGGAATAGGTTACACCGAAAGCATCTATTGCTGCCTGAGAAGAAAAAGATAAATTTTCCAAATTGCAGGGAGAGTTGCTATTTACCTGTTCCGGAGGGTCAGGAATCTTACCTGATTCGGCAAAAACCGCAAATACATTCAAAAAGGTTATGAGTAACATCAAAACCCTGTTTGTTTTTTGTTTTTTCATAGAAATAATAGTTTTTAAAGATTAGTAGCCAATGTCTTTTTTGAAAGTGATTTTTTCTGCTTATACAAACACAGACAAAAACAAAACTTTCGTCTTGGCAAATTTGAAAAAACAAGTTCTTTTTTCTAAGAAAAAAAAGGTTCGGAATCCCGTAAAAAACATTCGGAATCCCGTAAAAAACCCGAATAGGTATGAAAAAACGAAAATTGAGGCGGTTTTTAACAAAAAAATCCTTTCAAAAAAATTCTGAAAAAGGATTATCTGAGATAAAGTAAAAACAGTCCGTTTATGATGGCACTTTCATATCTTTAAATTGCTTGGGAGACATTCCCGTGAGTTTTTTGAAAGCCTCATAAAAAGTGGTTTTCGAGTTGAAACCACAAGCATACATCACCTCGTTGATGTTGAGGTTGTTGTTTTCGTAAAGCAACATCTTGGCTTCGTTGATGCGGTAGGAATTGATAAAATTGCTGTAATTCATCTTAGTATGAGCAGCAATGGCAGAAGAAATATACCTCTCGTTGCTTTTTATTATTTCTGATACTTTGGAGAGGGAAAGGTCAGGGTCTTTGTATATTTTTTCTTTTTCGAGGGCAAACAGCAGTTTGTTGAACACATTCAGGAAGTTGTTGTTCTCGTTGTCTTCTGTTTCTTCTGCAACGGTTGCCTCCTCCACAAAAGTTTTGTTTTGAAAAGAATTCATAAGCTCTACGTTTCTTTCATAAAGCTTTCGGAGCGTTTGGTTGCGGTTTATCAGGAAAAAGATAAAGATTGCCGTAATCAGCACAACAGATGCAGCACCAATTATAATCAGTTTGTTCTCCGCTTTTTTGATTTCGTATTCATAGCTGATACGCTTTATTTCTTCGTCTTTCAGTTCGGTTTGGTAAGCTATTTCCAATTCGGCTATGGCTTCCTGCTTTTCTATACCGAAAAGTTCCTTGTCGAGTTCATAAAACTTGTTGTGAAACTCCAATGCCTTGTGCAGGTCGCCTTTTTGGGTATATAAATCGGCATAGCCTTTGTAAACCGAAACTTCTGCTTTCGGTATAGCCAGCTTTTGAACATATACCAAAGCACTGTCATAAGCCTTTTGGGCATTATGATACCTGTTTGTTGAGGTATATCCCTCTCCGAGCGAAATATAATTGTACATTATTCCTTCGTCAATGCCCAAAGAACAACACATATTAAGAGAAGTTTCGAGGTATTTCAGGGCTGTGGGGAAATCTTTCATCTCCATATATGTATTGCCAATGGTAGCAAGAATTCGGGATTCGTGTCTTTTTGCTCCGGTTTTTTCGGCAAGTTCCAAAGCTTTGTTTCCATAATCAAGAGCCTCCCCAAAATCAGCACTCTCTTTGTACACATTTGCTAAATTGGAATACAAAATAAGCAAATCAATACTGTATGATTCTTGATCAGCCCCTGATTCTTTTAAGTAATTAACTCCTTCCAGATAATATGAAACCGATTTTTCATATTCTTTTACATCTTCGTATAACTTGCCCAAGCGGTTATAAATATTCGCAATATTTACAAATTTCCATTCGCTTGTATCTTCCTTATACAGTCGCAATGCCTTGAGATAGCTTTCTGCAGCCAGTTTATATTTACCTCTTTTTTTGGCATAACATCCTCCTTCAATACCGTATAATACCGTTTGATAGTTAATCCTGTCATCATTGTTTATAAATTCCGTTTGGGGCAGTATCTCTTTAATAAGAAGTAAACAATCGTCATAGCTTCCCATTTGTTCCATAATGGTAAGCCTGTTCATCTGAAAATGGATTTTTTGTCCTTCGTCTAATTCTTTTTCATATTCATTATACAGATTTTCAATGGCTTTTAAACCCTCGGGAAGTTGATTTTTAGCGAGATAATTCCGGGTCATCTGGCTACAGTAATACGGAATGTTCTCAATATCGTTTATCTCTTTTATTCTGACTTTTACTTTCTCCAGATAATCCAACGCTACGTCAGGGTCATAAACTGAAAGTTCATCACAAAGGGTTATCATTTGGTCAATGTCCTGCGAGGTAATTTCGGACTTTACATTTAATTTCTCAAAGTTCTGAATGACTTTTTTGTTGTTACTTTCCTGAGAAAATAAAACGGAATAAAATAATACAATAAACAAAGTGATTATGGATTTCATTATAAAGCGATTTGGGTTTTATAGTCTTAAAAGAATATTAGGAGATTTATGTTAAATGTAAAAAGCCCCATAGGCTACATAAAATTTTACAAATATACAATAAAAAAGGAGTTATTATTAACGGATTATTTCTCCGAATAAAATTTCTCTTTGAAGATAAATCAGAATAAAGTACCTTTACAGGGTGTTTGGAAACCGATTACACACCTTCGCTTATGCAATATTTACTTCCTCTTTTATCAGTTATTCTGGGCTATCTGATTGCGGTTGTCATCAAACCGAATAACAAAAAAAACATCAAACTTTTATTGGCATTTAGCGGATCTTTTCTGCTTTCCATAACGGTGATGCATCTGTTGCCCGAAGTCTATGATGCTGTTTTTCACAGTCATTTCGGGCATCATGACCATTCGGGAGGTTACCGAATCGGAGCTTTTATTATGGTGGGAATCCTCTTTCAAATCATCTTGGAATTTTTTTCAAAAGGAGCCGAACACGGACACGTTCACTCCCACGAAAAAATGAACTCCATGCCCTGGACACTCTTTATAAGTCTCTGTCTTCATGCCCTTCTGGAAGGCATGCCTGTGAGTCATCATCACGATTTAGCTTTGGGAATTGCCATTCATCATTTGCCCATTGCTATAATCCTGACTACGTTTTTCATAGGTGCAGGACTGAATAAAAAACTCATTTTGTTTTTTATGCTTGCCTTTGCCCTGATGACACCTTTGGGGACGTTAGCCTCAGAGAAACTACACTTTTTAGAACATTATTATACCGAAATTTCAGCTGTGGTAATCGGAATTCTTTTCCATATTTCATCTACTATAATTTTTGAAAGTAGTGAAAACCATAAGTTTAATGTGGCTAAAATCTCGGTTATCGTTTTGGGGATAGTATTAGCTTATTTTGTGTAGAGACGTATAATTATGCGTCTGTATGAGTGTTTTGAGAATTATTTAGGATACTTATCAGGATTTATAGAAGTATGAAGAATAGCTAAAATTGTAATTGTTTTTGTGTCTTCATTGAAATGATAATGTACTCCAAACGGAAAAATTTTAGTAAACACAACCCTTGTTTCTCTATATTTTTTCTCAAAAAGCAAAGGGTTATCAATAATGTAATGTATAGCTTCCTTTACAGACAGGGCAAATCTTTTTTCGAGACCTTGCAGTTGTTTTTTATACCATATTTTTTGCTTTTTTGATGTCTTGCTCTGCATCGGTATTGTAAACAACCATATATTTCATAACTCTTGGTCTAATACTTCAAAAAGATTTTCAATCGGTTTGATTTTTTCGGGATTGTTCAAATCGGCTAATCTCAAATCCAAAATATCCTTTTGCCATTGAGGGAACTCATCGTTTGTATTTTCGATGTCAGGATAGTTTTTTTTGATATTTTCCCAATCTTCAATAGGGATAAATATTCCTGTTGGTTTTCCGTTATGGTCTTGTATGACTTGCGTTCTCATAATCTGAAACTTTTCAGTTGCTTTACAAAGATATACAAAATTCCTAAAACTTTCCGTTTTAGTAAGTTTTGGGAATTTCAAAGGTTTACTTGTCCTGTAAAATTTAACTTTGCGAAAATTTCGGTTATTGTTTTGGGGATAGTATTAGCTTATTTTGTGTAAATTTGTTTAACCGATTAATTGGTTAAACAAATCACAATGAAATTCACCAAAACCACAGAGCAGCCTTCCAATTACAATCATTTGGAAAAAATGAGTGTAGGAGAATTATTGCAGAACATCAACAACGAAGATAAAACCGTGGCTTTTTCGGTTGAAAAAGCGATTCCACAGATTGAAAGTTTGGTTGTTCAGGTTGTCGAAAAGCTCAAAAACGGAGGAAGACTTTTTTATATCGGAGCAGGCACTTCGGGAAGATTGGGAATTGTCGATGCTTCGGAATGCCCTCCGACATTCGGAGTTCCGTTTGAACTCGTAAACGGAATCATTGCAGGAGGCGATTCGGCTATCCGAAAAGCAGTCGAATTTGCAGAAGACGATAAAAATCAGGCTTGGAAAGATTTGTCTGAATTTGATATATCCGAAAAAGATGTCGTTATCGGAATTGCAGCTTCAGGAACTACACCTTACGTTATCGGAGGACTCGAAAAATGCAATGAAAACAATATTCTGACAGGCTGTATTACCTGTAATGAGGGAAGTCCGCTTTCAAAAGTTGCCCAATATCCGATTGAAGTTGTAGTCGGTCCTGAATTCGTAACCGGAAGTTCCCGAATGAAAGCCGGAACAGCTCAAAAAATGGTTTTGAATATGATTTCGACTTCAACTATGATTGCTTTAGGAAAAGTAAAAGGCAACAAAATGGTCGATATGCAACTCTCCAACCACAAACTTGTAGATAGAGGTGTGAAGATGATTATGGACGAACTCCACATTCCGCAAGAACAAGCCCAGGAACTTCTTGATAAGTATAAAAACGTGAGAAAAGCTATAGATAGTGTTCAGTGAGCAGTGGTTAGTGTTCAGAACCGTACTGACCCCTAAAGACTGAAAACTTTTTTTCACCCGATGCAACCTTTTTATAACTTCCCTCGTCTATACTAAAAACGGAGCGATTTAATCCATCAACAATTCAACCAAAAAGTGACCAAAGTCATTGACCTACATAAAGACGAAAAAACCATTATCAGGCAGGCAGTCGGGAGTAATCGCTATGCACAACAGCAGATTTATACGAATTATGCTCCGAAAATGCTCAGTGTTTGCAGGCAGTATGTCAAAGATATTCACAAAGCGGAAGACGTGATGATTACGGCTTTTATGAAAGTGTTTGCCAATCTGGAGAGTTTTTCGCATTCGGGAAGTTTTGAAGGATGGATAAGACGAATTATGGTCAACGAATGTATCTCATTTTTGAGAGTTCAAAAAAAAGTACATTATACCGAAGAAGAATATTTTTTTGAAGAGAGTTATGACGAAATCAACGAGCAATTTTCGGTAGAACAAATTCAGAATCTGATAGATAATTTGCCCGATGGCTACCGAATGGTTTTTAACCTATATGCTGTTGAAGGCTACAAACATCAGGAAATTGCAGGTATGTTGGGCATTTCGGAAGGAACGTCAAAATCACAGCTTTCGCATGCCCGAAAACTTTTGCAGCAGCAAATCTTAACCTTAAAACGAAAAGAAAATGAATCCAGATAAATTAGAAAGACAGTTTCGGGAACAACTCCAAAACCGAACTATTGAGCCGTCTGACAAGGCTTGGGACAGGCTCGATGCCATGCTTTCGGTTGCTGAGAAAAAGAAAAAATCAAACGGAAAATGGTGGTTTGTGGCAGCGGGTTTTTTGATTTTGTTTTCTGTAGGGAAATTTTTCTTTAAAGCAGAAAAATTGAGTTCAACTATTCCAAATGAAGTTGTAATTAGCAATCCTGTTGTTGAAACGGAATCAGAAAACGAAAGTATAGTAACCCACGAAAATACTATTGAAATCACTCAGGTAAACAAGGAAGTAAAAGTTGTAAAAACTAAAAAAGCAACCATTCAAGATAATTTTAGCTCAAAAGAAAAAACAAATAGCACTCCTGATATTTCAGAAATTGCTATTCAAGAAGAAAAAGCTGTAGCACCCAAGGAAAATTTGATAGAAGAGATTGTTACAAACAAAAAATATATTTCAGCCCAAAGTCTTTTGGCTCAGGTTGAAAGTGAAAAAAAAATAATCGAACAAAAATCAGAACCTAAAAAGTTTGAATCTAAAGTTCAAATCGATGCCAGCACATTGTTGACTGAAGCCGAAACAGAGATGGACGAAAGCTTTAAAAATCGAGCTTTAAATGAATTCTTAAATCAATATCAAACCATAAAAACCGCTGTTTCAAACCGAAACAAAGAATAACTAAGTTTAATCAAATATCTGTTACTATGCAAAGAATTATTATTTATGCAACGGCTGTTCTATGCCTTTTCGTAAGCAAAACGTATGCTCAAGACACTTTCACGCAACGAGCAAAAAAGATTTCTGAAAATATCAAGGGCATTACTCAATCACAAAAAGACTCCCTTAAAATCGAAATCGAAAATCTGGAATCTGCTCTAAAAAATCAAGTGATTACCAAAGAAGATTTTGAGGCTAAAAAACTCGAAAGAGCAGAATTTCGTGCTAACCGCATCGAAGAGTTAGTAGCAATTGAAGAAGAAAAACTCTCAGAATTAGTAAAAGACAAAGTAGAAGGAAGAATCCAAGAAAATTATACGTTTACAGATACGATTACTATCGGTAAAAAAAGGAGATTTGGAATAACCTATACAAATTATCATGAAAATGATACGGTCAAAAAACCGAAAAAAGAGTATTCTGAGAAAAGAACAACGTCTCAGTTTGTATTGGCTTTCGGGCTTAATAATGTGATAAATGACGGAGATTTCTCAACCTTAGAAGATAGTGAATTCCGTGTGTGGAGATCAAGATTTTTTGAATGGGGATTTACTTTAAAAACCAGAATTTTACCGAATTCTAATTTGCTTCAAGCCAAATACGGACTATCGTTGATGTATAACAATTTGCATCCGAAAGACGGACAATATTTCGTAAAAGACGGACAAGAAACTCATTTGGTAGGCGACAATCCTGACGTAGAGAGAAGCCGTTTCAAAAATGTATATCTGGCAATTCCGGTACATTTAGAGTTTGATTTGTCAAAAAATAAAACCAATGCAGACGGAAAGCCAATATTTAGAACTCAAAAATCAATGCGTTTAGGAGTTGGAGGTTATGCAGGAGTTCGTATCAAAACAAAACAATTTCTTTGGGACGATTACAAAACAAAACAAAAAGGAGATTTCAATGCTTCTGATTTCTTATACGGTTTGAGTGCTTATTTGGGTTACGGGAGCACGAGTTTATATGTGAAATATGACTTAAATTCAATGTTCAAAGACAATGCAATCGACCAAAATAACGTTTCATTCGGGATTCGATTTGATATTGATTAATTCTCGTTTTTCGAAGAATTAAATCTTGAGAAAACTATCAGCAAAAACCAAAACAAAGCAACGAGTTAGGGCTTTGTTTTGGTTTTTTGTTTTGCTATGAATAACGTATCTTGCACTTCTTTTGCAATATACATTATACAACCCTACACTATACAAAAAAATGTTTTTCGTAGAAGTAATTTTGCCTTTGGCACTAAACAAAACCTTTACTTATCAAATAAGTGAAGCGGAATTTCATTTCATTCAGCCCGGAATGCGGATTGCCGTTCCGTTCGGAAAAACGAAGATTTATACCGCTTTGGCTTTGGAAGTTCATCAAAGCAAACCTCTACTTTACGAAGCCAAAGAAATCCACGAAATTTTAGACGAAAAACCTGTTGTAAATCCGTATCAGCTCAAGCATTGGTTCTGGATTTCAGACTATTATATGTGTTCGATTGGAGAGGTGTACAAAAGTGCTGTTCCGTCTGCTTTGCTTTTGGAAAGCGAAACCATTATCCTGAAAAATAAGGAAAGTGAAGTGTTGAAAAGCGAACTTTCGGATGATGAGTTTTTGATTTATGAAGCCCTCGAAAAACAAAATTCACTCAAAGTTCAGGATATTATTGCGATTTTGAACAAAAAGACGGTTCTGCCGATTTTGCAAAAATTATTGGCTAAAGAAGTGATTCATTTACAGGAAGAAGTCAAAGAAAATTACAAACCAAAACTCATTCGTTTTGTTCGTTTACACGAAAATCACGAAACCCAAAACGGACTGCAAGAGCTTTTAGAAATTCTGAAAAATGCTCCGAAACAACGTGAAGCTGTTTTGCAATATTTTCAACTTAAAGCCAGATCTAAAAAGCCGATTTCAGTAAAAGAACTCTCGGAAGACTCAAACGTTTCTCTTGCAATTATCAAAAGTCTGATTGATAAAGAAATCTTTGAAGAATATTTTCTCCAAACGGATAGAACTGATTTTTTAGAGGAAAATCTACAAAGTGAAATTGTTTTAAGTGAAGCTCAAAATAAGGCTTTCGAGGAAATTAAACAGAGCTTTGAAACCCAAAATACAACTTTATTATTCGGAGTAACCTCATCGGGAAAAACCGAAGTTTACATCGAACTTATCAAGGAATATTTGCAAAACGGAAGACAGGTTTTATATCTTTTGCCTGAAATCGCTTTGACGACCCAACTCGTTTCGAGACTTCGCAAACACTTCGGGAATGAAGTGGCCGTTTATCATTCCAAATACAGCCAAAACGAACGCATCGAAGTTTGGAATCAGGTGCTAAACGAATCCGAAAAAGCGAAAATCGTAATTGGAGCAAGATCGGCTTTGTTCCTGCCTTTTCAGAATTTAGGACTTGTCTTGATTGATGAAGAACACGAACAAACCTTTAAACAACACGATCCTGCCCCACGTTATCACGCTCGGGATACAGCCATTGTGTTGGGAGAAATGCACAAAGCAAAAATCCTTTTGGGAAGTGCCACTCCAAGCATTGAAACGTTTTTTAATACGGAAAATAAAAAATTCGGATTGGTTGAACTGACCGAAAGATTCGGAAAAACAGAACTTCCAAAAGTGGAAATCGTAGATTTAAAAGATAAACATTTCCGCAAAAAGATGACCGGACATTTCAGTGATACGCTTTTGGAGGAAATTACAACAGTCTTAGAAAACGGAGAACAAGTGATTTTGTTTCAGAATCGCAGGGGATTTGCTCCCATTCTGGAATGTCTGACTTGCGGTCATATTCCGCAATGTCCGAATTGTGATGTGAGCCTGACGTATCACAAATTAAAGAATCAAATTCGTTGTCATTATTGTGGATATGCCATTGCAAAACCAACGCATTGCCACGCTTGTCAGAGTGTGGAACTCACGACCAAAGGTTTCGGAACAGAACAGATTCAGTTGGAATTGGAGGAGCTTTTTTCAGACAAAAAGATTATCCGAATGGACAGGGATACCACAGGAGGAAAATTCGGTTACGAAAAAATTATCGACAGTTTTAAAACCAGAGAATCCGATATTTTGGTAGGAACGCAGATGCTTGCCAAAGGTTTGGATTTTGACAATGTAGGATTGGTAGGAATTCTCAATGCAGATACGATGTTATATCACCCAGATTTCAGAGCTTTTGAACGGAGTTTTCAACTGATGACACAAGTTTCAGGGAGAGCAGGAAGAAGCGAAAAACAAGGGAAAGTAATTATCCAGACCTATAATCCAACCCACCCGATTATTCAGAAAGTAATTAAAAACGATTATCTTTCGATGTATAAGCAAGAGCTTAACGAAAGACAGACTTTTGAATATCCGCCTTATTTCCGCCTGATAAAACTAACCTTAAAACACAGAGATTTTGAGAAGTTGCGAGATGGTTCGATGTGGCTGTATCAAAGCCTGAAAAATTCTTTAGGACTTCCCGTTTTAGGTCCGGAAGAACCTCCGATTAGCAGAATCCGAAATGAATATATCCGAACGATTTTAGTGAAAATTCCAACCAATAAAAACCTAAAATCCGTAAAATCCGTTATCGTAAAAAACCTGAATTCCTTTGAGGCGATTTCGCAATACAGGAGTATTAAGGTTGGGGTTAATGTGGATTTTTATTGATAGCTGCTAAAAAAATTTGTCCGAATGTAACTTTTAAATTACCTTTGTGCTATGAAAGTAAGAGAAGTTATAGCTTTTAAAGATTATTTCGAGAATTTTCTGTTGGAACAACCGCAGAAAGTTCAGGATAAAATATATAAAATCATTGAAGCTATTGAAACTCTTGAACGTGTTCCTTCAAACTATTTAAAGCATTTGACAGGAACTGAGGGTTTATATGAAGCAAGAATTCAACTTGCTTCTAATATTTGGAGGGTATTTTGCTTTTTTGACGGAGATAAATTAGTAGTTTTAATGAATGGTTTTCAGAAGAAAACTCAAAAAACACCTAAAAACGAAATCGAAAAAGCATTAAAGATTATGGCAGAATATTACGAACAAAAATCTAAAGAAAATGGAAACTAAAAGCTGGAAAGACATAAAAGACAATGTTTACGGAAAAATCGGGACAGAAAGAAGAAACGAGCTTGAAAGAGATTTTGAATCTTTCAAAATTGGCTTACTTCTAAAAAAAGCCCGTGAAGAAAAACACTTAACACAATTAGAACTTGCAGAACTTGTTGATAAAAAACGGGAATATATTTCAAAAATAGAAAACAACGGAAGTAACTTAACCCTAAAAACACTGTATGATATTGTTGAAAAAGGATTAGGAGGCAAAGTAAAAATCTCAATAGAAGTTTAAATCTCAAAAAACCTGAATTCCTTTGATGCTATTTCGCAATACAGGAATATCAAAGTAGGGGTTAATGTGGATTTTTATTGAATAGGAATTAGATAAAATCATTCTTCATAAAACTTTTTTACTTCGTAAATTGGAATTCCAAAACTAAAACCTTGAGAATTGGAAAGTTTAGCAAAATTTACTCCTACTAAATTTCCCCATTTGTCTATGATAGGGCTACCACTTGACCCTTCGAGGGTAGGAATTGTATAAAGTATTCGTTCTCCGTCATTTTCCTGACTAATTTTTCCGCTTGTGAACTGCGATTTAATTCCTTGTTTGGTATTTGCCAATATAAACCCACGATTATAGCCAATCATAAAAACATCATCATTTACTTTTATAGGATTTTTAATATCTCGTTCTTTATGTTCTTTCGGGTTTTCTAAAATATTCGGGTTATTGTCAGAAAAGTTAAACATCTTTTTTGGAGGTTTGTTGAATATTTTTGTCTTGGTCTGTATCAAAGCTAAATCAACATTTTCCTTACTTGAAGAACGAATAAAGACACATTCTTGTAAATCTTCTTTTTTGTTTACATAAGTATCATCATAGGCAATTCTCAAACTTACAATATTCAATTTTGGATTAATATTTTCAAAATCAATTTCCTTTATATATGATGCAAATCCTATATAAAAGTTTATGCTTTCTATTAACTCTTCTTTTTTTAAACGGGCTTCATTTACCAATTCATAATTATAGTTATAATAATCATCCATAAAAAAAGGGTCATCATAAGGATTGGGAGGCAAAATAATTTTGTCAAGTATTGTTATAGAGTCATTTTTTCTGTTGACGAGTTCAACAATTTGGTCATATTTTTCTCTATGAAAATCCCAAAAAGCCTCTTTGTAATCAATATTTTCAGGCTCTACAACGTGCCTGTTGGTAATGATTTCTCCTTTATCGGAAATTATAAATCCTGTTCCAAACCCTACGGAAAAATTATTTTCAAGGTCTTCTCTACTAAAAAAGAACTTTTCTTCTGAATCAGGCGAATAGTAATAAATAAGGTCTTGAGTTTTTATTTCATAAAAATATTCATTGTAAATCAAAACCACACTACCTCTATAATCCTCAAATAATTCTTCGGGATTAGGGGGAACAAACGTTTCAGAACATTGAAATAACGATGTCAGTAATAAGATGAATAAAAAGTATTTCATTAGATTTATTGTTTTTATGACTTCTTACAATAGACAAAACATTATTCTAATTCTTTTTTTAGAAAATCAAAATATTTTGTAAAATGTGTGTCTTTCATAGACTTTGGTTGCAATGGTTTATCATCAATTTCTTCATAGATTAAAGGTATTTTTGGCAAGGAATCAATATCTTTAAACAAATTGAGATAACTTAAAATATTAAGTTCTTTTTTAATTCTTGACTTTAGAATTTGTTTGTCCTCTTTAATCAAACAGGCTTTATTTATTTCGTCAATAAGTAATTTTATATCTTCATAGAGGGGAAAAATCAGATTTTCTCCAATTGTAAAAGAATATAAAAAGTTCGTATGAAAAGCCCAATTACAATCATTATTTTTACTATTTATTTTTTTATAACTCTTATTTTTTTTATCATATCCAAATTATCTTCTTTCATCAAATCTTTGTTATTATATAATGATACTAAAGACTCTTTTATAAACTCT
>JBAYSC010000025.1:0-19272 GCA_041676345.1 Flavobacteriaceae bacterium | reverse complement strand
TGCCAGATGGATATCAAAATTGACGGACTTCGTTATGATATTATGGAACAGGCTTTGGAACAGGCAAGAGACGGTCGTATGCACATTTTGGGAAAACTTACCGAAACCATTGCTAAACCAAACGAAACTGTGAAACGTCATTCTCCGAAAATCCTGAAAATGACTATCGCTAAAGATTATATCGGAGCAGTTATCGGACCTGGAGGTAAAAATATCCAAGCGTTACAAGCCGAAACAGGAACTACTATCGTAATCAACGAAGAGGGTGATTTAGGAATCATCGAAATCTTAGGAGTTTCTCCTGAAGGTATGGACAGAGCCGTTGCTTCGATTCAGAATACGATTTTTGCACCTGTCGAAGGTGAAACCTATGTGGTGAGAGTAGTGAAAATGCTTGACTTTGGAGCGGTTGTAGAATTTGTTCCGGGTAAAGAAACCCTGCTTCACGTTTCGGAATTAGACTGGAAACGAGTTGAAAATGTATCTGATGTGGTAAACTTAGGCGATGCCTTGGAAGTGAAATATTTAGGAATTGACCCTAAAACCAAAAAACCAAAAGTATCCAGAAAAGCCTTGTTGCCAAGACCTCCAAGAGAGGATAAAAAATAAAAGTAATTGAAAAACTGCCTTGAAAAAGGCAGTTTTTTTATGCAATAGTATCAATAGCATTTTCTATGACCTCATAAACCCTATCAAGCTGTCCATTTGTAATCACATAAGGAGGAAGGATATAAACAATATTCCCCACAGGACGGAGGATAATTCCGTTTTCGATAAAGAATTTATAGAGCTTTTGCCTGAAATTTCCGTAATAGCTTTCTGCACTGTCTCGTTTGATTTCAAAAGCAAGAATCACTCCCAGAATCCGTATATTTTCTACTTTCGGGTTGGATTGTAACTGCTTGGCAAATTGCTTGTGTTTTTGATTGATTCGTTTGATATTTTCCTGCATTTCAACAGATTGTAATATTTCAAGGCTTGCCAAAGCCGTAGCACAACCTACGGGATTTGCGGTAAAAGTATGTCCGTGAAAAAGGGCTTTATTTACATCATCATCATAAAAAGCATCGTAAATTTCCTGAGTAAAAGTCGTAACTGCCATAGGGATTGTTCCACCTGTCAGGGCTTTGGAAAGACACATCATATCCGGATTTTCCGAAAGGTAATCACAGGCAAAGTTTTTTCCGGTTTTCCCGAAACCTGTCATCACTTCGTCTGCAATGGTAAAAACCTTTTCGGTTTTGCAAATTCTAAGCATTTTATCCAGAATTTCGGGTTCATACATTACCATTCCGGCTGCTCCCTGAACAAGCGGTTCAAAAATAAAGGCTGCAAATTCTCCTGTTTTTGCTTGTTTTTCCAATTCCAAAAGAGCTTTTTCCTCATTACCTCTGATAGGAACGGGAATCCGAACGACCTCAATAAGCGAACCTTTGAAAGCCTCCGTAAAAAACGAAATTCCGCTTGCTGCCATTGCTCCGAAGGTATCTCCGTGAAAGGCATCTTCAAAAGCCAGAATTTTGGTTCGCTTTTCACCTTTGTTGTAGAAATATTGTAAAGCGACTTTCAGAGCTACCTCAACAGCCGTCGAACCGTTATCGGAATAAAAGATTTTTTTCTGATTTTCGGGTAAAATTTCCATCAGCTTTTCAGAAAGCAAAACCGCAGGTTCGTGAGTAAAACCTCCGAACAAAACGTGCTCTAAAGAAGTAAGTTGTTTGTAAATAGCATCTGCAATTTTTTGATTGCTATGCCCATACGGATTCACCCACCACGAAGCAATTGCATCAATATATTCTTTTCCGTTTTCGTCCCAAAGCAAGGCATCTTTGCCTTTGACAATGGCTATGTGGTCATTAAAAAGTTTATGTTGGGTATAAGGATGCCAGTTGTGTTTTTTATCTCTTTCGGATAAAGCCTCACCCCCAGCCCCTCTCCGAAGGAGAGGGGGGGTTGGAGAGTCTGTGGAATCTGTGTTCATTTTTTTTAGTTTAAAGTTTAAGGTTTCAGGTTTTTTATCCAATGGAAAAATCATTTACATAAATATAAATGATATACAAAATAATCAGTGTAATTTCAAGAACATAGATGTAAAACAAATATTTTTCAGGAATAAATCTTAGAATAGTCTGTTCCAAAGCCAACAGAATGAGAAGTATTAAAAGAGCAATAAGTGAAACAGCACCTCCTAAAGCTCTCCCTCCGTTGTTGTCTATTAGTAAAAAGTAAATTGTCATAAACAGCAATACTATTCCGACAATTATTGAAGCAAACAAAAAAGGTGATTTTTTAATTTTCATTTTTTCAATTGTTTATATCTTTTAAATTCTTTAGATTTTTTTCAAATTTATCAGCATAATATTTCACTACACTTTTATCGAAATAAGGCTCTGGTTCGATTCTTCCGATGCAGTTAAGGTTTGTTTTTTTTAGGATAATTTCTTCCGTAGCCGGATTTTTTTCTCCGTTAAAAATGATTCCGAAAATATCTAAACCTTTGGACTTTAAAGTTTCAATCGTAAGCAATGTATGGTTAATGCTTCCCAGATAATGTCGGGAAACCACAACAACTTTATAATCCGGTTTGATTAAATCCAGAATTGTATCTTTTTGATTGAGTGGCACATAAAGTCCGCCTGCTCCTTCAATAACCAGATGATTTTTGGTTTTGGGCTCTTTGATTTTTTTCAAATCAATCGTAATTCCGTCAAGTTCAGCCGAATAGTGCGGACTTGCAGGAGTGGTGAGGTTATAGGCACTTTCGTGAAAAACACTCTTGCTGTTTGAAATCAGCTTTTTGACCTTATCGGTATCAGAGTTGTGCAAATCTCCTGACTGTATGGGTTTCCAGTAATCTGCTTCGAGGGCTTCTGTAAAAATGGCGGAAACTATGGTTTTTCCTATGTCTGTTCCGATTCCGGTTATAAAAAATTTCATCATTCTTTTTTGAGTTCTGTTGTCAGAGCATTTAGTTTTTTGATAAGTTTTGAAACATATTTTTCGATTTCTTTTTTCGGTACTTTTTTATATTCTAATTTTTCTAATAAAAAGGCAAGTTCCAGACTTTCGATTTGACGGAACATCGGGAGCATTCTGTGTGCCGTTTCTGAGAGTTTGTTGAGGTTTCCAACATTATCTTTGAGTTCGATACTGTTGGTTTCGGTACTTTCCAAAAACACGGAAATAATTTTATTCAAAGCCTCTTTATCATCACCTGTAAATTGTTTGAGCGAACTCAAATCATATAATTTATTGGTTTTTTGAAGGGTTTTTTCGAGGGTGGGAAAAGTTGTTTTTTTGCCTTCAAAAATAAATTCCATTACTTGCAGAAGTTCCTCCATCCGTACGGGCTTACCGACAAAATACGTAAAACCCTTGTCGATAAAATCTTCGGGAGAAGAATCTCTTTTCCCCGAAAGGGCAACCACGGGAATATTTTGTATTTCGCTTTTCGGGTGATTTCTGATTTTTTCCACCAGCAGGTAACCGCTCTTTTTAGGCATCTGAATATCGGTAAAAACCAAATCGAAATTTTCTTTTTCCAATAAAGGGATAACTTTAGTAGCATCGTTTAAGGTGGTAAGCTTTATGGGATAATTTTCAAAAAGAGCTTCCATTAGCGAAAGCTGCATACGGTCGTCATCGATCATGATTATTTTTTTACCGCTCAGGAATTGTGTATTTATCGGGAGAGGTTCTTTTTTCGGTTTTTCGGTAGTATTGCCTTTATGAAAAGGAAGGATAAGCGAAAATACAGAACCTTTTTCTTTTTCGCTTTTTATAAGTATGGTTCCTCCGAGGAGTTCTGCCATACGTTTGGAAATCGTAAGCCCAAGCCCCGTTCCTCCAAACTGTTTTTCAATATCGGAATGAGCTTGTGTAAACTCCTCAAAAACAATGTTTTGCTCTTGTTCTGTCATCCCGATTCCGGTGTCTTCTACTTCTAAAATCAAGTTTTGGTTTTCTTTTTTTCCTATGACTTTTACATGTCCGTTTTGGGTAAATTTAATGGCATTGGTAACCAGATTGGTAAGAATTTGTTTGATGCGATAAGGGTCAGAAGTCAGCTGAGTGTCTAATTCGTCTTCAATGTCATATAAAAGAAGTATGCCTTTGTCTGAGGCATTTTTTTTCAGCGAATTGAAAACATTCTCCACCAGTTCTTTGGGGTTAAAACTCACCTTTTCGATTTTGATTTTGTCGTTTTCCAGCTTAGAAAAATCGACCAAATCATTTACCAAACTCAAAATATAATCACTCGAATAGGAAATATTGTTAACGTATTGATTTTGAGTATCGTTGAGTGTGGTTTTTTTCAACAAATCCGAAAAACCTAAAATAGAGCCCAAAGGCGATTGCAAATCGTGTGTTACCGTAGCCAAAAGCATGGTTTTGCTCCGCAGCAGGTAGCTGTTTTCTTTGTTGAGCACTTCGAGTTTGTCTCTGTATTTTTGCTGTCGGGTTAAATCTCTCAAAATGATAGCCCCGAAAATTAGAAGTAGAAAAACGGCAGCCACTCCCATCCAGAGCAAAACCTTGGTAGTTCGCTGCATATCGTGCTCTTTTTGAGCGATTTCGGCATAGCTTCGGTCAAAAATTTCCTTTTCGATAGAAGAGAGCAAAAACCGGATTTTATTGGAGAGAAACAGGTTTTCGTTATATAAAGCCCTTTCTTTTTTCTGAAGTTCTCTTTTTAGTTTGTATTCCTGTGCAATCAAATCAGAGAGTTTTTTGTCTGAAAACGAAAGGATTTCCTCATTTTTAACTTGGAGTCGGCTAAGGGAATCCAACTGTTTCGGAGAGAGAATTTCCGCAATAAATTCCCGAAATTCTTTGGTTGCAGCTCCTGTGGGGTTGGTGATTTTTGGAGCATTTTTTCGGAGTGAATCACGGGCTTTGGCAATTTCTTTTTTGGCATTTTCAAAGCCTATTTCACTGTTGTATTGGTGGTTGAGAATCCTGATTTTGGCTACACTTTCTTTTTTTTGAGCCAGTAACAGTGCGATAGAATCCAGCCGGATGTCGTGATTTTCACTGTGAAACCCTTTGAGTTGCTGCATTTTGTGAATGGTGCTGTCAATCATTCGGTTGTAGTAGGAAAAACCTGTGGTAGTAGCAATAAGATCTGAGTTTCTGCCCGAAGTTTCCGCTTCGTAAAGGGTAGCCAAAGCATCGCTCAACCCGATAAGAAGCTGGTTTTGAACCCTGATGTGTTCTTTAGGCTGATTGGCTTTGAGGATTTCGTTATACAAAAAAGCCATCGAACTTACTCCGACAAGAAACAACAGTATATATCCTGTAATGACTTTAGCCTTAACCGATCTTGATTTTTTACCCAAAATAATGTGTTGTAAGTAATTTTAAATTACAACAAATTTACGGAAAAATTTTCCCGGGATTCAGAATATTATTGGGGTCAAACAGTTTTTTTATGCCTTTCATCAAATCGAGTTGGGTTTGGTTGAAGGCGATATCCATATAATCTCTTTGCACAAACCCGATTCCGTGTTCTCCAGAAAGGGTTCCTTTTAGTGATACGGTGAGTTCGAAAACCTCTCGGATTCCTTTAGGAACTTCGGTTCTCCAATTCTGGTCAGACATAGTGCCTTTTACGATATTGATATGCAAATTTCCGTCTCCTGCATGACCGTAACAAATTGATTGAAATCCGTATTTTTTCCCGATAGACTTCACTCCTTGAAGCAATTTCGGAAGTTCATATCTCGGGACAACGGTGTCTTCTTCTTTATAAACCGAATTGCTTTTTACAGCTTCGCCTACAGCTCTACGGAGTTTCCACAGCATATTTTTCTGTTCTTCGGTATCAGCAAAAAGAATTTCGTCTGTGTTGAATTTTTCTAATACCTGAACGATTTTTTCGGCTTCTTCAAACAGAATATCCGGGTTGTTTCCATCGACTTCGATAAGCAAATGAGCCTGAACTTCGGGTTTTATATTCAGAGAAACATCAACAAATTTCATCGTCCAGTCGATAGCATCACGTTCCATAAACTCCAAAGCACTCGGAGTGATTCCGGCTCTAAAGATTTCTGAAACGGCTTCACAAGCTTGCTCCGCCTGAAAAAACGGAACCAGCATCAAGACGTTGTATTTGTTTTCAGGAAGGAGTTTCAATACGATTTTGGTGATGATTCCAAGCGTTCCTTCGCTACCTACAAGCAGCTGAGTGAGGTTATAACCTGTTGAATTTTTTAGCGTATTGGCTCCTGTCCAGATGATTTCTCCGTTTGGGAGCACTACTTCAAGATTCAAAACATAATCTTTTGTAACTCCGTATTTTACAGCTCTTGCTCCGCCTGAATTTTCGGCTACGTTGCCTCCGATAAAACAACTGCCACGACTGCTTGGATCAACAGGGTAGAAGAGTCCTTTTTCCAGAACGGCTTCTTGTAACACCTGAGTAATTACGGCAGGTTCTGTGGTTACTTGCAGGTTTTTTTCGTCAATTTCGATGATTTTGTTTAGTCGCTCCAGCGAAAGTCCAATGCCTCCGAAAACAGATAAAGCACCTCCGCTAAGACCGGTTTGGGCACCAATGGGAGTTACGGGAATTTTATGCTCATTTGCCAATTTCAGGATTTCTGAAATTTCCTGAGCAGACTCAGGCTTTACCACAACCTGAGGCGGAAACGAAAGGTCTTCGGTTTGGTCGTGAGAATAGTTTAATAAGGTTTCTTGGTCTGTGAAAACAAAAGAACTACCTACAATCTTTTGCAATTCTGCTATAACAACCTCGGTAATCATTTTTAAGGTCTTCTTTTTACGTATGCTTTCAGGTATTCCCCTTTTGGAGTTCCGTGGTCAAAAGAGCTGAATTTTACCAATCCTCTTGTCTGCATACGGGCTTCTTCGTTGGAGAAATCTTCATATTCAATACGGTAAATAGCAGCAAACAATTTGGCTCTTCCGGTTCCGTGGGTGCAGTGAATCACAACCGGATACACATCAGGATTGTCCATCACTTCCAGAAATTTTTCAACCGTTTCATCACTCGGCACCTGAGGAGTCGGGATGTTGATGTAGGTTACTCCGTCAATTTTTTCGACAGCTAATTTTTCGGCTGAGATATCTTCGCCTCTTTCCGGGTTCAGAATGGTGTCGTTAGTGCCCGGTTTTCTCAAATCAATAATGGTTTTGATTTTGTATTTGTCGCAAAACGCTTCGATTTCGTCAGGCGGAATAGCAGCTGTTTTATAGACTTTTCCTTCGGTGATAATATCCAAATTGTTGTTGAAGTGCATTTTATAGACATAAGCCCCTACAAAATAAAGCACAACAGCACTCAGCAATCCGATGATGATTTTTTTCATAACTTTCAGTTTTTAGTGGTTAATCGTTTGTCAATAATTCGGTTGAAATAGTCCTGAACAAAGGCTTTACAGGCCAGTTCCAAATCTTCCATTTCCCGGTTTTTTTGGCTGATGAGATTCTTTTCTAATCCGACATCGCTTTTGTCATAAAATCCGACTGCCTTTTTTCCGTCAAAGGCACAAATATAGTTTCCTTTTCCAAAAAAGTAATTATTATTGGCATAACTTATTAAAAAAGGTTCTTCTTTTTCGCTGAAAAGGCTTCGTCCCCAACTGCGGAAAGGCTTGTCATAGCCCATCATATCCATCAAAGTAGGATAAATATCAATGTGTTGGGCAAAGTCGTGATTTTCGCCTATTCGTTTTCCGTCAGGTGTGAAAATCAAAATCGGAACGGCTCTTTTGTTCAGGATTTTGGTGTAATAATCATAATGAACCTGATTGCAATGGTCTGCCGTGATGATGAAAATCGTATTGTCATACCAATCTGATTTTTTGATTTGGTTGAAAAATTCCCGCAAAGCATGGTCGCTATACCCGATACATTGGTGAATCGGCACATAACCTTTTGGGAATTTCCCTTCATATTGGCTTGGTACATTATAAGGTTCGTGTGAAGAAGTCGTAAAGTGAGCTGCTAAAAAAGGTTCGTTTTTTTCATCCAAAACCCGACCCATATACTTAAAGAAAGGTTCATCCCAAATTGCCCAGGTTCCGTCAAAATCTGCATCGTTATTGTATTCTGTTTTTCCGTAATAATGGTCAAACCCTAAAATTTGAGCAAATCCTGAAAAGCCCATTGACCCATTCGGAGCTCCGTGGAAAAACGAAGTGTCGTAGCCTTCATTTTTCAGTATCGAAATCAGCGATTCTATGTCCTGATTCGGATAAGGCGAAGAGGTAAAAGCATCTTTAAACGAAGGAATCCCAGCCAAAACCGATGACATTCCGTGGATGGATTTGTAACCGTTGGCATACGCATTCGTAAAGATAAAACTATGCTGAGCTAATGAATCCAAAAAAGGAGTAAAACTTTCGTAATTCTCAATCGGGCTGTTTTTGTTGAATGCTCCGATGTATTCACGACCGAAACTTTCCATAATAAACAAAACCACATTCGGTCTTGATTTAGGATTTTCGGAATAGTGTTTTATGGGTTTTACTTGCTCCTGAATCACATCTTCTGAAACCAAATCCATTTTTTTGAAACTCGTTTTCCCGATAGTTCTCATAATACAGAAAGGCGTATTGAGCACTATATCTGCATGAACCGCTTTTTTCACGTGTTTGTTGGCATCGACCAAGTTGATTGGTCGAGTCGTTTTTTTGAAATCGCCACCTCGAGCGCCACCAACTCCGGCAATTCCAATTAATAGAATTCCGAGAATAGAACTTATGGAGTATTTGATGGGTTGTTGCCCTTTTATATATTCTACTCTAACTCTTTTGTAGAGGTAAATCCAGAGCCATGCCATAGCAAAAAACAATACGAAAACATACCAGTAATTCACCAAAAAGTTAACACCCAGAGTAGTTTTGTTTTGCTCATTTTCGATGCTCTCCAAAATGTTGATAGAACTTCTGCCAAACGTAAATTTATAATAAATAAAGTCAACAAAATTGAACGAAATGGTGATGAGGTTGGTTATGAAATACAAGTAAAAAAGAAACGTTTGATATCCTTTTCGGGTATTCACATAAAGCGGTAATATCGACAACAGCATGAAAAGTCCGTTGGAATAGATAATGGCTGTGGTATCAAACGGAAGTCCGTAAAACGAAAGTCTGAGCAATTCCCAAAAGGAATCAATTTCGAGTAATTTCCAGTTGAAAAAGGTAAAAAGTAACCTTGAGAGAAAATAAAATAAGTAAACCAAAAGCAAGCGGTATAACAATACCTGATACTCCTGAAGTCTGATATGGGTTTTCATTTTTGAATTTAAAATAATGCTACAAAAGTATAGTTTTTTCGTAAAGTTATCTCAATGAATCGGTTTTACTTTTTATTGATTAACATAGAGCAATAAAAAAACAGTACTTTCGTTTGTTAAAAAGAATCAAGCAAATTCGAAAAGCTCATGTTGTAGCTTGATGATAGCCCTCTTGTTATAAAATTGTTATAAAGCTTAAGAAAAATTATGTTTTGTGTAACTAATTTTTAAACCATTCGTCTTATTATTGTTTTTATATCAACCTATAAAATGAAGTACTTATTAGTATCAATTTTTTTATTACAATTTTCTTTTTTGTATGCTCAAGAATCTTCCGATATAGACATTCAATCAAGAGAAATAATCGTTTTTGATGAGTGTACTCAAGTATATTTTCCTGAAAAAATAGAATTGATGTTCAACGTTTTTGTTGTCTCTGTGGAAAGAAATAACGGATGGTATTCTTTCTATGTTTTTAATGAATCAGAAATTCAAAATGATACATTAATTCTGCCCAGAATATCTTTTGCTACAACGAGAGCATTAGATAACCAAGAATCAATATACCTTTATTGTAATGATATTGCTGATGGAATAATAAGGGATTTTTATCAAAATGGAAATGTTCGTATAGAAGGGAAGTTTACAGAAGGAAAACCTAACTATATTTCTGAATATAATATAGAAGGGATTCTTCAAGAAGAAACATTTTATGAGCTAAATTCTATGGATGAACGAATTAATCTTTATAATGATAAAGGAGAGTTACGTGAGTATATAGTAATTAAAAACAAAAAAAGGAAAAGAGTTGTATTGACTTATAATGCAAAGAATAAATTAGTAGATAGAGAGGTTATAAAGTTTATAAAATATTAAATTAATTTCTTTAAAATAGTCTTATTGTTTTTTAAAAATCATCCCCAATGAATTATATTTTTAGAGCTGTTTTTTTTGTGTGTTTACTGAGTTTTTCGAGCGGTTTGGCTCAAACCCGATACACCCTAAGCGGAACCATAACCGATGGTCAGAGCAATGAGACTTTGATAGGAGTTACCCTTAGTATTCCTGAGGCGAAAATCAATACGACAACCAACCAATATGGTTTTTATTCGGTTTCGTTGCCCGAAGGTACTTATACTTTTGAGTTGTCTTATATGGGTTATGTGAATTATTCTGAGCAGATTACTGTGACGGAAAACATTCGTAAAAACATTGCCATGAATGCTTCGAGTGTGGAGCTGGAAGCTGTCGAGATTACCGGAAGTTCTAATTTGGTCAATATCAGAAAACCGGAAATGAGTGTCAACCGGCTTTCGGTTTCAGAAATTAAAAAAATGCCTGTGGTTTTGGGTGAAGTAGATGTTTTGAAATCTATTTTACAACTTCCCGGAGTAACCAATGCAGGTGAAGGAACCTCAGGTTTTAACGTCAGGGGAGGAGCAGCAGACCAGAATTTGATTTTGCTTGATGAAGCCACCATGTATAGTTCCTCTCACCTTTTCGGGTTTTTCTCGGTTTTTAATTCGGATGCGATTAAAGATTTGAAGTTGTATAAAGGCGGAATTCCCGCTCGATACGGAGGTAGGGTTTCTTCGGTTTTGGATATTTATCAGAAAGAAGGAAACAGTAAGGAATTTCACGGAACAGGCGGAATCGGGCTTATTTCCAGTCGATTGATGCTCGAAGGACCAATTATTAAGGATAAACTTTCGTTTTTGGTAGCAGGAAGAAGCTCTTATGCTCATTTGTTTTTGAAGTTTACAGACAACGAAAATTCGGCTTATTTTTATGATTTGAATACGAAAATCAGTTATAAAGCCAACGATAACAACAGTTTGTATTTGTCGGGTTATTTTGGGAGAGATGTTTTTGACGTAAAAAATGCTTTGACCAACCAGTTCGGAAATTCACTTTTTAACCTGAGATGGAATCACATTTTCTCCGATGATTTGTTTTCGAATATGTCATTGATTTATAGCGATTACTATTACGGACTTACGTTGGATTTCGTTGGTTTCAAATGGGATTCAGGCATCAAAAACTATAATTTTAAGTATGATTTAAAACATTATCTCTCAAATGATTTGAAGCTAAGTTACGGAACGAATATGATTTATTATGACTTCAATCCGGGAACACTCCGACCAAGCGGAGAAGATTCGGGAATCAATTTCAGACAATTGGAGAAAAAATATGCTTTTGAACCTTCTTTTTACGTAGAAGCAGAGCAAAACCTGTCTGAAAAATTCGCTATCAATTACGGACTTCGATACAGTTTATTTTACCGCCTGGGAGCTGAAACGGTAAACCTCTATCAGGACAACAATCCGGTTTTGTATAATCCTGAATTGCATATTTATGAGGAAGCTACACCCATAGGCAATGAATATTATGGCTCTAATAAAACCATTGTTAGCTTCAATAATTTAGAACCTCGTTTCGGGATTTCATATACGCTTGACGATTCGCAATCTATCAAAGCCAGCTACAACCGAATGGCTCAATATTTACATTTGTTGTCCAATACAGCTTCTGCTACTCCGCTTGATGTCTGGACTCCGAGCGGGACGTATATCAAACCACAATTGCTCAATCAGTATGCTTTAGGATATTTCAAAAACATTAAAGGAGGCGATTATGTTTTGGAAACCGAAGTGTTTTATAAAGATGTAAAAAACCGAATCGATTACATAGACGGAGCCGATTTGATTGCCAATGATGCTATCGAACAGGTAATCCTTAACGGAAAATCAAGAGCGTATGGTTTTGAACTTTTAGTACGAAAAAATTCAGGAAAACTTACGGGTTGGGTGTCTTATACTTTGTCAAGGTCAGAACAGCAAACTCCGGGCAGAACTCCCAATGAAATCGGGATTAACCAAGGAAATTGGTATAAAACTCCGTATGACAAACTGCACAATTTATCGGTTACGACTTCGTATGAACTCACCAAAAAATGGTCATTTGGAGCGATTTTCACTTTGCAGTCGGGCAGACCGGTTACGTATCCGAACGGATATTATGAATATCAGGGAACCAACGTTCCGAACTATAGTTTGCGGAACGAATATAATTTACCTGCTTATCATCACTTAGATATTTCGGCTACTTATATTCCGAAACCCGACAAGAGAAAGGGTTGGCAAGGCGAATGGAATTTCAGTATCTATAACGTCTATGACCGAAAAAATGCAGCCCAAATAACCTTCCGTCAAAACGAAGATACCGGAATCAACGAAGCTGTGAGGTTATCCATTTTCGGAATCATACCAAGTGTTACTTATAATTTTAAATTCTAAAAATCATGAAAAAAGTTTATTATATATTCGGAATTTTAAGTTTGATGCTCTTTTCTTGCGAAGAGGTGGTTCAGGTTGATTTGGATTCGGCTGAGCCTCGTTTGGTGGTGGAAGCCTCCATCAACTGGCAAAAAGGTGATGACGGAAGTGTTCAAAAAATACGACTTACGACCACAGCAGGTTATTATGACCAACAAGTGCCAACCGTTTCTGATGCCCTGATTACGGTAGCAAGTCAGGACGGAGCGGTATTTGATTTTATAGAAGAAAGCCCCGGAAATTATTTCTGTTATGATTTTGTGCCCGAAATCGGGAAGAGTTATGAGCTTATGATTTCGGTAAACGGAGAGGTTTATACCGCTACCGAAAAACTCTATGAAGTGCCTGAAATTCAATATATAGAACAAAATAACGACATTGGTTTTTCGGATGATTTTATCGAAATCAAATACTTTTTTCAGGATAATGGCGAACAGGAAAATTATTATTTGGATAGTTTTGATTCGGTTGACTTTCTCTATCCTCAATACGGAATTTTCAACGACAATTTCTTTCAGGGAAATATGCTGTACGGTATCTTTTTATCGGATGAAATAAAGGCAGGAGACGAAATTGAGATAAAACTCTATGGCATCTCATCAAGATATTACAACTATATGAAAGTGTTGTTTAATTCTTCGGATTCTGCAGGCCCTTTCCCGATTCCGGTGGGCACGGTAAGAGGAAATTTGGTCAACCAAACCAATCCTGATAACTATGCTTTGGGCTATTTCAGACTCTCGGAAGTTGACCGAATTACTTATACGATAGAATAAATTTTATTCGAATCGAATAGCTTTTACAGGAGAAATATTGGTAATGATATAAGACGGGATCAGCAATACGACAAGGCTAACGATGACCGTTCCGAAATTCAGAGCCAAAATATAATCCCAGTTCAGGTAAACCGGAGCTTGAGTAACATAATAACTCTCCGGATTCAACCGAATGATTCCGAAGTATTTTTGCAAAAGCAACAACCCGATTCCGATAAGGTTTCCGAAGAAAAGTCCTCTGAGAATCAGGTGAAAAGCATTGTGTAAGAAGATTTTACGAATTGTCCAGTTGTCGGCTCCCAAAGCTTTTAAGATACCAATCATCTGAGTTCGTTCCAGAATCAAAACCAGTAGAGCTACGGCTATGTTGATGATTCCCACCAGCAACATCAACCCGATAATCAGATAAATATTAGAATCGGTAATTTGGAGCCAATGGAAAATGGAATCGTATTTTTCGACTATGTTTTTCGTATCGAGAGTAGGAGGGGTTTGTGAGTGAATTTCGTAACTTTTGGCTTCAATCTGAGTGAAATCTGAAATAAAAACCTCAAAATTTCCCACTTGGTCTGTACTCCAACGGTTCATTCGTTGAATGTGCCTGATGTCGCCCAAAATATATTGAGCATCAAATTCCTGAAAGCCCGAGTTGTAAATCCCGACAATCGTAAATTGTCTGAGATTGGGTCTGGCATTCGGGTCGTCTTTCATAAAATGGGCGGTAAACTTATCACCCAAGGCGAATTGCATCCGTTTTGCCAAGTATTCCGAAATCAGGATTTCGTCGTTTTCTCTTTCTTCGTTTAGGTTTGGTTTTCTGCCTTGCAGGAGAAATTCTTCAAAAGCCGACCAGTTAAAATCTGTCCCGATTCCTTTGAGGATAATGCCTTCAAAAGCCGTTTCGGTTCTGATGATTCCCGCTTTTGTAGCCACCGCCTGAATGTGGTTTATTCCTTTAACCGAAGTAAATTCCGGATAAAACTCCTGATTTTTTTCTATCGGAATAAGGCTCACTTCCGATTGGTTGTTGTCGTAATTCGAAATAATGACATGCCCGTTGAAAGCTGTGATTTTCTCTCTGATTTTTTCCCTAAACCCAATCCCGACTGCCACCGAAATGAGCATCATAATCATTCCCAAAGCCACCGCAATCACCGCAATAGTGAGTATGGGTTTTGATATTCCGCTTTGTTTTTTGGAAAGTGAGGTGAGCCTGTTGGCAATGAAAAATGATATGTTCATTTAGTGAGCTAAAAATAATAACCGGTTACAAAGATAGTTTAAATACATGGAGTCGTTAAGAGAATAATTTCGTGTGCTTAAAATTGAGTAAATTGATGTAGTTTTCCTGCATTTCTTTAGACAAAAAACTTTGCTGAATAAAAGCAATCCATTTGGGTGAAATTTTATAGAAACGTTTATAGATTGCCTGTAATGACTTTTCATTTATTTTCAATGAAATAGCTAAAGTGTCAAAATCGGTTCTTTTCAAATTACTTTTTTTGCCATTGACGGTCAGTGCAGATTCTTCTTTATCATCTGGAATCACTAATGTCGTACTTAATAAATCATAGGCAGGAGATAATTCGTATTCTCCCAGATTGTTTTCTGCCAAAGAAAAATTTTTCAGGTGCATATCAGCATTTCCGGTCAAGTAACTGAATAAAACCAATTCAAACAAACGCTGTACTTCAAAACCTTTGTTTGTTGTGTTTTGATAGGTTAATTTCCCAACCTTTTCAATCGAACCTCTATATTTATGTTCGGTCAAGTTTTCACTTAACTGGCAAAAATCTTCTACCGCAATTTTCTTCCCCTTACTTCTATCAAAGCGTTTGGTCAAGTAAGCCAATTCGCCTGAATGTAACCGAATGAGTGAATGTTTGGCTGTTCTTATTTTTACCAATTCTGCCAAATGCATTGTCAAGTCTTCGTTTTCAGGCAATTCTGCATATTCTTTTGATGATGGTTTTAAAATGTAATCGCCATTTAAGCCTACAAGGGTTAATCTTGCAGGTTCGCCTTTTTGTTTTTCTAAATCCAATGATAATTTTGGCTGAACTCCTGTAACTGCAACGCTTTTGATGATGATTTGTTTGGCTAATTCTTCTAACTGTTTTAAGTCAAAATCTATGATAGGCGGTGTGGTTGTACCAAACATTTTTTTGGCACAAGGCGAATGAAAATCTGTTTCATTTTCATTGAGTTGCTGATAACAATACAAACACTTTTTCATCGTTAATTTTCTATGGGTAAGACAGAAACACAACCAATACAATCTTTACACAACCTAAGCAACAAACCAAATCGGTCTCTTGGATTGATTTTCCAGTTGCTCACAGCAATATTCAATAGCCAACCTTCGGGAATGAGTCCGTCAAAAAAAGGAAACAAAATTTTACTTTCGTAAGATTGTTTTTGCAAGGGCAAAGTAAGGCTTACAGGTTTTGAATTTTCACTTTCCAAATACTTTTTATCATATTGAAAGCTATAACCATCAGCATTTTCAGTAATAATTCCTGCTAAACTATTTTTGTAAAACACTTGTGCTTGTCTCATTCTTCAATTTTTTTAATCACACCAATCTGGCTACCAAACAACGCTAATACTTGGTTTACTTTATCCAAACGAACCGATTGTTTACCTTGCTCCAATTCACGAACAAAACGAAGCCCAACACCTGCACGTTCTGCCAATTCAGGTTGTGTCAGGTTCAGTTGTTTTCTTTTTTCTTTTACGAAATCGGCTATTGAAGTATTCATTTTTATACCCTTTAGGGTACAAATATAAATATTTTTCTGAAATTATACCTTATCGGGTATAAAATATTTGATTTGAATAAAATTATACCCGGAAGGGTGTATTATTTCCCAATACAAAAATTCGCAAAAATATTCCCAAGTAGCTCATCATTAGTTACTTGACCTGTAATTTCTCCGAAATAATACAGAGCCTGACGAATATCAATAGCCATCAAATCAGCCGACAAGCCACTTTCTAATCCGAAGCGCACTTTTTGGATTTCTTCTAAGGCTTTCAGTAAGCTATCATAATGACGGGTGTTGGTTACGATGGTTTCGTTGTTTCGTAAAGCTCCTGTATTTACAAAAGATAAAAGCGTGTTTTTCAGTTCTTCGATACCGATGTTTTGTTTAGCGGAAATAGTTAACAGTTGACAGTTATCAGTTGTCAGTTGAGATGTTATCGTATTAAGTTCATTTTCAGACAATAAATCAACTTTGTTGATAATTATAACAAGTGGTTTTTGTGGGTATTTGTTTTTAATTTTCTCAATTTCGGTTATGTATTCCGAACTTTGAACTTTAAACTTTAAACCATCAAACAAAAACAAAACAACTTGTGCTTGCTCGATCTTCTCAAAAGTTTTTTGGATTCCGATGCTCTCGACTACATCTTTAGTGTCACGAATTCCTGCTGTATCAATAAAACGAAAACCGATTCCGTCAATTACCAACTCGTCTTCGATGGTATCTCTTGTCGTTCCGGCAATATCCGAAACAATGGCTCTTTCTTCGTTCAGAAGAGCATTTAAAAGTGTTGATTTTCCGACATTGGGTTCTCCTACAATCGCTACGGGAATTCCGTTTTTGATGACATTTCCAACTGCAAAGCTGTCAATCAGGCGTTTAAGTACGAATTCAATTCGGTTTAATAGTTCTTTGAATTGCGTTCGGTCTGCAAATTCGACATCTTCCTCCGAAAAGTCCAATTCCAATTCGATAAGCGAAGCGAAATTCAACAATTCCTCCCGAAGTTTTGCAATTTCGTTAGAGAATCCTCCACGCATTTGTTGCATTGCGATTTGGTGTGAGGCTTCGTTATCCGAATTTATCAAATCAGCAACTGCTTCCGCTTGGGATAAATCCATTTTTCCGTTCAGAAAAGAACGTAAAGTAAACTCTCCTGCTGTCGCCATTCTACAACCTTTACGGAGCAACAACTGAATAATCTGCTGTTGGATAAAAACCGAACCGTGACACGAAATTTCCACTACGTCTTCGCCTGTATAAGAATTCGGATTTTTGAAAACCGAAACCAACACCTGGTCTAATGTTTTAGCTTGCCCTGAGCTTGTCGAAGGGTCAACAATGTGCCCCAAATGAATGGTATGGGTTTTTTGTTTGGTCAAATCTTTGTTCCTGACCGAACGAAAAACCTCGTTAGCTATCGAAATAGCATTATTCCCTGAAATTCGTATGATAGCCACCGCACCTGCTCCCGAAGGAGTAGCCAGAGCTACGATAGTTTCCTGATTTAGCATTTTTGAATATTAGATTTAAAGCAAAAATACGATATTTTTATGCAGCAGGTTCCATGTTAAAATTTATCTGACAAAAAACCTTTTCAAATACCATCTTTTTTGTACCTTTAGCCTAATTAAACTACACGATTATGAAAAACATATTATTTCCAACCGATTTTTCCAAAACAGCTGATAACGCTTTTGTGTATGCACTTCATTTAGCCAAAACCCTTGGGGCAGACCTACACGTTTTGCATACCTATTCTATACCTATTGTAACCGGGCTTGGAATAGAAAGTACCGAAGTGATTCAGCAAGTTTTTGATAATGTGGAGCTTACCAGCTTTGAGGATTTCAAAAACGAAGCAGCAGAACTCCGCAAAATAGCAGCAGACGAAGGACTCTCAGACGTAAAACTTTCGTTTGACTTTCAGGAAGGCGACCTGATTATAAACATTATGGAAGCCATTTCCAAAGAAAATATCGATTTGGTCGTAATGGGGACAACCGGAGCTTCCGGATTTGGGAAAAAATTCTTTGGTTCCAATACGGTAAATACGATTAAATCAATAGATATCCCGATTTTGAGTGTGCCTGATCAGGCAAGATTTAGCGGAATTACCCGAATCGGGTTTACCACTCTTTTTAGAGATGCAGATAAACAGCCTTTGATTGAAATACTGAAAATTGCCGAACATTTTGATGCACAGGTGCGATGCCTTCATGTGATTCAGGATGTGAAATATGAACCCGTAGAAGAAACAGCCAAAGAGTGGGATAGAGAATTTCATTCAGAACGGCTTAAATTTATTCTCATAGAAGGTTCAGGGGATTCGCTGGAAGAGCATATATCAAGCTTTATTCACGATTTCAATATCAGTTTTTTGGCTGTGGTTAAGCGAAATCAAAACTTTTTTGAGCGAATTTTCAGCACGAGTTTATCCAAAAAATTAGCTTATACCATAGACCGACCTTTACTGATTATCAAAGAAGAAAAAATAAAATATTAACTATGAACCTCGATAAAATTTTTGAAAACAACCAAAACTGGATAAACGAAAGACTCCATCAACAACCCGATTATTTTAAAAAATTAGCCTCAGGGCAAGACCCGAAAATACTTTACATCGGTTGTTCAGATTCCCGTGTAACGGCAGAAGAGCTTATGGGAGCCTGTCCCGGAGAAGTTTTCGTTCACCGAAATATTGCCAATATGGTCATCAGTATTGATATGAATGTGATGTCGGTTATCAACTATGCGGTGGCAGCTCTGAATGTGGAACAAATCATAGTTTGTGGTCATTACGGTTGCGGAGGTGTGAAAGCAGCTATGGAACCTCAGGATGCAGGCATTCTGAATCCGTGGCTCAGAAACGTGAGAGATGTCTATCGGATGCATAAAAACGAGTTGAACACGATTGAAAACGAGGAAGACCGCTATAAAAAATTAGTGGAATTCAACGTTCAGGAGCAATGTTTAAACGTAATTAAAACCGCTGTAGTCCAAAAAGCCTATTACGAAAGAGGCGTAAGGGTTCACGGTTGGGTGTTTGATATTCATACCGGAAAACTCATTGACCTCAATATCAATTTTGAAAAAATGATGAAGGAAACTCAGGAGATTTATAATCT
>JBAYSC010000024.1:0-19566 GCA_041676345.1 Flavobacteriaceae bacterium | reverse complement strand
CTTTGTATTTTTAAATTAAAAAGATATTATCAATTGATGTCTACAACAAGCATAAATAACAAATTACAATTTTCAGGGCATGAATCGTTTTCTTGTAAACAATTCTGGTTAAAGAAAGGCTATGATTTTGTTCGTAATAATAGATCTTTTAGTGATGATGAAGCTGTAATTGATTTGGGAGTAGGAAAAAATATGGTGAATTCCATACGATACTGGTGTAAAGCATTTAGTATCATTGATGAAAAAGATGACACCACTACAGAATTAGGTAATCATATTTTTTCGGATAATGGTTACGACCCATACATAGAAGATATTGGAACTCTTTGGCTTTTACATTATAATCTTGTGAAGAAAAACAAAGCTTCCTTATATTCATTATTGTTTACTGAATTTCGTAAGGAAAGAATTGACTTTACTAAAGAGCATCTTCATTCTTTCCTAAAGCGAAAATGTAATGAAGATACGTCTGTTAACTATAATGAAAAAACTATAACTACAGATATCAATGTCTTTTTTAGAAATTATGCCTCTCCTGAAAGAAAAACAAAAGTAGACATAGAAGATGTTTTTTCTAATATTTTTTTGGATTTAGAATTGATTCATCAATACAAGAAAATCGGCATTGATGATAAGACAGAAGATTGGTATAGAATCGGAAATGAAAAACGAGATAATCTGCCTAGTGAAATTATTCTATATGCAATACTTGATAATTATGAAGATAAAACCATTAGCTTTCAACAATTATTAACAGGTTTTAATTCTCCGGGGAATATTTTTGCTCTTAATGCAGAAGAATTGTATAGGCATCTTATAAATATAACTAGTAAACACACTAACATAATTTATAGCGAAACTGCCGGTAATAGAACTTTACAGTTCAAGGAACAAATTGATAAATGGAAAATTCTCGATGAATACTATAGATAGAAGCAATTATCATTTTTCTCCATCTATTAATATAGTTAGAGATAATGGTAGAGATATAGACTACATTTTAACTCCAAACGCTAAACTGGTTTACTCTCAATTGGTAAATGGTTTTCAGATTGGAGTTAGATCATATAATCTGGTTGGTGCTTATGGAACAGGAAAATCTGCTTTCCTAAAAGCCCTTGAAAATGATATAACAGACCATTCTAATAATTTTCAAAACAAAACCTTTACTGGTTTTGAGTTTATAAAATTTGTTGGTGAATATACTTCTTTGAGAAAAGTATTTGCTGATTTTTTTAAAATTGGTGATGCTAGCTCGAAGAATATTGTACAGGCAATAGACAGCTATTATTCCAAATTAAATTCAGGATTAGTTATTCTAATTGATGAATTCGGTAAATTTTTAGAGTATGCCGCTCAAAATAATCCTGAGGAGGAATTATATTTTATACAGGAGTTAGCAGAATATGTTAATGACAAAAATAATAATATTCTGTTTATTTCAACATTACATCAGGATTTCAATCAATATGCTTTTGATTTATCGAAAGCTCAAAAAAATGAGTGGGATAAGGTAAAAGGAAGATTAAAAGAAATAACTTTTAACGAACCTGTTGAACAGCTTCTTTTTTTAGCGGCGAAAAGAGTTAATAAACTAGGATTCAAAAAAAGTAACGATAATTTCGGAACTTTATTTAAAGTCATACAAGACTCAAGATTATTTCCTTTAAGAGACTATTTCACTGAAGAAATAGGAAGAAAATTATTTCCCTTAGATGTTTTATCAGCATCTGTTCTCACATTATCATTACAAAAATATGGGCAAAACGAAAGGTCTTTATTTTCTTTTTTGGATTCAAACGATCCTTACAATTTGTTTGATTATGACAATGAAAAAAACCCTTATTTCAACGTAGCTTGTGTATATGATTATTTAATTCATAACTACTATTCGTTTTTGACCACTAAATACAATCCGCATTTCTCTCAATGGACAAACATTAAAGCAGCTATAGAGAAAACAGAAGGTTGGTTTGAAGGTAATCCTAATAATGCGGTCAAAATTGTAAAGACAATAGGGGTGTTAAATCTTTTTGGGAACTCTTCCGGAAAATTGGACAAAACTTTTATTTTTCATTATGCAAAACTTTCTTTAGGTATCACTGATACGCAAAATATTATTGAGGAGTTAGTCAGATTAAGAATATTAAAATATGTCAACTACTCCAATAGATTTGTATTAGCCCAAGGCACTGATTTAGATATTGAAAAAGCTTTGGAAGAAGCTTCTTTGTTAGTAGAAAGACCTAATAATGTTGTAGATTATTTAGGAGACTATTTTAATAGCAACTACATAGCTGCAAAGTCGGTTTATTATACTAAAGGAACACCTCGTTTTTTTGAATTTAAATTAGTAGAAAAATTAACTAATGAAATTCCCGCTGGAGAAGTAGACGGTTTCATTAATTTGGTCTTTTCAAACAATATAAAAAAAGAAGAAGTTGTAGAATTTTCTAAAACGTGTGAAGAGGCTGTATTAATAGCTTATTACCAGAACTATAAACAAATACAAGATGCTGTTTATGAAATCTTAAAAATTCAGAAGATAAAGGCAGATTATTTGGATGATAAAATTGCTTTAAATGAATTAAATGAATTAGAGCAATTTCATAAAAAGTCATTGAACAAACTTATAAATGAAGATTTATATTCTAATACGAATAATGTTGAGTGGTTTTATAAAGGTACAGTCCTAAATATTTCTTCATCAAAAGCTCTTAATAAAGAACTTTCAAGAGTTTGTAATGAAGATATTTATACAGGAACACCTGTTTTCAGAAATGAAATGGTAAATAAAACCAAAATTTCTTCTCCAATTTCTACAGCAAGAAAGAGTTTACTTCGAAATTTAGTTGGTAATTGGCAAGTTGAAGATTTAGGATTTGACTCTGCTCATTTTCCTCCGGAGAAAACTATTTATTTAAGTTTGCTTAAACAAACTGGAATTCATAGAATTGAAAATGGGGTTTTTACAGTTGCTCGACCAACAGATGATAGTTTTGATAGATTATGGGAACTAGGTGAAAACTTCTTAGACTCTTCAAAATATAGTAGAAGAAATTTACAGGATTTTGTAGAACAATTATCTGTTAAGCCCTTTAAATTAAAACAAGGATTTATTGATTTTTGGTTACCGATATTTCTTTTTATCAAACGAAATGATTTTGCATTATTTAATGATAATATTTATGTTCCGGAGCTAACTTTTGATAATTTAGAATTAGTTTCAAAGAATGCAAAAGATTATGAAATAAAAGCCTTTGATGTAGAAGGTGTTAAACTGAAAATGTTTAATCAGTACAGACAGATACTTGAACAAACAGAAAAAGACATTATTACAAATCAAAGTTTTGTTGAGACTATAAAACCTTTTCTGAAGTTCTATAGAGACATCCCGGATTTTTCAAAGAAAACTATAAGACTAGGAAAAAAAGCTTTAAAGCTGAGAGAAGCGATCACTAATTCGAAAGATCCTGAAAAAACTTTTTTTGAAGATTTTCCTTCTGCAATGGATATCAGTATTGTAGAGTTACAAAATGACAAGCAGAAATTAGAACATTATATATCCGACCTACAGTCATCAATAAAAGAAATTAGAACGTCTTATACTGAACTAATTGAACGATTTGAAAATTATATTTTAGATGAAATTATTGGAGGAAAATTAAGCTTTGAAGAATATAAATTAAAACTGCAACATAGGTTCAAAAACATAAAAAAACACCTTTTAAAGTCCAATCATAAAGTATTTATTCAACGTCTAAATTCTCCTTTAGATGATAAGAATGCTTGGTTAAATTCATTGGTTCAGGTTTGTTTAGGCAAAACATTAGAAAACATAACTGATGAGGAAGAAGCAAAATTATATACTGTTTTTACAGATATAATTGCAGAATTGGATAATCTTAACGAAATTAGTCAAAAAGATTTCGATGAGGCAAAAGAAGAGGTTTTTAAGATAGAAATTACCTCATTTGTAGATGGTTTAAAGAAAAATTTAGTACGTTTACCTAAAGAAAAAACAAAAGAAATTTCCGAAAAAGAAATAGAATTAAAAAAACTATTAGGGAAAGATACTAGAATTAATATAAGTGTACTCACAAACTTATTGCAAGAGGAATTAAAAAAATGAGAAAAATAAGGCACGTTATGGGTATTTCGGGAGGTAAAGATAGCGGTGCCTTGGCTATCTATTTATTTAAAAAATACCCCCATTTAGATATTGAGTATTATTTTACAGATACCGGGAAAGAATTACGGGAAACCTATGACCTTATCCGTAATATTGAAACGTTTACTGGAAAGAAAGTAATTAGGATTGAGGCAGCAGAAAATAGCCACGAAGACCCATTTGATCATTTTATAAAATTATATGGAGGTTACTTACCTTCTTCTACTGCACGTTGGTGTACGAAAAAATTAAAGTTAGAACCTTTTGAAAATTGGGTTGGAGATGATTTGGTTGTTTCTTATGTGGGTATTAGAGGCGATGAGGACAGAGAAGGTTACATATCAAGAAAGGGAAATATCCAATCTATTTTTCCTTTTCGTAAGAATATTTGGAGTGAAGACGTTATCACTAAAGTTTTAAAAAATTCAAATATTGAAAATTTGTTGACTTGGTATAATAATTATATACCCGCTCAAAAATTACCTAGAATCCAAGAAGTTGTTAATGAGCTTATTTCTCCGAGATATACTGTTAAAGACAAATTGAATGATTTATTAGATATTGACATTCAAGCATTTAATAAAGTGGTTTTCAAATTTCTAAAGACAACAGAATATCCACTTGCCTATGAAAGTGATTTCGCCTTATTAGATAATGAAGATAATCTGGTAAGAGATGATATTTTCAAAATATTGAACGATAACGGTGTAGGTGTTCCCAAATACTATGAAAAAGTAGAATTTGAAGTAAATGGTCAAAAAGGAGAATATGCTCGAAGCCGTTCCGGTTGTTTTTTTTGTTTCTACCAACAAAAAATAGAATGGATTTGGTTATACGAACAACATCGTGAACTTTTTGATAAAGCAATGGAGTATGAAAAAGATGGTTATACTTGGATGCAGGATGAAAGTCTTTCAGATATTATAAAACCAGAGCGTATGGCTCAAATCAAAGAGCAACAAATAAAAAAATCACAACGAATAGCACAAAATAAAAAATCACCCTATCTCATAGATCTTTTAGATGATGCTGAAGGTGAGGGTTGTGCAAGTTGTTTTATATAAACATAATTTTAATTTAACCGTTATGAACACAAAGGAATTTGAAACTAATGAAGATTGGAATGAGGAGGAGATAAATTCGTGGGAGGAAGAAGATTCAGAATTAGCCAATCCACAAGTAACAAGCAACAGAGAAAATCAATTACGTGTTATTCGGACTAATCAAGATTATAATCTTGATTATCTCAATCAAAGCATTGATAAAACCATCGTTTTAGGACCACATTACCAAAGACGATCAAGATGGAGTACGGTTCAAAAATCATTATTAATAGAATCCTTTCTCTTAAATATCCCTATCCCTCCAATATTTCTTTATGAAAAAGATTTTCATTCTTATGAAGTAGTTGACGGGAGACAACGACTAGAAGCTATTCAAGATTTTTTTTCTAATTCATTCCGTTTAAAAAAACTAAGTTACTATAGCCATTTAAATGGTCAAAGGTTTTCAGACCTATCTACGGAAGATCAGAGATTACTTTTGCGACGATCAATTTCAGCAACAATTTTGATGGCAGAGTCTCAAGGGTTTGACGAAATAGATGTTCGGATGCTTTTATTTGACAGGTTAAATACAGGAGGAGTAAAATTGAATGCTCAGGAACTTAGAAATGCCATTTTCGCTGGTTCATTTAACGATCTACTTGATAAACTATCTAGAAATCCAATTTTTAGAACAATATGGGGAATTCCTAATCCCAGTGATACTGAACCACAAAAATCAAGAGCAGAAAAAGCTTTATTAAATAATCCTATTTATAAAAGTATGATGGATTGTGAATTAGTTTTACGTGTCTTTGGAATACAAGAAGTTTATAATGACGAGATTTTAGATGGTTCTATGAAGTTCATTTTAGATCGTACAATGAGAAAGTATAAAAACTTGGATGCAGCAATGGGTCTAATTATGGAACAGAAATTTAATGAAGCTGTAAGATTTATTTATGAAACCTTTGAAAATGATTCTATTAAAAATCCAATATTATCACCACCTCAAAAAGCTAGAAATATTTACGACGCTTTGATAGTTGCCTATTGGGAAGTAGATAAAAGTACCATTCAAGATACGGAAACCATAAAAACTAATTTTCAAAACGTTCTTAGTGACGAAGATAATTATGAGAAAATAATTACCAAGGGTAACTCTATTGAAAATATCAAATTCAGAGTTGATAAATTTAAAGAAATTTTAACTGAATTAATATGAGACAGTTTGTAGACGATTTTCATAGAGATTTGGATGATATAAGAAACTCTTTCTCGGTACTTAGAGCCTTAGAAGAGTTACGAACTCTTGAACAACCAGCTGATTCTTCTTTACCTTTCATTGAGAAAGCTTTAGATCTTTATTCATTAGTAGATACTGCGAGAAATGGAATGGCTAAAATTCCAGGAATTTTTATTTTATATATTGGGGGACGCTTTGAAGATTTTGTCAAAACTATTTTTGAGGAATTTGCCATTCAGTTTGCACAAAAACATCCTAATTATAGTAGTCTTCCATCAAAATTCCAAACCTCAATCGTTCAGGACACGTCATTAGTTATTGCTTCTCCAAGAAAATTTGGCTATGGAGATATTATGCAAAAAACATTTATTGAGAATCTATTTAAAAATGTAATAGGTGACGATTTTAGAACGATAAATCATCAATGCCTATCAATAACAGAGGGTAATATGCGTCCAGACATATTAAATGATTTGTTTTCTAAAATTTCCATTAGTAACATCTGGAATGATATTGGACAACAATTATCTATACGTACATTTTTTGAAACGGCTGATTCTTCAAATGCTTCTTCTCAAGCAAAAAAATATTTAGAGGATTTTATGAATCAAAGAAATCAAGTTGCCCATCCAAGTGGAGGTTCTTTTACTTGGCCATCATATGACGATGTAATAAAACATATTGATTTTTTTAGAGTACTAAGCCCTGTTTTATTGGATTTAGGAAATATGAAGATTAATTCAATATCATTTTCTGGATCGTAGTTTGATATTGTTACATTTTAAATGTACAGTCACTACTCTTTTATTTTTATAATATCACTGTATTTCAAAATTAAATCTTTATGATTGATGAGTCGCTTCTCAATTTCATCTCGACTCCACCATTCAATCCAAAATTTCTTTTCTGTTCGTAACTTATCTAAATAATCAGATAATGATTTTCTAATGTAACTTGATACTGCTAAAAAGTAACCGTCATAATTTCTGTATTCAATAGTGTCTCTAATATCCGTAACCTTTGATTTACTAACACCTTCTTTATAAGCTTTACATTGAACGATAATTTTAAGTATATAATAAGGCTCTGTATCATTAGAGTACATTTTAGTTTTAGGAACTTTCCAATCGACAATTAAATCAACCCCTCCATCTCGTTCTCGCGTATGTGCAATCTTTCTTACTCTTGTTACATCAGGTTCTCTTTCTAATAAATCTTTAATCAAATCCTCAAATCTTGAGTCATCAATTTTTTCTAACCATTCTAATTTAGATGGTTTAAATAAAAATTGAAATTCTTTATCGTGTCTTAATTTTAATTTACCTTTTTCAATTTGAAATTTTTGTATACTACAATCATAATTAAAAGAGATAATATATTCTTTACCAATACCTATAATTCTATTCTCTAAAAATGAAATTTTCAAATTTTGTATTTCTAATTTTTTAAAAACATTCTTAATTTCTCTAAGTTTTGTATTACTTATGTAATGACTAAATTTTTCTCCTGTAAATAGTTTTCCACTTATAGAATTAATGTAATTTTTATTTTCATCAATTAAATCATATATAAAACCGTATAAATCATTGCTTTGTATAATAGTTATTCTCTTTTTGAAGTCTCTGAAATGAAACCAATTGGGTAATGTTCTTTCACAATAATTAATAAGCTCACCCGAACTATTAAGTGATAATAAAACGTGATCAATTTTTTCATTTGATATTTCCCAATTATATTCAAATTCATATCCTAATCTATCTCTACAATTTTTACAAGGACAACCTGGAAAATTATCCCAAAATCTTTGTTCAAAAAAGAATAAGCTATAAATCAGAAGATCAATGTATTTATAGTATTCTTCATTGCTCTTATCTAGGAATACATTATTAATCTGAAAAGGAATGAGGTATTTTGAGTATATCTCATCATCTGCTTCAGTTGCAGGATTGAAAACATCAGTAAAATATAAACTACATAATCCAATCTTTTTAATATATAGGGCAAAAACAATGGGTATTATGTCGTGTAAATCAGTCCTTTCACCATTGTAAACCCAAGAAGTTGTTCTTTGAGAATAGTAGAATGATAAATTTTCATCATCATCAGAATTAATAATCAATGATATTCCCAAAAAAGGACTTGTCCAGACCGAAATAACGCTATCACTTTTTCTCTGCACATCTAGACTAATTTCTTTGGCAATCTTTTCTATGTAATCTAAAATTTTCATTACTCTTCCAAAGCTCCCATTAATTGTTCCATTCCAAAATTTAATAGAAAATCAGAGTAATAATGGTCGAATACATCCCTGATGTATTCGTCTATTGTTACACTTTCAGCACCTGTTTCTTTGTCTATTGATATAGAATATTTTCTTCTTTTAGTAATCATATAAAGAAATAAGGTATGAAAATAAACCGATGAAATATATTTTCTTTCAGCGGTGAGAATTTGTTCTTCTCCTTTTAACTTAGAACGATGGTTCAAGAAAACCGAACTATCCAGATTAATGAATATTTCCTGTAATTGGTCACCTTCTGAAATGGGATACATCACTGTATTGTGGTTCATCTCAATCCCTTTTTCCTCTAAAGAATCCCAATTTTCTTGTTTCACTTTTTGAAGTTTCGGTAACCCAATATAGTCTTCTTTTTCATCTTCTTGTGGTACTTTTTCTTTGGGAGCTTCTTTGTCGGTAATTTTTACTAATATTATTTCTTCAAATACTTCTCCTGGTGCCGTTAAAGAAACTGTTATTTCGATTTCATCACCAACATTTAATTCTTCCGTAGGCTCTATTGCAAGTTTTATAGTGCCTTGATTTGGACTACTTTTAGCAATATTTAATACTCCTGAAATTTCCTTTTTTGTGCCGGGTTTTGTACCTCCGGAAGTTTCATTTCTTTTTACCTGTAAAACACTAATTTCTAAATCCCCGGCATCTTCAGAGCGGTCAAAATAATCATTTTCTACATCTGTATCAAACTTGATAATTCTTTCTCCGTTCTTAGGTAATGAAATAATATTAATTCCTTCTTTTTTGTTGTGTAATTGAAATAAAGAAGGAAAACGTTGAGGTAAAAAAGGTTTTACTTCTGTTTTAGGTTTTTGTGGAGTTGGTTTTCTATCTTTTTTTTCTTCCTTTTTTTCTTCTAACTTTAAAGTGTTTTGTAACAATTTAAATAAGTCACTGTTCTTAGGTAAATTTTTTGCAAACGATTTTATAAGCTCCGTAGTATCTTCATTTTCTAAGCCGATAGACTCTTTTCTCTTTCTATTTATATCGTCCAGATAACTTTTTCGCAGTTTTTTACCTAAATAATCTCGCAAAGAATTTGATTCAGGACCATCCTTGAGACGATCCCTAGATGCCATAAATAATTCTTCCCGAAAGTCAGGATCCATTTCTGTACAATCTACGTGAATCAGAAGATAATCTTTAAGAAGATTAAATTTAAGAGTCTTAGATATAAATTCAGTAGTATAACTTCCGTGTACTTGTCCATTTATGGAAAACATAACAGACATATTATTTTTAAAAAATCGACTTCTTATAACTTCCTTACTCTTTTTCACATCGTGTTTTTCCATTTTAGGTTTAAAAACGTAACACGTTACTTTAGACTTTCCAAATAATTCATCCACATATTCCTCCGAAAAATAGGTTTCTATATAATCACTTTGAGCTTCTTCTAATCTTCTTTTTAAACCAAATAAATCTAATTCTAAAACTTTATTATTAGGATACCTTTCTTTTTTATCTACTGTTAGAACAGGTAGTACGGGCTCAAATAAAAATTCATTGAGACTTTGGTTTAAGTCTTGGGCAAAACCGGAATAACCTGTAGGAAATTGGTAGGAATACATTTTTAGAATACTTCCCGTTTTAAAATTTCTTCCGTACAGTTTTAAATCTAAATCTGCTATAGGAAAATTGGGGATTTGACTGTCGATTTTTAAATACTCAAAATGACTTGATCTTCTATTTGTTCCTGAATCACTAATCTTCCTTTGACGAATTAAAGTAAAACCAAAGTTTCCTGTATTATCATATCTTTTGGAAGCTATCAGTTGAAATCTTCTCTTTCCACAAAACACTAAGGCTCCGCTTCCTCCCATATTATATTTACCCTGTACAAATTGGATATTGATTTTATTCCCTCTTACCAAAGAAAGAAAGGTATCTTCAAAATTCTCAGGATGTTGCCCCTCACCATTATCATATATAATAACCGAAGTATTACGAGGTGGACCATCTGCTAAAATTTGTATTTCTTCAGATTGTTTACGTCTGTTCTGTTTTAAATCCCAATTTTTATAATCAGGATAAAACACATTTATAGCACCTTCCATTGATTGTGGAGCTTCAGTTGAGTCAGGTTGAATACCTTTCTCTAAACATTTTTTAGTAAGAATTGCGTCAATAGAATTAGTTACTTTTTCTACTAACGCTGCTATAGGGCTTGATTGTTGGTTTCTAACTATACCAAACATATTTTCATTTCCACCCAAAGGAAACCAATTTTCATCTTTGAAAATATCAGGATATTTTTGAATCACATTTTCAACTTCTTCTTCAGTAGGACTAAAATATAAAAGCTTGAATAGGTCTTCTGTAGAAATATTAGGCATAGCTGGATGTTTTTAGTTGAGAAATAATTTCCTTAACCATTTTAATGGTATAGAGAACTTCATCTTCTGAATTATATTTACTTAGGCTGAACCTTATGCTCGAAAAAGCATTTTTATTACTTAATCCCATTGCTGTCAGAACGTGAGAAGGTTCTATTAATTCAGAATGACAAGCAGAACCATTTGAGACACAAATATTGCCCAACATCTTGATAAATATATCAGCTTCAATGTCTGGAAAGCAGATATTCAAAATATTATAGATTCTATTCTCTCTATCTCCATTGACAAATGCTCCTTCAATGGTCAATAGTTCATTTTCCAATAAATCTCGTAGCTTCTTTATAGAAGATTTATTCTTCTCAATTTCATTTAGACTTATTTCACAGCTTTTACCTAACCCAATAACTCCGGGAACATTTAATGTACCACTTCTTTTTCCTTTTTCCTGACCGCCTCCGTGTATTAAAGGCTGAAAATTTAAGGCCTTGTGATTATAATAATACCCACCGATTCCTTTTGGTGCATAAAACTTATGTCCTGAAAAAATGAGATAATCTACATCTAAATCTTTAACATCAACTGAAATTTTACCAACAGCTTGTGTAGCATCTGTCATCATTAAAGCTCCAAATTGATGAGCTATTTCTGTAATTTCTTTTATAGGCTGTATGACCCCCGTTTCATTATTGACCAACATTACAGAAACTAAAAGTGTTTTATCAGAAATTATCTTCTTTAGTTCATTTATATCTATTACCCCCGATTCCAAAACAGGCATATAAACAACCTCAACACCTACTTCTTCCAAATACTTACAAGTATCAAGGACAGCAGAATGTTCAGTAGTTATCGTAATAATCTGTGATCGTTTTGTTTTATTGGAAGAAACAACTCCTTTTAAAATAGTATTAATTGATTCGGTTGCCCCGGAAGTGAATATAATTTCTTTTGATTCTGCATTAAGCAATTTAGCAACATTCTCTCTTGCAGAGACGATTTTCTTATTGATCTTTATACCTAACGAATGAGAACTCGAAGAATTACCATAAAATTCAGACATAAAAGGAATTATTTCCTTTACAACTTCATCATCAACTTTTGTGGTAGAAGCATTATCTAGATATATGTAATTTTGAGGCATTATCATTTCAAAAAATTAGATTGGGCTAATTTAACAATAATCAACCAATTAGTATCAATTAGTATTAAAAAAATCTCTATCCCTCCCTGCCGCACAGAAAGTTTTTCCGTCACACTTTTTGTAACCCAACGCTCATAAAGCCCATTGGGTTATGGCAGAAATTTAATGGTCAAAAAAGATAATTTCCGGAAGCCATACCCCAAAGAGCTTTCCAGCCGCACCAAACAAAAAGCCGTACACTGCCTCCGTGCCTCCGGCGGTGACTTGTGCCGGAAAAACTTTCCCAAAGCTTCTTTACATAATGTGGCATTATAGTCCCTTCGGGCTACGGGGACAAACCCACTATAATAACATTATGTAAAAAAGCCGCTCCGCCCACGCTCTTTAGGGCTTTTGCTCAGGGACAGTTTTTTGATAGCTTTCCGTCGCACCTGCCGGCTATACAAAAAACCGCCCGTCGCAAAAAGCCCATTTGTCCGCAATTTCCCCTCCACCCAATTTCAGCGGTTGCAGGACTAAAAAACCACTTCCAACGCTCTGCCTTATGCCTGCGGAAAGTTCATTCGTACCTCATTTCACTATCCTCGGCATCCCTCAGCAAGAGTGACTTATCCGTTCGTTTCACAATCCCCTTGCTCATCATTCATTTTGCAACAAGCAGTAATTCCCAATGCAATTCCTATGCTGATTACTGCTTATATTGCTTCATTCATTTGCCCTGCTATTGTTCCACTCCCGGAACACCACCCCTGCTTTTTCCCTCACTCCCAAAGTGTTTTTTAGTCCTGCGGGTTGTTTACCCCAAATTGCGGACAAACGAGGTTAAGAAAGGAAACGACTTTTCCAAAAAAAGAGAAAAAAGAAGCCAAAGGTTCGTTTCGGGTTCTCAAAAAGACAAGTTCAAGCCCTGCGGGTGTGAAAAAAAATCTCCACCCTACAGGTAGTATTTTTCTCCACAAACTTGCTTTTTGAAACCCTTCACGGATAAAGAGGCTTTCTTTTTTCCCTTTTTCTTTTGAAAAAATGTTTATGTGTTGAGGTGCTACCGAAACATCGGAAAAAAGAAAACTAACCTTTTAAATCCGAATGTTATGGCAAATTTTATCATCAAAACCCACAAAAAAGGAAATGTTTACAAAAGCGAACATTTCTTTATCCTGAACAAAGGTTTAAACAGTGGTAAGCCTCTTAACGAGCCTTGTGCCAATTGTTTTGTAATTGTATTTTCTTCATCTGAAGAAAGAGAAAATCTGTACTGGACAGCTGTCAGTCTTTGGAAATCCAAATTCTGGCATCCATTTTTGGTTGGTTCGGTCATTCCTTTTTTACGTCTGTCTGAATTAAAAAAAGAATTCTTCCTTAAAGCAAAAGAGATTTTAGCTGATTTTGAGAGTCATAAAAAAGATGTCGCAGCTCTCAGGTTGTTAGAGCAAAAAGAAAAACAATTTCACGAAAACATCAACCTTATCAATGATTTGCGAAGAGTTATTCTGTATCGCTATTGTAAAAAATAACTTAAATCCAACTATTATGACACTATTTGTTCTTTATCAGACAGATGTATGGAAGTCGAAGTCTTCCAGAATTTTTTGCGGTGTCTTTGACACACGTGAAAAAGCAATTGACAATGCTAAATACAACGGACTATATACCCATTATTCGGAGGTCATAATTCTTGAAGTAACACTTAATTTATTTGAGGAAACCTAAACAAAAAAAGCCCATTCCTTTCGGTTTGGGTTTTCAGTTGATTGAAAGTTTTCTGTATTTAAATAAGCTAATTTACTCTGAATCAGAAAAAAACACGCAATTTTAAAGTGAATCGATTATTTTTTCATATCTTTGCAAAGAATTTACAAACAGGCTTCTGCCTTCTGCCCTTTCTGAAACAGTCTAAAACATTTTTTTTTCTCTCTCAGTTTTTGCTTTTCAGTTGCCACATTTTCTAATCTTAATCATTATTATTATGAACATTTTCATTGGCAATCTGGATTTTCAGACTACAGAAGAACAATTACAGGATTTATTTATTCCTTTTGGGGAAGTATCATCCGTTAAAATCGTTACAGATAAATTTTCAGGACGTTCAAGAGGTTTTGCTTTTATAGAAATGCCTGACCAAAAACAAGGTGAAAACGCTATTAACGACCTTAATAACTACATATTAAATTCGCGTTTACTGGTAGTAAACGAAGCCAAACCCAGAGAAAAAAACAATCGTTATTAATTTTGCCGTTTTTTAAATCTTTTCTTAAGCTGTTGAACTGTCTCTGTTTAAGACAGCTTGGATACTTATGTGTTTTCTGAGAAAAGAAAAAGCAGTAATCCATTACTCCAATAAATACGGAGATCATTAAAAATACCGGTATTCCGGTAAAATCAATTATGAATTTTAAAGAATTAAATCTTATACCGCCTATGATGAAAGCGGTAAATCAAGCCGGATATACGGCACCTACCGAAATACAATTTCAGACTATTCCTCATATACTAAAAGGGAATGATGTTATTGGGTGTGCTCAAACCGGAACAGGAAAAACCGCTTCGTTTGCGATTCCTGTTTTACAGTTATTGCAGGAAAAACCTGCTTCACATAAAAATATACGTTCATTAATATTAACTCCCACAAGAGAGTTAGCCATACAAATCAGTGAGAACTTTACAATGTATGGTAAATTCTTACCCTTGCATCATTTGGCAATTTTCGGAGGAGTTCCTCAAAATAAACAAGTAACTGCTCTAAATAAAGGTGTGGATATACTTATTGCAACTCCCGGAAGATTATTAGACCTTATTACACAAGGCTTTTTAAACCTTTCACAAATTGAAATATTAGTGCTTGATGAAGCTGACCGTATGCTTGATATGGGATTTGTAAATGATGTAAAAAAAATCCTTACAAAAGTTCCTGTAAAAAAACAGACATTGTTCTTTTCAGCTACAATGCCTCAGAATATCAGAAAGTTTGCACAAAGTATATTGAAAAGCCCTAAAGAAATCAACGTAACTCCTGTTTCCTCTACAGCTCAAACCGTAAAGCAATCAATATATTTTGTAGAAAAAAATGAAAAGTTGAATCTTCTTGTCAATATATTAGAAGACCATTCCATTCATCGTTCGTTAGTTTTTGCACGCACCAAACACGGGTCTGATAAATTGGTCAGACAATTGGCAAAAACAGGAATCTATGCAGCTGCTATTCACGGAAATAAATCCCAAAATGCAAGACAAAGAGCATTGGACGATTTTAAGAACAGCCGTATAAGAGTACTTATAGCTACTGATATTGCTGCAAGAGGAATAGATATTGACGAATTGCCTCACGTAATAAATTATGAATTACCAAATGTTCCTGAAACTTATGTTCATAGAATCGGAAGAACAGGACGTGCGGGAGCCAAAGGTGTAGCCGTTTCCTTTTGTGATACCGAAGACAAAAAAGAACTGAATAATATTCAAAAACTGATAGGTTTCAATATACCGGTAATAACACAATAAACAAAACACTTTATTCATCTAATAAAATATAAACTATGGCAGATTCTTTTTCCAAAAAAGAAAATTCAAAGAAAAAAACAAAAAGACGGCAAGATAAAGTCCTGCGAAGAGAGGATAGAAAAGCCAATAATAACAAAGGAAAAAGCCTTGAAGATATGATTGTCTACGTGGACATCAACGGAAATTTCACATCAACTCCTCCTCATCTTCAGAATAGAGATGAAGATTTGGCAAAGGCAAGAAAATCAGCAGACAAGACAACCGTAAACCAAGACACTGTCTTTACAGGAATTGTAACTTATCTTAGTGAAAAAGGCTATGGTTTTATCACGGAAGATAAAACAGGAGAAAATGTATTTTTCCATCACGGACAACTAAATCAACCTGTTGATAAACAAGACAAGGTCAGCTATAAAAAAGAGTCCACTCTCAAAGGCGATAGGGCAATCAACATAAAAAAGTAAATATTAAATAATTAAATAAAAAAAATGCAAGAAGGAACAGTAAAATTTTTTAATGAATCCAAAGGTTTTGGGTTTATTTCACAAACAAACGCAAATGAAGATATTTTTGTTCACACCACAGGTTTATTAGACAATGTTCAGGAAAATGACGAAGTTGTTTTTGATATTGAACGAGGAAAAAAAGGCTTAATGGCTGTAAACGTTAAAAGAAAATAATAAAACCTGTTTTTGTTTGTAAATAGGGTATATGAACTATTCATATACCCTATTTTTTATTTAAAACCTATAGACAAAGGCATTGATGTTCATCCCTGCTCCAACCGAAGCAAACATAACTACATCTCCTTTTTTAATAGAATGTTCAGCAAGTTCATTTTTTAAAATCATAGTAAGTAACGAGGGAATGGTTGCCACACTACTGTTTCCGAGCTTATGAATAACCATAGGCATAATATTGCTGGGAACGGGAGTATCGTATAGCTGATAAAAACGGTCTACAATAGCTTCATCCATTTTTTCATTGGCTTGATGTATAATAATTTTAGTTAATTGGTTAATAGAATATCCACTATCATCAAGACATTTTTTCATTGCTCCGGGAACATTCAAAAGAGCAAATTCATATATTTTTCTTCCGTTCATTTTGATGTACCGTATATCAGGACAGCTTTCATTATTATTAGATTTTCCGAAATACAAATAATCTTTTTCCTTAAAGGTAAACGAAGCCGATATATGTGATTTTATACCCGATTCATCTTTACTGGTTTCAAGAATCGCTGCACCTGCTCCATCTGCATAAATCATACTGTCCCTGTCGTGGATGTCTACCACACGCGAAAGGGTTTCTGCACCTATAACCAGACACCGTTTAGCAATACCCGATTTAATAAAAGCATTAGCCTGTATGATTCCCTCAATCCAACCAGGACAACCGAACAGCACATCATAAGCCACACAAAAATTATTTTTTATTTTCAGAAGATGCTTCACACGAGATGCCAGACTCGGAACCGTATCTGACTGAATTGTCCCGAAACGAACATCACCAAAATTATGGGCAAATATGATATAATCTAATGTTTCAGGATCAATCCCTGAATCCTCTATTGCTGATTTTGCGGCAAGAAAACCCAGATCGGAAGTTACCTGTTCTTTTTGTGCATAACGCCTTTCTTCAATCCCTGTAATTTCTTTCAGTTTACTGGCAATAGTAGTATTGTCTTGTTTTAAAGCCAATCCGCTTTCGTCCAAGAAATGATGTTCATCAAAAAAAAGATTGGTAATAGTTTGTGAAGGGATGTAGTTACCTACACCAATTATTTTACTCGTCATTTAAAAACACCACTTTTTGTAATAAAAACCGTCTTACGTGAAGGAAAAGTAAAGTGGTTAAGTAAATATAACGATAAAATGCTAACAATAGTGTTTTGTAATCATAAATTACAAGATTAAAAATCTTAAAATCATCTTTTTATTTATCCATAATTATAAAAAAGCCCATTCCTTTCGGTTTGGGCTTTCATTTAGTCTAACTCAAAAGGTCACCACAACAAGAGTTAAACTATTTTTTGGAGTGCTTCTTTAAGATACATCTAAGAAGTAACGACACTGTAAAACTTACAGTCGCTCCGATGGAAGCCAAAAGAATCGTTTTTACAATATCTTCCGAATGAAGATTCGGAATAATACTCAGAAATGTACCTCCCAATGTACCAACAGTAAGCGAGTTACTCTGCATTTTGCTGAGGCTCGGAAGCTTTCTCTTCCTTACTTTTAGCATCATCTACCGTAATCTGGCTCACTGCCGAGAGTACACCTCCGGCAACGGTCATATAACCTCCTATGGTTACAATGGTAACAGGTAAAGTTACGGGAGCTGTCAACAAAACACCTCCGACAGTAGCCAATACCAAACCGACATTTCGAAGCACTTTAAACAATTTCGGAGTGGGAGCCTGAGCTCTATCTATAATATTCATAACATTTAATTTTAAGATTGAACAATTAAATACACTTTTTCCTTTTGTTCCAGTTTAGGATATACCAACGCTTTGAGTTTCTCAAAAGCGTTTCGGGACATCAAACCCAATCCGGAACCGGAAAGTTTTGTTACAGGAGCAATACAGCCGTTTAATTCTTTCAGAGCATTATTGGCAGGATGAAACAAAATATAATTTCTGTCTTTTACATCCATAATCTCAATATGCCAATCGAACTTTTGGCTGAATCGCTTTCTCAATTCATATTTCCCTTCAGGAATGCAGGAAACCTTCGTTTCGTTTCTCTTCCAAGGCAATTCAATCGTATTACAGATGAGTTTGCCCTCGCATTCGAGTTTACCATTTGTTCCTTCAGGGAAATAAGTTCTGGTTAATACTAGTTTCATAATCTTTTAGACTTTAAACCAGTTATTATACACCTCCATCAACTTTCACAATCGACAACGGGTTAAAAGCTCCGTTCTTTAATGGGTACATCTCTCCGTTGATTTCCTGATAGAATTCAACTCCCAAAGCCAAAAACAACGGATGAGTAGAATTCGCAGTTACTGCATTCATCTGATTGATAACAGCGGTTGCTGTCGCATTCCAAGGTAAAATTGCAGTTTCGGAGGTTGCTACTACGAAAGTCTCTCCCTCAAAATCTACTTCAGCTGCACCTGAAATAATTTTAAAGTGAGTAGTTCCTCCCGGAGCTGCAATCATACTCGCAGGAACAAACGAAGCCAAATTCACTTCGAGTTCTCCTGTTACACGGTCAATAGTTGTGGTATAAGGAGCATACAAAGTGGTTCCGAGTTTCCCACGAATATTGAATTCAAAACCCATCAACAACTCTGCTTCTCCGTCAATCACATTTCGTTGACCTCTCTCACTTACCTGGTCAGCCTGAATGACTTTTACCATTCGCTGGGTAAGTCTTCCAACCATTCTGCTGTCCGCAGAATTCAACAATAACGGACGTAAAGCCGTTCTTAAAAGCCTTCCGGCTTTTCCCGCTCTCCCGAATTCGGCTCCGTTCTCCCGTGTTCTCTGAAAAGCAGGGTCGCTCGCAATTCTGCTTGCTTCGATTCCTCCTTTCTCACGGGCTAAATAACCGTCCTGAGACTTATAAAAGGTAATATCCCCGATAGTCCCTTTTAATTTGATTATGCCTTTCTGTCTTGCCATAATGCTAAAAATTTAGATTAATAAATCAGTGAACAATTCTCTCAATCATCATCCTGTTGCAACATATTCCTGATTGATTTCAATACAAATTTTAGAATTAAATGAATAACCGCAATTAAGTACTTGTTCCAGATGACATACACAGGTATAAATGGCAATTATGTACATAAATGACATCTGATTTCTTTTACAACT
>JBAYSC010000023.1:0-19675 GCA_041676345.1 Flavobacteriaceae bacterium | reverse complement strand
TGCTGTGTAATTTTGTGTGCTAAATGGTTTTTTGTTAAATTTTTGTTATGGAATCCACACAGATTGATTTTATTCCGATTTTGATACAGCTGGGTATTGCAGGCGGTTTTGTGGCTGCAACCATCTTTATATCAGGTCTTTTAGGACCAAAAAAATCTTCAATTTTCAAAGATAAAAACTACGAAAGCGGTATTGACTCCATCGGAAATGCCCGTTCGCCTTTTAATGTAAAATATTTTTTGGTCGCCATTCTGTTTGTTTTGTTTGATATTGAAGTGATTTTTATGTACCCTTGGGCCGTAAATTTCAGAGAAATGGGCACAGATGGCCTTTGGAAAATGGGAATTTTCCTGTTTATTGTAGTAATCGGGCTGTTGTATGAAATGAAGCGAAGAGCCTTAGATTTAGACGACTAAAAGAAAAGAAAAAATGGAACAGAAAATAAAAACCGTACAAGCTCCGGACGGCATCGAAGGCCCGGGCTTTTTTGCAACCAAACTCAGTGAAGTAGTAGGGCTGGCAAGGGCAAATTCGCTCTGGCCAATGCCTTTTGCAACTTCCTGCTGCGGAATCGAATTTATGGCAACAATGGGCTCAACCTACGATTTGGGTCGGTTCGGTTCTGAGCGGTTGAGCTACTCCCCAAGACAAGCCGATATGTTGATGGTTATGGGAACCATTTCCAAGAAATTCGCTCCCGTAATCCGAAGAATATATGAGCAAATGGCAGAACCAAAATGGGTTATGGCCGTAGGTGCCTGTGCTTCTTCGGGAGGAATTTTTGACACCTATTCCGTTTTGCAGGGCATTGATAAAATTATTCCGGTTGACATATATGTGCCCGGATGCCCTCCAAGACCCGAACAAATCTTAGACGGAATCCTCAAACTACAGGAAATCGTGAAAAAAGAAGACATCAGACGTAGAGGAACCGAAGAATATGACAAGTTGTTAAAATCGTATAATATCAAATAATGGCATTAGAGGCAGAACAAATAAAAAACAGATTGGAAACCGAGTTTGAAACAAGTGTTTCCAACTTTCGTTTTGAGAGAGACGGAATGCTCACCTTTGATGTCGAAGCGACAAAAAATCTCGAGGTAATCCGTTTTTTGAAAGAAGATGCAGAGCTCCGTTTTAATTTCCTTACTGATATTTGCGGAGTGCACTATCCCGATTTTCCTGAGGGAGAACGCTTTGCGGTGGTCTATCACATGCACAACTGGATGGACAACGTCAGAATCCTTTTTAAATGTTTCCTTAACGGAAAAAATCCGGAAATAAACTCCATTGTTCCGCTTTTTGTCGGGGCAAACTGGCAGGAAAGAGAAACATACGACTTTTACGGAATCATCTTTAAAGGTCATCCGCAGCTCAAACGAATTTTAAATATGGAAGAAATGACCGTTTTCCCGATGCGAAAAGAATATCCGATGGAAGACGTTGGCAGAACCGATAAAGACGACCGTTTCTTCGGTAGAATTAAATAACTAACCCCATAATCTAAGGGAAAGACAATGAGTAACAAAGTCGAAATATCCGAAGATTTGCTGACTGCCCCCGAGGTGAGATTCAGCGAAAAAATAAAAAAAATCCAGCAGGAACAAGGCGAGGAAAGAGAATATACCGTGCTCAACCTTGGGCCGTCTCACCCTGCTACTCACGGAATTTTCCAAAACGTACTTTTGATGGACGGAGAACGGGTAATGGATGGTGAGGCAACCGTAGGCTACATTCACCGTGCTTTTGAAAAAATAGCTGAAAACCGACCTTTCTATCAAATCAACACCCTCACAGACCGCCTCAATTACTGTTCTTCTCCTATAAATAATATGGGTTGGTGGATGACGGTCGAAAAAGCACTGGGAATCGAAATTCCCAAACGAGTGCAATATATGAGAGTTATCGTGATGGAGCTTGCCCGAATTGCAGACCACATCATCTGTAACTCGGTTTTGGGAGTAGATACCGGAGCTTTGTCAGGATTTTTGTATGTTTTCCAGTACAGAGAAAAAATTTACGAAATATTTGAAGAAATCTGCGGAGCACGACTCACTACCAATATGGGTCGTATCGGAGGTTTTGAAAGAGAGTGGAGCGAGACAGCCTGGAAAAAACTCGATTTGTTTCTGGAAGAATTTCCGCCTGCCTGGACAGAATTTGAAAACCTGCTCAACCGAAACCGTATTTTTATGGACAGAACCGTTGGTGCAGGAGGAATTTCTGCCCAAAGAGCAATGGAATACGGATTTACAGGACCTAACCTGAGAGCAGCAGGAATTGATTATGACGTGAGAGTGGCAACACCTTATTCGTCTTATGAAGATTTTGATTTTAAAGTTCCCGTAGGAAAAACCGGAGATTGCTATGACCGTTTCCGGGTTCGCAATGCAGAACTTTGGGAAAGTCTGAGCATCATTCGTCAGGCTTTGGCTAAAATGCCAAAAGAAGGCGGATTCCATGCAGATGTTCCCGAATATTATCTGCCTCCGAAAGATGAAGTTTATAACAATATGGAAGCCCTGATTTATCACTTTAAAATCGTAATGGGAGAAGTTCCCGTTCCGGTAGGTGAAGTGTATCATGCGGTTGAAGGAGGAAACGGAGAGCTTGGCTTTTACCTGATTACAGACGGAAGCCGAACACCATACCGACTGCATTTCAGACGACCTTGCTTTATTTATTATCAGGCATATAACGAGATTATCAAAGGTTCGCTTTTCTCCGATGCCCTGATGACAATGGCAAGCCTGAACGTAATTGCAGGAGAATTGGATGCTTAAAATAAATCCAAACCTCACAGGTTTTAAAAACCTGTGAGGTTTAGAAATATAAAATAACGTGAAATGGAAATCTCAACTATAAAACAAGAAATAAATATGAGCGATGAGTTGATGGCACGCATCAACGAATTGCTTTCACATTATCCGTCAGACAAAAAGAAATCGGCTTTACTGCCTGTTTTGCATGCGGTTCAGGATGCACACGACCATTGGCTCAGTGTGGAACTGATGGATAAAGTGGCAGAAATCTTAGAAATAAAACCAATCGAGGTATATGAGGTGGTTACGTTCTACACCATGTATCGTCAACAACCCAAAGGAAAATATACCTTTGAGTTTTGCAGAACCTCTTGCTGTATGCTTCGTGGAGTTGAAGATTTAATGGATTATACCTGCCAAAAATTGGGTGTAAAAGAAAACGAAGTAACTCCCGACGGACTATTTTCTGTTCACGGAGTGGAGTGTCTGGGAGCTTGTGGCTATGCTCCGATGTTGCAGTTGGGCGATTTTAATCACGAACATCTTACCAAAGAAAAAATCGACCAATTGATTGATGACTGCCGGGCAGGAAAAATTGATTTAGTTTAAGTTCAGAGTTATGGCAAGAAAGATATTACTTGAAAAAACAGGAATTGAGGGCATTCGTTCTTATGAGGTTTATCGTAAAAACGGAGGTTATGCTTCTATAGAAAAAGCTCTGAAAATGACCCCGGACGAAATCGTCGAAGAGGTTAAAAAATCAGGAATGAGAGGTCGTGGTGGAGCAGGTTTCCCGATGGGAATGAAATGGAGCTTCATCGACAAAAAATCGGGAAAACCACGTCACTTGGTCTGCAATGCTGACGAATCCGAGCCGGGAACTTTCAAAGACCGTTACCTGATGGAGCATATCCCGCATTTACTCATTGAGGGAATGATTGCTTCGAGTTATGCCTTAGAAGCCAACCTGTCTTATATCTACATTCGTGGAGAATATATGTGGGTTTTCAAAATATTGGAAAAAGCCATCAAAGAAGCCTATGCTGCGGGATGGTTGGGTAAAAATATTCAGGGTTCGGGTTTTGATTTGGACTTGTATGTGCATTGCGGAGCAGGAGCTTACATCTGTGGAGAAGAAACCGCTCTTATCGAATCCTTAGAAGGAAAACGTGGAAACCCGAGAATGAAACCGCCTTTCCCTGCTGTGAGCGGACTTTGGGCTGAACCAACCGTAGTAAACAACGTAGAATCCATCTCAAACGTACCTTGGATTATTTTGAATTCAGGTGATGAATATGCTAAAATCGGAATCGGGCGTTCGACCGGAACCAAATTGATTTCTGCTTCGGGACATTGTAAAAATCCGGGCGTTTACGAAATCGAACTCGGACTTTCGGTTGATGAATTTATGAATTCGGATGAATATCTGGGTGGAATGATGAACGACAGACCACTTAAAGGCTTGATTCCCGGAGGTTCTTCTGTGCCTATTTTACCGGAGCATCTGATTTTCAAAACAGCCAACGGAGAAGATCGTTTGATGACCTACGAATCACTTTCAGACGGAGGTTTTGCAACAGGTTCGATGCTGGGTTCAGGTGGATTTATCGTATATAATGATACGGCTTGTATCGTGCGAAATACTTGGAATTTCTCGAGATTCTATGCACACGAAAGTTGCGGACAATGTTCGCCTTGTCGTGAAGGAACCGGTTGGATGGAAAAAGTATTACATCGTATCGAAACCGGACACGGAACCGAAGCCGATATTGAATTGCTTTGGAGCATTCAGTCACAAATTGAAGGAAACACGATTTGTCCGTTAGGAGATGCTGCTGCCTGGCCTGTAGCTGCCGCTATCAGACATTTCAGAGAAGAATTTGAATATCACGTTCGCTTCCCTGAAAAAATTAAAAACAGAGACCATTTTGTGAATGAACCCATGTCGAAAGTAAGACATTTGTTGCAAGGGCAAATGGTTTAAAAATAGTTTAAAGTTCAAAGTTTAAAGTTTAAAGTTCGCTAACGTGAAACCTTAAACCTTAAACCTTAAACCAAATAAAAAATGAAAGTAACAATAGACGGACAAACAATAGAGGTAGAACCGGGAACCAGTATCCTACAGGCTGCCCGAATGATAGGAGGCGAATCGGTTCCTCCTGCAATGTGCTACTATTCAAAACTCGAAAATACGGGAGGAAATTGTCGTGCCTGTTTGGTAGAAGTATCAAAAGGTAGTGATGCAGACCCACGTCCGATGCCAAAAGCGATGCCTTCGTGCAAAACCAATGTGATGGACGGAATGGAAGTAAAAGTACTCACTTCCGAAAAAGCGATGAATGCCCGCAAAGCCGTAACCGAGTTTTTGCTTATCAACCACCCGCTTGATTGTCCGGTTTGTGACCAGGCAGGGGAATGTGATTTGCAGAATCTTTCGTTCCAGCACGGATTGCAAAAAACCCGTTTCAAAGAGCAAAAAAGAACCTTTGAGCCTGAAAATATCGGAGATAAGATTCAATTGCACATGAATCGTTGTATTTTGTGTTACCGTTGTGTAAAAGTGGCCGACCAGCTAACCGAAGGACGTGTACACGGAGTACTGAACCGGGGCGAACACGCTCAGATTTCGACCTATATTTCTCAGGCTATTGACAATGAGTTTTCGGGAAATATGATTGATGTATGTCCGGTGGGAGCTTTGACGGACAAGACCTTCCGTTTCAAATCGAGAGTATGGTTCAACAAACCTTTTAATGCTCACAGAAACTGCGATAAATGTTGTGGAAAAACAACGCTTTGGATGTTCGGAAACGAAATTCAGAGAGTTACAGCCCGAAAAGACGAATACCACGAAGTGGAAGAATTTATCTGCAACGAATGTCGCTACGACCACAAAGACGTGAACGATTGGGTGATTGAAGGGCCTCGTAAGTTTGAAAAATGGAGTGTTATCAACCAGAACAATTACACCCGAAATATGAAAACCGTGGTGATGAATACAGACAGACACATCTTGCAGGGAAGAGATGAAGACCACAAAAAAATCAGTATGACGGCTGTTCCTTTTGCTGAAAACAACAAAAAATAATCGGAGATGGAGACCATAGACAAGGCGTTTATTATAGAAAAAAGCACAATTATCGCAATCGTTTTTGCCATTACGATGCTTATGGCAATGTATGCCACACTTGCCGAACGCAAGATTGCTGCCTGGATGCAGGACCGTATCGGACCAAACCGGGCAGGAAAAGGAGGAATCCTCCAACCTCTTGCAGACGGATTGAAACTTTTTGCCAAAGAAGAGTTTATCCCGAACACCCCAAACCGATTTCTGTTTATTTTAGGTCCTGCCATTTCGATGACCATAGCCCTGATGACCAGTGCTGTTATTCCGTGGGGAGACAAACTCATCATCGGAGGCAGAGAAGTAATCCTACAGGCAACCGATATTGATGTTTCGTTACTGTTTATACTGGGAATTTTATCGGTTGGAGTTTACGGAATCATCATCGGAGGTTGGGCTTCCAACAACAAATATTCCCTTATGGGAGCTATGAGAGCAGGTTCACAAATGATTTCGTATGAATTGGCAATGGGGCTTTCGATTATTTCGGTTGTGATGATGTCGGGAAGTTTAAGCCTGAAAGAAATTGCCATACAACAACCGGGAATGCACTGGAATGTGTTCTATCAGCCGTTGGCATTTTTGATTTTCTTGGTATGTTCGTTTGCAGAAACCAACCGTGCTCCTTTTGATATGTCTGAGGGTGAACACGAGCTTGTCGGAGGTTATAACCTCGAATATTCGTCTATGAAAATGGGATTTTATCTCTTTGCCGAATATGCTGCCATGTTTATCTCTTCTGCAATTCTGGCTGTAATGTTCTTCGGAGCCTACAACTATCCGGGAATGGAATGGGCTTTGGAAAACTGGGGTATAAACGTAGCCAACGGAATCGGGATAGCGGTTTTGTTTATTAAGATTTTCTTTTTCATATTTTTGTATATGTGGGTTCGCTGGACAGTACCTCGTTTCCGCTATGACCAGATTATGGATTTGGGCTGGAAAGTGCTGATTCCGCTTGCTTTGGTGAATATGGTGATTACGGCAGCCGTTATTCTTTCAACGAATTAGAAAAAGAGAGAACAGAAAACAGAATAAAGAGAATAGACATAAAAGTTTGAGAATAACATTAAACCCTCAAACTTTAAATTTTAAACTAAAAAAGATGTCAATAGAAAGTATTTCATTATCGGGAAAAAAGGTAGATGTTTCGGGAGAAAAAATGAACTTCTGGGAACGGATTTACCTCATTCAGATTATAAAAGGAATGATGGTTACGCTAAAACACCTGTTTATGCGTAAAGCAACGATTAAATATCCTGAACAAACCCGAACGTTCAGCCCTGTCTATAGAGGTCGGCACATGCTGATGCGTGACGATCAGGGCAGAGAACGCTGTACGGCTTGTGGCTTGTGTGCCCTTTCGTGCCCGGCTGAGGCAATTACGATGAAGGCAGCCGAACGGAAACCAAGCGAAATGCACCTGTATAGAGAAGAAAAATATGCAGAAATATACGAAATCAATATGCTTCGCTGTATTTTCTGCGGATTGTGTGAGGAAGCCTGCCCGAAAGAGGCAATTTACCTGACCAAATCCAAAACAATGGTTTTCTCTGATTCAGACAGGGAAGATTTTATTTACGGAAAAGATAAACTGGTTATGCCTTTGGAGCAGGCAATTAACAACACGCAAATGATTAACTGATTATGTTAACAACACTATTTTACATTCTATCGGCAATTACTCTGGCAAGTGCTTTTATGACTGTGCTGAGCCGAAACCCTATTCACAGTGCTATTTATCTGGTAGTCTGCTTCTTTTCGATTGCAGGTCATTATGCGATGTTTAACGCTCAGTTTCTGGCAATGGTTCACCTGATTGTCTATTCGGGAGCGATTATGATTCTGATGCTGTTTACCATTATGATGATGAACTTCAACGAACACAAAATACGTAAGAAAAAACTGGTTGTCGTGGCAGCTGTGATTGCACTATGCCTGGTGGCTTATGTGCTATTGGCAACTTTTTTGAAAGCACAACCAATGATTGAGCAATATGTAGTAACCGGAGAAGATTATCAATCTATAAAAGTATTGGGAAAAGTGTTGTTGGAAGACTATGTGGTTCCGTTTGAAATGGCAGCCGTATTGCTCCTGACAGCAATGATTGGGGCGGTTTTACTTTCTAAAAAAGACAAAAAAATTAAGGCATAATGTTACAAAATATTTTACAGGAAATCGGAATCGAAAACTACATTTTCTTAGCTACAGCTCTGTTCTGTATAGGAATATTCGGAGTTTTATACAGACGAAATGCTATCGTGGTATTTATGTCTATCGAAATTATGCTCAATGCGGTCAACCTGCTTTTGGTAGCTTTTTCGACCTATCATCAGGATGCAGCCGGGCAGGTTTTCGTATTTTTCTCGATGGCAGTGGCAGCAGCCGAAGTAGCTATCGGGTTGGCAATTCTGGTTGCGATATACAGAAATTTGAAGTCGATTGACATTGACGAATTAAGAAACTTAAAAGGATAAGCAGAAAAATGGATTCAACTTTAGTACTCATACTCTTACTTTCGCCAATTGTCGGCTTTTTGTTTAATCTTTTCTTCGGAAAAAATCTAAGCAAATCCCTTTCGGGAATTATCGGAACCATCGCAGTCGGAATTTCGTTTGTGGTTTCGGTTATACTGTTTAACAAAGTAAATCAGTCGGGAGAAGGCATTACGGTTCACTTTTTCGATTGGATTCAAGTATATAACTTTAACATCGGATTCAGCTTTTTGCTTGACCAACTCTCACTACTTTGGTTATTATTCGTAACGGGAATCGGAACGCTTATTCACGTTTATTCAATCAGCTATATGCACGATGACGAAAACTTGAATAAATTCTTTTCGTATCTGAATTTGTTTGTGTTCTTTATGATTATGCTGGTTTCTGGAAGCAACCTTTTGATTATGTTCATCGGATGGGAAGGTGTAGGACTTTGTTCTTATCTACTTATCGGATTCTGGTATAAAAACCAAGATTATAACGATGCTGCCAAAAAAGCATTCATTATGAACAGAATCGGAGATTTAGGATTTTTAGCAGGAGTTTTCATCATCGGATATTTGTTCAATTCGTTGGATTATCTGACCATAAAACAAGCAATTGCAACAGGAAATTATGTTGATTTAGGTTGGTTGGCTTTTGCTACTTTCTGTTTGTTTATCGGAGCAACCGGAAAATCAGCACAGTTACCACTTTACACTTGGTTGCCTGATGCAATGGCAGGACCAACACCTGTTTCGGCACTCATTCACGCTGCAACGATGGTAACAGCAGGGATTTTTATGATTACCCGAATGAATTTCGTATTCGAACTAACTCCAGCTGTGTTAAACGTAATTGCCATCATCGGAGCTTTGACTGCTTTGGTTGCTGCTTTTATCGCATTAGTTCAGAACGACATCAAAAAAGTATTGGCTTATTCGACCGTATCGCAATTAGGATTGATGTTCTTGGCTTTGGGATTGGGAGCTTACGAAATTGCTGTTTTCCACGTAGTAACACACGCTTTCTTCAAGGCTTGTTTGTTCTTGGGTTCGGGTTCGGTTATCCACGCAATGGGAGGCGAACAGGATATGCGATATATGGGAGGATTGCGAAAAAATATGAAAGTAACGTTTATTACGTTTTTGGTTTCTACAATAGCAATTTCCGGTATTCCGCCTTTTGCAGGATTTTTCTCAAAAGATGAAATCTTGTTAGTAGCTTTCCACGAAAATAAAGCATTGTGGGTAATTGCTTCATTGGCTTCGATAATGACCGCTTTTTATATGTTCCGTTTGTTGTATCTGACGTTCTTCGGGAAATTCAGAGGGACAGAAGAGCAAAAACATCACTTACACGAAAGTCCGAGTTTGATGACTTTCCCATTGATTGTTTTGGCTGTTTTAGCTGCCATCGGAGGTCTTATCAGTTTACCGGGCAACAGTTGGTTAAACCACTATTTAGAACCCATTTTTATCGGTTCAAGAGAACATCATCACTTGGATTCAACCGCATATATCTTAATGGGTGTTGCTGTAATTGGAGCTGCAATCGGAATTTTCTTGGCTTACTCCAAATACATCAAAAAACAGGAAATCCCTTCAAAAGACGAAGAAATTACAGGGTTTGCAAAAGTGTTATACAACAAATTCTATGTCGATGAAATTTATACGGCAATTATCGTAAAACCGATTTACTGGTTGGGAGATTTCTTCAAATCAATTGTGGAAGTTGTGATTTCGGCTGTTGTTTTCGGAACCGGAAAAGTTGCAAATCTTGTTTCGGAACAAGGAAAAGCATTACAAAACGGAAGTGTCGGATTGTACCTTTTCGTATTTGTTTTAGGATTTAGTACCATTGTTTATTATTTATTTTTAGCATAACAAAATGAACGTATCCATACTACTCGTAATATTATTGGCAGGAGCTTTAATCACCTATTTTTCATCGGAAAAAGTAGCTCGTCAGGTTGCATTATTTGTGAGTCTTGTTGCTTTTGTGGCAACAGGCATTTTGTTATCGCAGTTCCAATCGGGAACATCGGTTGATGTGATGACACAATGGATTAGCAACCCGAACATTTCGTTTTACCTCAAAGCAGACGGACTCTCATTGGCACTCACATTGCTTACCACAGCAGTAACTCCGCTTGTGATTTATTCGTCTTTCGGAAATTCATTCGCAAACAAAAAAACCTTGTATGCCCTTATTCTGTTTATGGCTTTTGCAATGACAGGAACATTTTTGGCAGCAGACGGATTTTTATATTATATCTTCTGGGAGCTTTCACTAATCCCGATTTATTTCATCGGACTCTTGTGGGGTAACGGAGATGCGGAACTTCGCAAACAAACAATGATTCGATTCTTTATCTATACGTTTGCAGGGTCGTTGTTTATGCTTGTGGCTTTTATCTTCTTATACCAAAAAGCAGGAAGTTTCCTTTTGGAAGATTTGTATACGTTACAACTGACTTCTTCGGAGCAGTTTTGGGTGTTTTTGGCTTTCTTCTTGGCTTATGCTATCAAAATTCCGATTATACCTTTCCATTCGTGGCAGTCAGATACCTATCAGGCAAATCCGGCTTTGGGAACGATGCTTTTATCGGGAGTGATGCTTAAAATGGCACTCTTCAGCCTTATCAGATGGCAGATTCCGATTGCACCCGATGCTGCAGCAGAATATAAAAACTTCTTTATCGTATTGAGCATTATCGGAGTAGTTTACGGGTCTATTTTAGCTTTAAGACAGGATAATATCAAGCGATTATTGGCTTATTCGTCATTGGCTCACGTTGGATTGATTGCAGCAGGAACTTATACGTTGACTCTTGACGGATTCAGAGGAGCAGTTTTGCAGATGTTAGCTCACGGAATTGTAATTGTGGGATTATTCTTTGTAGCCGAAATCATCGAAAGACGTTTCGGAACGCAGAAAATCTCTGAAATGGGAGGTATCCGCTCTCAAGCGGTTTGGTTTGCATCGGTCTTTATGATTTTGGTAATGGCTTCTGTCGGACTTCCCGGGACATTCAACTTTATCGGAGAATTTACCCTGCTTTACGGATTGTCACAAGAAAATATTTGGTTCGCTATATTCGGAGGAACGAGTATTATTTTAGGAGCTTTTTATATGCTTAGATTATACCAACACTCAATGTTAGGAGAAACAAATACCAAAGTTTTTGCAGATATTAATGTACAGGAAAAAGTGGTTTTTGTAATCATCGTTGTCATTTTGATTTTCTTCGGATTGTATCCGAAACCACTTAATGACTTGATTGTTCCTGCATTGGAGGAGACTTTGAAGTTTGTTAAGTAGGTTTATCATTGCAATCTCAAATAACGACTACTTTTTTTGAATATTACAATATAGTATGTTGTTTTTAGTACCTTTGTCAAATGTTTTATAGACGAAAAATTATATTAGCATTATTACAACTTTTTGAAGGACAGATAGATAAAATCAGTCTGCAAAAATTACTTTTCCTATTTACCAAATATCAAGCCAAGCCTGAATACGATTTTATTCCGTATAAATTTGGTTGTTATTCGTATTCTGCAAATGCCGACTTAACAGCAATGGTTAGTAAAGGAATGTTGAGCGAAACAACAAGCCATTTTACAAGTAACGAAACAACAAACTATTTTAATATGTTAAAAGCTGACGATAAAAAGTTAATGTTGTACGTTAAAGACCAATATGGAAAAATGAACGCAGATGCCTTGATGAAGCATACTTATTTAAACTTTCCATATTGGGCAATAAACAGCGTAAAAGCAAAAGAAATTTTAACGCCTCAACAACTTGAAAAAGTAAGTAATAGCCGTCCAAAAAGTGAAAAAACTATTTTGTTTACTATCGGTTATGAGGGGATTTCTTTAGAAGAATACTTAAATCGTTTGCTTAAAAACGACGTAAAAATTTTAGTTGACGTTCGCAATAATCCGTTGAGTATGAAATACGGTTTTAGCAAAAGTCAATTACAACGTTATTGTAATAGTTTGGGAATAGAATATGTGCATTATCCCGAAGTTGGCATACAATCCGAACAACGTCAAGAATTAAACACACAAGCTGATTATGATAAATTATTTGCTGTTTATTGTGAAAATAATTTGACCAAAACCATTTCTTCGCAAGAAAAAATTTTTAACTTATTAAAGGAGTATAAACGTATTGCTTTAACTTGTTTTGAAGCTAATGTTTGCCAATGTCATCGGAAGCACTTAGCGGAAGCAATCGAAAATTTGCCTAATTTTAATTATACGATAAAACACATTTAAAATGGCAAAGACAAAAGTTCTAATCACTGTAAAAACCTATCCTGCTATTTCAAGCAAGTATGATGAACTTGTTTGTACAGCGGGTTTTCTTGAAGATGGTTCTTGGATTAGAATTTATCCTATACAATTTCGTAAAAAATCTTTTGAAGAACAATACAAGAAATACGATTGGATTGAAATAGACCTTGTGAAAAATACAAGTGATTTCAGAAAAGAAAGTTTTAGACCAGTTTCTTACGATACTGAAATAAAAATATTAAACCATTTAGACACGAAGAGTAATTGGCTATTACGAAAAGAAATTGTCTTTAAAAACAAAGTCTATACAGATATTGATGAGCTGATTGCTGAAGCAAAAGACAAAAAAATTATGACTTCTCTTGCTGTATTCAGACCAACAAAAATTATTGATTTCACGATTGAGCAAGTAGAAAGAGAGTGGGATAAAAAGAAACTTGAAAAACTGAAACAAGACAGAAGTAGTAATTTATTTGCCCAAGAAGATGAGGATTTGTTTGAAGTAGTTAATAAACTTCCCTATAAATTCTCTTACGTTTTGCGTGACTGCAACGGAAAACAAAGTAAAATGATGATTGAAGATTGGGAAATCGGACAGCTTTACTGGAATTGTCTTGCCCGATACGAGGGCAACGAAGCAAAAGCAGTTGACGACGTTAAGAAAAAATACTTTGACGATTTTGCTAAAACAAAAGACCTACATTTATTTTTAGGAACATCACAAGTCCACCATTTCACAGGCAAAAATCCGTTTATGATTATAGGGGCTTTTCACCCAAAAATAGAAATACAGACATCACTATTTTAAATAGACAGAATGCTTTGTATCTTATGTAAAACAAAAAAGAACAACTAAATTAAATTAAAAAAGAGTGGATTAAAGGTTTTCAATCCTAAAAACCCAAAATAAAAAAGAAATATGAACACACTTATAGCTATTGGTTCACTTGGAATATTAGTATTATTGCTCGAAGTTTTCGGAGCAAGAAAAACCATTATACCGGTAACGATTATCGGATTGTTAGCCACATTGGGAATTTCCTTCGGAGGGTTTTATACCGAATCCGGGAGTGCTTCGTTTCTGAATAATATGCTTGTAGAAGACAAGTATTCTATGGGATTTTCTTCGCTGTTTATTGTCCTGACTTTGTTTCTGGTGCTGATGAGCGGTGATTTTTACAGCAAAGAAAAATCAAAATTATCTGATTTTATTTCCATTAAAATTTTCCTGCTTTTTGCAGGTGTGGCAATGGTTTCGTTCGGAAATCTGGCAACTTATTTTGTGGGAATCGAAATTCTGTCTATTTCGCTCTATGTGCTTGCTGCCAGCAATCCGCTGAGCCTGAAAAGCAACGAAGCGGGAATGAAATACTTTTTGATGGGAGCTTTTGCTTCGGGAATTCTCCTGTTCGGAATTGCCCTGATTTACGGAGCTACGGGTTCGTTTGATATGGAAGTGATTCATCAGGCGGGAATGAGTGCAGGCGTTGAAGATTGGTTTTATATTGGTGTAGCAATGGTTTCGGTAGCGATGTTCTTTAAAATTGCGGCCGTTCCGTTTCACCTTTGGGCTCCCGATGTGTATCAGGGTTCGCCTACACTTGTTACAACACTAATGAGCACCTTGGCAAAAGTAATCGCAATCGGAGGATTTTACAGACTTCTGAGCGGCATGTATGGCAATTTCTCAGACGGATTTATCACAACTATTATGGTGATTTCAATACTCTCGATGACCGTAGGGAATATAATGGCACTAAGACAAGACAACGTAAAGCGTATGTTGGCGTATTCGGGAATTTCCCACGCTGGTTTTATGCTGATGGCAATTCTGGCAATCCCGAGCGGAGCTTCAGATTTGTTTTATTATGCTGTGGCTTATTCCGTTGCGGGAATTGCAGCCTTTGCGGTGGTTATTGCCGTTACCAAAGATAAAGATGACGAACTGATTTCCCACTTTAACGGACTCGGAAAGCGAAGCCCTATATTGGCACTTTCGCTTACGGTTGCCCTGATGTCACTGGCAGGAATCCCTGTTTTGGCAGGTTTCTTCGGAAAAGTATTCCTTTTCAGCCGAATGCTGGAAATGAGCCACGTAACCCTTGTGATAATTGCGGTTATCAACTCTTTTATCGCTGTAGGCTATTATTTTAAACTGATTCTGGCTATGTACACCAAACCCGATACCGAAGGCAAACTCCAATCGTCTCCGGTTTATACCATTACGGCTGTAATCACTGTGATTTTGCTGACCTTGTTCGGTATTTTTCCCGATTGGATTTTAGGATTGCTGTAAATAAGTTTTCAGTTCTGAAAAGAAAAACCCCTCACAAATCATCTGACTGTGAGGGGTTTTTCTATGAAAAGCATTCATAACAAACAGATGACACTGCCTTAACCCAAAAGAAATATTGACATCTCATCTTTGCACCAAAATTAATAAACAACAAAAACAATGAGAAAATCAATTTCAAAACTTTTCGGATTAGCTGTTTTATCCATAGCAGCTTTTGTAACTTCTTGCTCTAATGACGATGACGGAGGCAAGAAAGATGATTCAACTTTCGAGTTGGTTCGTGACGATTTCAAAGGAGATATCAATGACGGAACCGTAACTCTTGAATCAGGAACCTATAAACTTACTGGTAAACTGGTAGTAAAAGACGGTGCAAAATTAGTAATCAAATCAGGGGTTACCATTGAGGCGCAGTCTTCTTCAACAGACGGAATCATCCGTTATATTGCCGTAGCTCAGGGAGGAGAAATTCACGTTCAGGGAACTGCTTCCAGCCCGGTTATAATGACATCTGCAGACAAATTCCCGGGAGCTTGGGGAGGTCTTGTTATTTGTGGAAAAGCTCCTATCAACAAAGGAACTCCTGCTTCTGCTGAAGTTTCTGACTTAGCTTATGGAGGAAATGAAGCAAATGATTCATCAGGTTCTATCAAGTATTTGAGATTAGAATATACCGGATATGCTTATAACTCCGAAAAAGAATTCAACGGATTATCAATGTTTGGTGTAGGAAACGGAACTACTATTGAATACGTACAGTCGTATGAAGGTTCAGACGATGCTTTTGAATGGTTCGGAGGAACGGTAAATGCAAAATATCTGGTAGCTTTCAACGGGTCAGACTCTGTAGGAGATGATATTTTTGACTGGACAGAAGGATGGAGCGGAACAGGAGAAAACTGGTACGGAAAAAGAACCAATGCAGGAAACAGAGGTATCGAAGCAGACAACAACTCCAACAACCATTTGGCAACACCAATCTCAAACCCGAATATTAAAAACCTTACCCTTATCGGAGCCGGAGATGCAGGTTCTGAGCCTCAGGCTATCAAACTAAGAGTAGGAACCAAAGCTCAGTTTGACAACGTAGTGTTGAGCAACTGGAAAACCGGATTTGACATTCAACATGACGAAAGCGTAGGTTATGTTTCAAACGGAGCGCTAAAAGCAACCAACGTAAGATTCGATAACATTGCCACAAAAGCAACAGGTAAAGACACAGCCGGAAACTCTGTAGATGTTAGCGGAGTTTATACAGAAAACAACAATGCTACCGGAGCAGGAAACGGAACAGGAGTACCATCTTGGGCTCAGGGCTGGACAAAAGGCCTATAAGAAATAAGAAGATACAATTTTGATAAAGCAACCTCAAGGTTTTCCTTGAGGTTGTTTTTGTTTTTGTTAATGTGTATTAATTTATTTTATATCTTGTACGCTTTACAAACTAAGCTTTAGCTATGAAAACAAAAATCTTACTCTTGATAACAATTACTTTGTTATGGGGTTGCTCCTCAGACGATAACACTCCAGAAAACCCGTTAGCTCAGCTTCCTCCCGAAACCCAGACAGGAGCAAACACTTTTGGCTGCCTTATTGACGGCAGGGTGCTGATACCCAGAGACGGCGCAGGAACAACTATGGGGCAAGACAGAGGATTTCGTTTTTGGGGAGACCCGACAGGAGAAATGCAATACAATGAAATTGATATACACGACTATAAAAGCCACAGAACAGGAAGTATTTTGATACACATTCAAAATTTACGTCAAATAGGAGAAGGAGAATATATTATAGACAGGTCTAACGGTATGACCAGCATTGACGGCTATATGCACAACTATATTCATTGCAGAATATTTAGTTCACGAACCAACTCCTATCAATGGTACAGGTCTTTTGATAATTCGGGGATACTTACTATTACGAGATTTGATTGGGAAAATGGTATAATATCGGGAGTTTTTGAATGTAGAGCAATAAATTCTTCTAATTCGAACGATACGATAGATATAAAATTGGGAAGATTTGATTTTAATGGTTATACTCTTCCAAACACTCAGTTTCCATAAAATGCTAATTATTACCTTTAAAAACAGAAGAAAATGAAAAACATTACTCAATTTTGATATTGCTTATAGGATTATAGGGGTATCCGTTAATACACAACAGGTAAAGTATGAGGGTCTTGATAAAGACTACACTCAAAGTATGGACAACTTCCTTGCTTATGTGGACAAATCGGGGGTCAATACAGGAATTTTATATGACAGGGTGTTTTCTTTTTCCCATTTAGAGATAGAAAGAGATACCATATCCTCTCACTACGAAAATTTTATACAAGGCTATAAAGCCTCTTAAAAACCCGCCTTTTTCAACCGAAAAAGGCGGGTTTTTGCTTTGGTATCAAAAAGGAAGAAAGCACAAATAAAAAAGCCTGTTTCCAAAAAAAAATGTATTTTTGCGTAACAAAATCTGTATGAAGCATACAGATACAAAAAAAGAAAGTTTTTAATCAATTTAATCATTATGAAAAAGACAATAATGGCTTTGGGTGCTTTTGCACTTATGGGAAATGTCGTTTCTGCTCAAAACGTAGAGTTTGAACAGTACACCCTTGACAACGGTCTTCACGTGATTCTGCATCAGGACAAATCGGCTCCTGTTGTAATTACTTCGGTTATGTATCACGTTGGGGCAAAAGATGAGCATCCGGAAAGAACCGGTTTTGCCCACTTTTTTGAGCACCTGCTCTTTGAAGGAACACAAAACATCGCTCGGGGAGAATGGTTCAAAATAGTAACTTCAAACGGAGGAACCAACAATGCCAACACTACAGACGACAGAACCTACTATTATGAGGTTTTCCCGTCAAACAACCTGCAACTGGGTCTTTGGATGGAATCAGAAAGACTTTTGCACCCGGTAATCAACCAAATTGGGGTTGATACACAAAACGAAGTCGTAAAAGAAGAAAAACGCCTAAGAGTAGATAACCAGCCTTATGGAAATTTACTATTAGCTATCAAACAAAACCTGTTCAAAAAACACCCGTATCGTTGGGCAACCATCGGGTCTATGGAGCATCTTGATGCTGCTACATTACAGGAATTCCAAGACTTCAACGAAAGATTCTATTCTCCAAACAATGCCGTATTGGTCGTAGCAGGAGATTTCGAGTTTGAGCAAGCCAACAAATGGATTAAAGACTACTTCGGAAGCATCCCGAAAGGACCTGAAGTAAAACGTGAAACTTTTGTAGAAGAGCCTATTACAGAGCAGTTTAAAACTACTTGGGAAGACCCGAACATTCAAATCCCGATGATGATTGCTGCTTATAGAACTCCGTCTATGAAAACCAGAGATGCGAGAATTTTGGATATGATTTCGACCTACCTTTCAGGTGGAAAATCTTCAGTTTTATACAAAAAAATCGTTGATACTCAGAAAAAAGCCTTAGAAATCGGAGCTTTCTCATACAGTCAGGAAGATTACGGTTCTTATATCATCTATGGTTTACCAATGGGTGAAAACACTTTGGAAGATCTTTTGGCCGAAGTAGATGTAGAAATTGCAAAAATGCAAAAAGACCTTATCTCTGAAAGAGATTTCCAAAAACTGCAAAACATTTACGAAAACCAATACGTAAGTGCCAATTCAAGCATCGAAGGAATTGCTCACAGCTTGGCAGAATATTATATGCTTTACGGAGATGTGAACCTTATCAACAACGAAATCGACATTTATCGCTCGATTACCCGTGAAGAGATGAGAGAAATCGCTAAAAAATACCTTAATCCTAACCAGAGAATAGTAGTAGATTATCTTCCAGCAAAAGAAGCATCACAAAACTAATAAAGAGAATAACGATGAAAAAGATAGCAACCATAGCATTAGGGTTATTTTTAACCTTTTCTGCACAAGCACAAATTGACCGTTCCCAGCCAAAACCGGGACCGGCTCCGAAAATCAATATCGGAAAACCACAAACATTTCAACTCCCTAACGGGCTTACGGTTATGGTGGTTGAAAACCATAAATTACCACGTGTAACCGCTTCGTTAACCATTGACAATGCTCCTTATGCAGAAGGTATTCAGGCAGGACTTTCCGGGATTACGGGAAGCCTTATGGGTAACGGAACCAGCAAAATCTCTAAAGACGCTTACAACGAAGAAATCGACTTTTACGGAGCTTCTCTAAGCCTTTATGCAAGCGGAGGATATGCCAGCTCACTGACCAAATATTTCCCGAGAGTGATGGAGCTTATGGCTCTGGGAGCAACAGACCCGTTGTTTACTCAGGAAGAATTTGACAAAGAAATCGCAAAATCAATCGAAGGCTTAAAAGCAGACGAAAAAAGCGTTCCGAGTGCTGCAGCAAGAGTTTCAAGCGTGTTGGCTTACGGAAAAAACCATCCAAATGGTGAATACGTAACCGAACAAACCCTTAAAAACATTACCCTTGCAGACGTAAAACAACACTATGCCAACTTCTTTTCTCCTAATAATGCCTATATGATTATTACCGGAGATATCAAGTTCAACGAAGCTAAAAAATTAGTAGAGAAAAACTTCGGAAAATGGAAAAAAGGAAATTCTCCGAAAATTGATTATGCTGACCCGAAAGACGTACAATATACACAAATCAACTTTGTGGATATGCCAAATGCCGTTCAGTCTGAAATTTCGCTTATCAATATGAACAAACTC
>JBAYSC010000022.1:0-19803 GCA_041676345.1 Flavobacteriaceae bacterium | reverse complement strand
TTAAGTTGTGAATTTAAAGTTGTAAGTTTGCCTCACAAATTTCAACATAAATGTACTCCCTCAAAGCCTATAACACCTTCGGAATAGACGTAAAAGCAAAAGAATTTATTTCTGTTTCTTCCCTTTCAGAATTACAATCTGTTTTAGAAAAATACAAACATGAAGAAATTTTTGTGTTGGGTGGCGGAAGCAATATGCTTCTGACTCAAGACATCGAAAAACCGGTTGTTCATATCAATCTAAAAGGAATTCAGATAGCAAAACAAGATGAAAATTATGTTTGGGTAGAGGCACAAGCAGGTGAAAATTGGCATCAGTTTGTGTTGTGGGCACTCGAAAACGACTTTGGAGGAATTGAGAATTTATCACTCATTCCGGGAAATATTGGCTCTGCTCCTATTCAGAATATCGGAGCTTATGGAGTGGAACTCAAAGATGTTTTCGACAATTGTAAAGCCATTCATATCAAAACCCAAGAAATCAAAACTTTTACTAAAGAAGATTGCCTTTTCGGATACAGAGAAAGTATTTTTAAGAGTACCGAAAAGGGAAAGTATATTATTCTTTCTGTAACTCTAAAACTCACCAAGAAAAATCATAAAATTTCTACTTCCTACGGAGTAATTGCAAACGAGCTCCAAAAAATGGGAATTACTGCACCTACTATTCAAGATGTTAGCAAGGCTGTTATTTCTATCAGACAAAGCAAACTTCCCGACCCTAAAGAAATCGGCAACAGCGGAAGTTTCTTTAAGAACCCTGTTGTTCCTCAAAAAATCTATGAAAAAATACAGGAACAGTACCCTGAAATGCCTTTTTATAAAGTTTCTGAAGATGAAATTAAAATTCCTGCCGGTTGGCTAATAGAAACAAGCGAATTTAAAGGAAAACGTTTTGGAGATGCCGGAGTACACCAAAAACAGGCACTTGTCTTAGTAAACTACGGAAATGCAACCGGAGAGGAAATCTACAACTTAGCTAAAACTATCCAGAATACAATTTTTGACAAATTCGGAATCGAAATTGAAATGGAAGTGAATGTATTCTAATAAGAAACGCTGTCGGAGTTGTTTTTTTACATAACCCAACAAAAAATCCCATCCTTTACGAATGGGATTTTTCCTCTTATAATTATGAAAACATTTTCTCTACTTACAAAGAAAATACTGTAATGCTACGACCTTAGCTGGCTGACTCCTGCTCTGCTCTTTTTTTGGCTTTACGTTCTTTAAAAAGCTCTATTGATGTTCCGGTTACCCAGTAAAAAGCAAATCCTGCCAAGAAGAGTAACAACCAAAAACCCATTGTAAAAATGGTTAGAAACAATAAAAATCCTAAATATTGCTGAAAGTCAAACATAACGATGTGTTTTTTGTTCTTTAAAGCACAAAGGTAAAAATATTTATTTTATTTCCTATACAAAACCTCTTTTTTTTGTGTGGGGTTTTCAACAAAGAATTAACAGTAAAAATTTCGGTAGCCATTCTTTGTTTTATATCTTTATAAACTCAATTTTATTTTTATGGATTATACGCAAAAAATGCTCCGAGACGATGCTCTCAAAGGAAAAGTAATCGTGGTAACAGGCGGAGGAAGTGGTCTGGGAAAATCAATGACCAGCTATTTTATGGAGCTTGGAGCTAAGGTTGCCATCACTTCGAGAAATCTGGAAAAACTTCAAACCACAGCTCAGGAACTCGAAGCTCAAACAGGCGGAAAATGTCTTGCTGTACAGTGTGACGTCCGTCATTATGACCAAGTCGAGGCTATGCTGCAAAAGGTTTTAGAAGTATATGGAAAAGTAGATATTTTACTCAACAATGCAGCCGGAAATTTTATTTCTCCAACCGAAAGATTGTCTGCCAATGCTTTTGATACTATTATTGACATCGTATTAAAAGGTACGAAAAACTGCACACTTGCTTTCGGAAAACATTGGATAGATACTCAACAAGCAAACACCAATATTCTGAATATCGTAACAACCTATGCCTGGACAGGCTCTGCCTATGTGGTTCCGAGTGCTACGGCAAAAGCAGGAGTTTTGGCTATGACCCGAAGCCTTGCTGTGGAGTGGGCAAAATACGGAATCAGAACCAATGCTATTGCTCCCGGACCTTTCCCGACCAAAGGTGCCTGGGACAGGCTGCTTCCGGGTGATTTGAAAGATAAATTCGATTTGGCTAAAAAAGTACCGCTCAAAAGAGTAGGTGACCATCAGGAATTGGCTAATCTGGCTGCCTATCTGGTTTCTGATTTTTCGGCTTATATAAACGGAGAAGTCATCACTATTGACGGAGGCGAATGGCTCAAAGGAGCAGGACAATTTAACCTTCTGGAAGCCATTCCAACAGAAATGTGGGATATGCTCGAAGCGATGATTAAAGGGAATAAATAATTAAAAATTTTAATGAAAAAAATATTTCTGTTAAGCTATGTTGTATTCGGATTAATTTCGTGCAGTGATTTTTCCGACAGGATTTCCGAAGATGAACAACGCACTCGGGACATATTTTTTAAGCTAACCAAAAGAGGCGATTTCCCAAAAGACAGTATCAGCCGAAACCTGCAATTTTTGGATTTGCTCGAAACCGACAAATCCGAATTTAAAGCAATGAGTGAAATTACCAAAGGAACATACCATTGGAAATACGCTTCTCTGGATTCTGCTAAAACCCACTATAACAATGCACTGCAATACGAAAATCTTTCGGATTCTCTTACAGGCTATGCTTTTGCAGGTTTGGGAAATGTCCACAAGGACATAGGCGATTACACCAAAGCACTCGAATATTATCAGTCGGCTTTAAAGCTGTCCGAAAAGCAGAAGAACCAAAATTCTGTGGCTCATATTTATAAAAACATCGGAGCTTTGTATATGAGCTGGGAACGTTTTGACGAAAGTCTGGACTATTACCACAAAGCCGAACAAACCGCTTTGAGCCTCAAAGACAGCCTGTTATATGCTGACTGCAACAACAATATCGGAACGGTTCTGGAACAGCAGAACAGGTTTGATGAAGCGATTTCACGCTATAATACAGCACTCGGAATTTACGAAAGACATAGGGTTACAAACGGTATTTCTTTCTGTTACAGCAATTTAGCTATTGTTTACAAGCTAAAAAAGGAATATAACAAAGCAGTAGATTATAACCTGAAATCGTTGGAACTTTCCCGACAGGTCAATGACAAATGGATGCAGTCTGCCACACTCAACAACATTGGCAATTTATATCGGGAGATGGGAAAATTTGCCCAAGCTAAAGAATATTCCAATCAAAGTCTGGCATTGTCAAAAGAAATCAATGCTCCCGAAATTGCTTATAATACCTACGAAACCTTGATGTTTATTGCCTTTGCGGAAAAGGACATTGACAAAGCTATTGAATATCAGCATCTTTTTATCGAAACTAAAGAAAATTTTGAAAATGCAGAAGTAAACCGACAGCTTTCGGAGCTCAACATAAAATACGAAACCGAAAAAAAGGAAAAAGCATTAGCCAAGCAGGAAGTCGATTTGGAAAAGAAAAACTTTTTCCTGATTTTTTTAGGTGGAATTGTCCTGATTATCCTGATTTTATTGCGAAATTACAGGGTAAAATCAAAGTTGAAACAGGAACAGCTTTTGCTCGAAAACAAACTGCTCGAAGAGCAGACCCATTCCAAAATTCAGGAGCAAAGGCTTGATATTTCGAGGGAATTGCACGACAGAGTAGGTTCACAGCTTACGTTTATTACTTCTATTTTAGATAATTTGAAAAAACGGTCGATAAGTGATGAAACAGTCAGCCAAAAAATCAATACACTTTCTGATTTTGCTGATAATTCCATTGCAGAGCTTCGGGATACGATTTGGGTTTTAAATTCCAAAAAGCTGACTCTCGAAGAACTGAAAATGAAAATGCTCAACTTTATTAACGAAGCAGACGAAGCAACCGATAAATTTCAGTTTCATTTTAATTTTGAAATAAGCCAGAATATTCAGCTTTCGACCAAGCAGACCGTTAATATCTATCGTATTTTTCAGGAAATCGTAAATAATTCGGTTAAATACTCCCGAGCTAAAGATGTTTTTGTTTTGGTGCACCAGGCTAAAAACGAATTGAATTTAAACATTTCAGATAACGGAATCGGTTTTGATTATGAGTCGGTTAAAACCAAATCCTTCGGACTCTCCAACATACAAAACCGGATTTCGGAACTCAATGGGAATCTGACCGTAAATTCTGAAAACGGAACGGTTTACAACATCAAAATTCCTTTGCAGAACCCATAAATTCCTTATTTTTGTCTGTGGCTTACCCTTTAAAAACCTATACCCAATGATAAAGCTCATCATCACAGAAGACAATCTTATTTCCCAAAAGGCATTGGTTGAAAAAATCTCTGCTTATGATGATATTCTTATCAAAGAAATTGCTCAAAACGGACAGCAGACCATAGAGATTTTAGAGCAGAACCACAATGTCGATTTGATTTTAATGGATATAGAAATGCCTGTGATGAATGGGATTCAGGCAACAGAAATTATTAAATCGAAATTTCCTCAGATAAAAATCGTGATGATTACCATTCACGATGACGACGACAATATTTTTAATGCCATCAAAGCTGGTGCAGATAGCTATTTGCTGAAAGAATCTAAATCCGAAAAAATCTACGAAACCATACAGGAAACCCTCTTGGGAGGGTCGGTAATGTCGCCTTCTATTGCTATGAAAACTTTAAAACTGCTAAAAAACCCTCCTCTCCCCAAAACCGACCCAACCGAAACCAAACTTTCCGAAAGAGAAACCGAAGTGTTGGAACAGCTTAGCAAAGGTTTGAAAAACAGCATTATAGCAGATAATCTTTATATTTCACCTTTTACGGTTAAGGGACATATTCAGAATATTTACAAAAAACTACAAGCTCATAACCGAATTGAACTGGTTCAGATAGCACGGAAAAATCGGCTTATCTGATAAAAACAGTCCGAACGGACTATTGACACGTTTTCCGCTTCTTTGTTCATTTGCAGTATAATTTTTAATACTAAAAACAATGAACACATTTGCAAAACTCAGCAAGTATGCTGTTATGGCTTTCGTAGCAGTAAGTATGATTTCCTGCTCATCAGATGAGGGAGGAGAAAACAACAATGACGACAACCCACAATCAGGACCTTTTGTAGCAAAGGTGGACGGAGAAAATTTTGCCACCAAAGGTTATCAAGCAAAGTATCTTTCTTCAACCAAAATGCTACAAATTATCGGTAATACCGAAAGCAATGAAGAAACCATTGTGATTAGTATAATACGTATCGGAGATGAAACGATTACTTCTTTGTCAGACTGGACACCACAAACCTTTGAGATGGGTGCACCTAATCCGTGGGGAGAGGGTTATTATACCTCATCAATAGGATATAACAAATACAATTACAATATTGACGGTTATGAAATGTGGCAGAACAATCCGGAAGGAGAAATCCAGGTGGGTCAGATAAAAATTACTGAAATCTCAGGAAATCACATCAAAGGAACTTTTTTTGTAGATACCTATAAATATGATGGAACATACAACCTTTCTGATGTAAAACACATTACAGTCGGAGCTTTTGATTTGGATGTGACCATTCAGTGATAAGAAAGTTTCTGAATCCTGTCTGGAATAAAATTCCGACAGGATTTTTTTATTTATTCCAGATTTCCCAAGCTTTTTCTGCCTGAAAAACAAGCATTTGATGTCCGTTTTGAGTGATAGCTCCCTGTTGTTTTGCCTTTTTGAGAAAAGTCGTTTCGGCAGGGTTGTATATCAAATCAAAAGCCAGGTGTTTGTCTGTGAAGTGCTCATAATTAAGCTCCGGAAATTGCTCAACATCAGGGAAAGTACCCAGCGGAGTGCAGTTGATTATCAGGGTATATTCCTGTAAAATCTCTCGTGAAATATCGGTATATGTCCACTGATTTTTTTCGGGATTCCGGGAAACGAATTGATATTCGATACCTAAATTTTTCAATACATAGGCAACCGCTTTTGAAGCTCCTCCTGTGCCCAGAATCAGTGCTTTTTTGTGATGAGATTTCAGGAGTGGCTTCAACGATTTTTTAAATCCGTAAACATCTGTATTACACCCTTTTAATTTTCCTTTTCGGGTGATTTTAACAGTATTTACAGCTCCCACTTCTTCGGCTTTTCGGGAGAGTTTGTCTAAATAGGGAATAATTTCCTGTTTGTAGGGAATCGTTACGTTGAGTCCTTTTAAATCCTTGTGTTTTTTTAGGATTTGAAGAAAATAGGTTACATCGGGGATATCAAAATTCTTATACAGACAATCCTCAAGATTTTCTTTGCGGAATTTATCTGAAAAATATGCAACGGAAAACGAATACTGTATATTTCTGCCTATCAGACCAAAAACCCTCATCTGCTAAAACCAGCCTTTTTTACCTCCAAAAGTTCGCAAATTTCTCTTGATGACCCGCTGTACATCTCTTCGTTTATAGACCTTAGGAAACAATCTTTCCAAAGTCCAGCAATCGAGTTCGGTTTCGCTAAGCCAAATAGAGCGAATCAGATGATATTTTCCGGTAATGATATGATCTTTGCTGCCCATAGTGAAATAAATTCCTGCCAGACGATAGCCAACCTCTCTGTTGTATTCGTATAGATCATGGGCTTCGAGCAGAATCTGTACTGCAGCCTCATAATTTTTCTGCTCTATATAAGTATCTGCCAAGGCAACAAACGTATGGAGCTCAAAATTACCAAATTCCAAAGCTTTCTGATAGCCGTTTATCGTTTCAGAAAGGTTTCCTAACTGGTGATTGATTTGTCCATATTTTTTCCAGTATTGTTCGTTTTCTTTATCGGTGTCCAAAGCTTTTCCGCAATAATGCAGGGCTTTTTGATAGTTTTGCTCTTCTATATGCATATTGATTATCGAAAGCCAGGCTTTGTCGAGTAGCGGGTCTTCGTGAACGGCTTTGTGATAATATTTCACCGCAGCCTCTTTATCTCCGAGTTTGTGATAACATCTCCCGATTCGGTGCAGAACAAACGAAGTAGGGTCATCAAGATCAAGGGTGTGGGCATAGCAGGAAATGGCCTCTTCATAGCGTTTGAGGTGTTCCAGAGATTTGGCTTTTTCTACATAGGCACCCAGAAAATATTCGTCAATCACCGTGGCATAATCAAAAGCTCTGATAGCCAACTCATATTCTTTCAGCTCAAAATGTTGTATCCCGAGCTGATGCCATGCCACTTCGCTATACGGATGTTCATCTATAAATCCGTTGAGAAAATCAATGGCTTCTTTGTGCTGCTCCAAAAAATCAAAGCAGTAAATCACGTTATATAAAGACGAAAAATCACGATAGTCTTCTTCAAGGCATCGAAGGAAGTGTTCTTTTGCCTTTTCAAATTCGTCCATAAAGAGATATTCCATCCCGATAAGGGAATGGACATCTATGTGGTCATCCGTATATTTCAAGGCTTCATAGAGAAGTTCCACTGCCTTTTGGTGGTCGCCTCTTTTGGAGCAAACCCCTGCTCTTTGAATGTATATTTCTTCGTTGGCAGGCTCTATCAGTATAAGCTCATCGAGGAGTTCGTCTGCTTTGTCGAGTTTATTGTCATACACAAGCATTTCCACCTGCACCAGCTTTAATTCCGTTGAATGCGGATGTTGCTCCAAACCGAGTTTCAAAGCCTGTTTTGCCAGATTGTTTTTTCCTGTATCTAAATAATAGAGGATGATGTTTTCAAACTCCTCCGAATCAAAGAAAAAAACTTTATTGGTTTTGAGCATTGCCTCAAATCTGTTCAGAGACAATTCATAGTTATAGTCATCTTCTTCTTCCTGATTCCACATAAGCAAATAAAGTTTTTGATACTTTTATAAAAGTAAGGGTTTTTTAGTAACGATTTACGGAAACTCATCAGGTTGTTTTAAACAATTTAATCAACAGGTCGATAAGTTCAAACACCTAACTACCAACGCCTTACAATTCAAACAACAACGTAACAAAAATACTATTGATGTTTGTATCAATTGTAGGAGCATCTGTAAGTCCTGTATTAAAAAGACTTTGGTTGTATTCTCTCTTTGCCGAAGAGTAGGCTAAATCGAGTTTGGTCGCTCCGAAATTATATCCCAACCCGATTGAATATTGTTGCAAATCTCCGATAATATTTTCGTTTTTATAAGGGCTTTGTTCATAATTATAGCCACCTCTGAATCTCCAGTTTTTAACCCTCCATTCGGTTCCTACTCTGATTTGGGAAGCCATATCCAACACCTCTGCCATATAATTGTTCTGATCTATAAAATAAGGTTCGTCTGAAGGTTTTAACTTGGCTGTAGTATAATCTTTCAAACCGTAATCTACAGAAACAAGTCCTTTATCTCCAAACACATAAGCTCCTCCAAACGTATATGTTGCAGGAGTCTGTATTTTGTATTCGGGATAAATATTTATGATTCGTTCACCAAAAACAGCCGGAGTAGTTGTAGATTCCCTCAAAACCGAGAGTCCTTGTCGGGTTTCGTCAAATAATCTATACCACGTAGGTGATTCATAGCTCAACCCCACACGAAGGGCATCGGTAAGTTTGGCTATCCCACCCAGTTGAAATGAAAATCCGGAACCATAGGTATATAATTCATTTCTGAACCGTACCTCTCTGATGGTTTCTCCCGTTGGGTTAGACGGATTGTTGTTGGTTTCATAAAAGGTGTGCACCGTATTGTAATCTACAAAATGAGCATTCAGATTCAGCCCGAAATAAAAGCGATCCGTATATTGTGTAGCGATGTTAAAACCGAGTTTTCCGTTATATCCGGTCGAACTCACATAACTCGACTGCTCATAGGTTCCCGAAGGAATATTGGAATAATAGGAAGTGTTGTCGGATGAGTTCGCTACAGCCTCAAGTATATAAGTGTCATATCCTAAAAAAGCATTCTGGTAACGACTCCCGAAATTCTCTCCCAAATACATATAAAGCTGCCCTGCCGTTTCGTTCGGGAGGGTTTGCAGGTATTCCAAAGGCACTCCGTTTGCCTGATTCAAGAAAAAATCTCCGATAGAATGATTCGGATTAATTCCTGTCGAATACGTATCGTTAGTGAAATTATTCTGAATGTCGTAATTCACTCCCAAAGTGAATTTTTGCCACTGACTTGCGTGGTCGTCATTATAGAAAACAAACACAGCTCCCGCCTGATTCAAATCAAAAACAGAGGTTTTTGATTCGGTCTGTGTACCAAAAAATTCCGATTCGTTTTTCTTGTTGTAGTTTGAAAGTGTAACTCCAAACTGATTGTTGTTGAATACAGCAGAACTCGCAGGGTTTATGGAAATGGCAGACAAATCGCCTCCCAAAGCCGTAAAAGCTCCTCCCATCGCTCTGAAACGAGCCGTTCCGTTAATGTTGTTTTGAGAATATCGCAATACGTCTGAAATATCCTGAGCCTCTGCCCCTAAAGCAATTCCGAGTATGGACAAAAGAATGTATTTTTTCATTGTTTTTTTTGTTTGTTTAAGGTTTAAAGTTTACATCAACTTAAAACTGCTCTTCGACAACCCTTCGACAAGCTCAGGGTGACGAGTGAGGTGTTGGCTACTGAACACTCCCGATAGCTATCGGGACTGATTACTGAACACTATCTTCTTCCTCCACCTCCTGACGAACGACCTCCACCACCTGAACTTCCTCCTGACGAACGGCTACCTCCCGAACTACCGCTTCCGTAGGAAGAACCCCTGTTTGAGCCTGAATTTGAATTTATAGTCCGGTTTCGGTTCGGGTCTGTAGTCCGGCTGTTGTTGATGGTTCCCCTGCTATTGGAATTCTGATTTATGTTTGTATTCCGACCCGTATTGATAGTCCCACGGGTATTGCTGTTGCTTCGGGTATTGTTGTTAAGAGTCGAATTTCGACTGCCCTGATTCAGGGTCGAATTTCTCGTACTGAATCGGGTGCTGCTTCGGGTATTGTTGTTGATTTGATTGTTTCTGCCCCGCACCTCATAGGCACTTCGGGAAGAATTTACAGCAGCATTTCGGGTGCTACCTCTGTAATCTGAACGGGTGCCATAAGTATTTCGAGGTCCTCCGCTATAAGCTGCCTGATTGTTGTAGTAATAACCATAATACGGATAATAACCTCCGTAATAATAAGGAGAATACCAACCATAATTCCAGCCTATACCCCAATTCCAGCTCCAATAATAACTCGGATAATACCACGACGACCAGCCCCAATAGGGTCTCCAACCCCAATAAGAACCATACCAGCCGTTCCAGCCCCAATAAGAACCTCCGTAAACATTCACATTGATATTGCTCGTTTCATTGCCCCAACCTGCATAACCTCCGCTATAGCTTTCGTCTCCGTAATAGGCATCTACATCGGTAAATATACCTATCGGTTCATCAGTTTCCTGAAAATAATCATCATCCTGAAACTGACTGAAATAACGGCTTTCCGCTACCTGATTTTCGGTTACTTCAGGCAACTCTACCCGTTGAGCAGTGTTGCTTCCCGAATAAATTCCGTCATTGTCATAATAGGAACTATTGCTGTAGGAGCCACAGGAAACCACTAAGAATCCTACCGCTACATACAAAACGGAAAGGGTTATTTTTGACTTGATAAAATTGAGAGTTTTCATAATCTGAGGATTTTTTCAAAACGGTTTAAATTGCCTGTTTTTATTCAAAAGTGAAGTGAAAAACACCTCTGAAATAAATTTAAACGGTTTCTTATTGTTACACAACACAAAAATAGTTAGTTTTGCTGAACTTTTTTTGTAATTAACATAGCAACAACATTTGTGCCAAATATCCTCATAGTATGAGCAAGAAACTTACCACCCGGGCAGACGATTATTCCAAATGGTATAACGAACTGATTGTCAAAGCAGATTTAGCCGAAAACTCAGCTGTGAGAGGCTGTATGGTTATCAAACCCTACGGATATGCTATATGGGAAAAAATGCAGGGACAACTCGACAAAATGTTCAAAGAAACCGGACATCAAAATGCCTATTTTCCGCTTTTTATACCTAAGAGTATGTTTGAGGCAGAAGAAAAAAATGCAGAGGGTTTTGCCAAAGAATGTGCTATTGTTACGCATTATAGGCTTAAAACCGATGAAAACAACAAAGGGAAACTCATCGTTGACCCGAATGCAAAGTTAGAGGAAGAACTCATCGTTCGCCCAACCAGCGAAGCCATAATCTGGAACACCTATAAAGGCTGGGTGCAATCACACAGGGATTTGCCTTTGCTCATCAACCAATGGGCAAATGTGGTGCGTTGGGAAATGAGAACGAGATTATTTTTGAGAACAGCCGAATTCCTTTGGCAGGAAGGGCATACGGCTCATTCCACCAAAGAAGAAGCCATTGCAGAAACCAAAACAATGCTTGATGTCTATGCTGATTTTGCCGAAAATTTTATGGCAATTCCGGTTGTAAAAGGTGTAAAAACCGAAAACGAACGCTTTGCAGGAGCGGTAGAAACTTATTGTATTGAAGCCTTAATGCAGGACGGAAAAGCTCTACAAGCAGGGACTTCACACTTTTTAGGACAGAATTTTGCCCAAGCCTTTGATGTGAAATTTGCCAACAAAGAGGGAAAATTAGAATACGTTTGGGGAACATCGTGGGGAGTTTCCACCCGACTTATGGGAGCTTTGGTAATGACCCATTCTGATGACAACGGATTGGTTCTGCCTCCGAATCTGGCTCCTATTCAGGTGGTTATCGTTCCGGTTTTCAGAAGTGATGAAGAATTTGAAGCTGTTTCTGCTGAAGCCGACAAGCTCACAAAAGAACTCCGAAAACTCGGAATATCCGTAAAATACGACAACCGAACCAACCAGAAACCGGGCTTTAAATTCAACGAATACGAATTAAAAGGAGTTCCCGTACGGATTGCTCTTGGTCCGAAAGATTTGGAAAACGGAACTTTTGAAGTTGCCAGACGGGATACTTTAACCAAAGAATTTGTTTCCAAAGAAAATATCGTTTCGCATATCGAAAACCTGCTTAACGAAATTCAGGAAAGCCTTTTCAACAAAGCGATGAACTACCGCAATGAGCATATCACAGAGGTAAACGATTTTGAAGAATTCAAAGACATACTCGAAAACAAAGGCGGTTTTGTTTCCGCTCATTGGGACGGCACAGGTGAAACCGAAGAAAAAATCAAGGAACTCACCAAAGCTACCATACGTTGTATTCCTCTTACCCAAAAACAGGAAGCAGGAAATTGTGTATTGACAGGAAAACCCTCAACAGGCAGGGTGCTTTTTGCTAAGGCGTATTAGAGTCTGCCCGTCTTGGAGAAGATTTTAAAAAAAATTTCACCACGGGTATTGCAGGTATAAAAAATAGTTGTATTTTTGCACTCGCTTAACTAAGAAACGATGGTCCGTTCGTCTAGGGGTTAGGACGCCAGGTTTTCATCCTGGTAACAGGGGTTCGATTCCCCTACGGACTACAAGGTTTGGCCCGTTCGTCTATCGGTTAGGACGCCAGGTTTTCATCCTGGTAAGAAGGGTTCGATTCCCTTACGGGCTACAAAATTATTTTTTAAAGAAAAATTCAACAAAAGAAATGGCAAATCACAAGTCAGCTTTAAAAAGAATCCGAAGCAACGAAAAAAAGAGAGTGCTAAACAGATATCAGCACAAAACCACACGTAACGCTATCAAAGCATTGCGTATGGCTACTGAAAAAGGGGAAGCTACAGAAAAACTACCTCTTGTTATCTCTATGATCGACAAACTTGCTAAGAAAAACGTGATTCACGACAATAAAGCATCAAACCTAAAATCAAAACTTACAAGACACGTAGCTGCTCTGTAATTTTTGACAACCGTCTCCGCACTAACCTCTGACGAAAATCGTGAATGTTGGTTCGGGTTTAAAATTTTATAAAACTAAAGCAATGTCAAATTTAGTAACATTCGTACAAGACGAGTTCGTAACAAAAAAAGATTTCCCTGAGTTTGCAGCAGGAGACACTATTACGGTGTATTACGAAATCAAAGAGGGTGAAAAAACCAGAACCCAGTTTTTTAAAGGGGTGGTTATCCAAAGAAGAGGAAGCGGAGCAACCGAAACATTTACCATCCGTAAAATGTCCGGAGCTGTTGGAGTAGAGCGTATCTTCCCTGTAAATATGCCTGCCCTTCAAAAAGTGGAAGTAAACCAAAGAGGAAAAGTTCGCAGAGCAAGAATTTTCTACTTCAGAGAACTTACCGGTAAAAAAGCAAAAATCAGAGAAAGAAGAAGATAATTCTTTATTCCTAACTTATAAAAGTCCTTCAAAACAATGTTTTGAAGGACTTTTTCTTTTGGGAAAAACTCCGAAAATTAACAAAAGTTTAAAATCACTCAGTTCGGTTTTCACCGAACCAAGCCCTATCTTTGCCACTTGTTTTTATAAAGCAATGACTGAGCATACAAACGAAAAAGAAGAGCTAATCGAAATGCTGTCTGTTCATTTTCAGAACCTGCACCACCTTTCTCCGGTCGGGGCAAAAATATGGGCTGTTTTGATTATGGACAAAAACAAAGACGGACTCACTTTCGATTATTTGGTGGAGCGGTTGGGAGTCAGCAAAAGTACGGTTTCGACCAACCTGAACGAACTGCTGAAAAAAAACAACATCTATTTTGAAACCCTGCCGGGTGACCGGAAAAAATATTTTAAATCATCGCCTTTCAGCCAACGTTTTACCCGTATTTTAAAAAATATGGCGTTTGAAAAACAGCTGATTGAAAAAATGATTATCTATAAGGAGAAAAGCTCCGAAAAGTGTGTCAAAGAACAATATGCTATGGAAAACCTCAAAGCCTATAAAAAACACCTGAGCGAAATGGAGCGACTTACCCAAAAAATAATAACCGACTTAAAAGACATAGAAGAAAAAAACATTCTAAAACTAAAAAAATAAAACCTACTGTTATGAGCAATAAATCTGTGTGGAGTATAGCGGCTGCTATGCTCGTATTCGTTTCCTGTAAAGATAAACCTCAGCAACAAATCGCTTCTGCCCTGCCCTTTTCGGTAACGGAAGTTCCTGTTAGAACCGTTGTGGGATATGACTCCTATCCGGCTATGATTGAAGGTACGAATAATAGTGCTATAAGAGCCAAAGTCTCGGGATATATTACCAAAGTTTTGGTTGACGAAGGACAAAAAGTACGAAAAGGACAAGTGCTTTTCACCCTCGAAACCCAAGCTATGAGCCAGGATGCGGGAGCAGCTCTGGCAAGTGTCAATGCAGCTCAGGTGGAAGTGGACAGGCTGATTCCTCTGGTTGAAAAAAACATTATCAGCAATGTGCAGTTAGAAACGGCAAAAGCCAGACTGGCTCAGGCAAAAAGCAACCATAGCAGTATTGCTGCCACTATTGATTATGCCAACATCAGAAGTTCGATAGACGGTTATGTGGGAGCTATCAATTATCGGGAGGGAGCTTTGGTAAGCCCGAATGACCCGAATCCGCTCACTACGGTTTCCACTACCGAAGATGTCTATGTGTTTTTTGCCATAAACGAAAGCCAATATATAGATTTTCTGAGCAATACCGAAGGAAAAACCAGAGACGAAAAACTCAAGAATTTCCCTGAGGTAGAATTGGAACTCATTAACGGAACCGTTTATTCCGAAAAAGGAAAAATAGAAACCGTTACCGGACAGGTGGACAAAGCAACCGGAACCGTGAAGTTTCGTGCTAAATTTGCCAATCCGTCGGGTATTCTGGCAAACGGAAACAGCGGAAGCATCCGGATTCCGAAAATATATAACGATGTAGTGGTGATTCCCGAAACGGCTACCTATGAGCAACAGGGAATAGATTACGTTTACAGAGTTAAAAACGACACCGCCTATGCTACGATTATCGAAATTGAAGACCGTATCAACCGTTTGGCAATCATAAAATCAGGTGTAGCAAAAGGCGATATAATAGTGGTGGAAGGCATCGTAAAACTCCGAAACCAAACGCCTATACAACCTAATAACGTCAATTTTGACACTTTGGTAAATTCGGTAAAATCCACTTTTTAATTTGATTCAGTTATGCTAAAAACATTTATAGAAAGACCGGTTCTCTCGACCGTTATTTCGATTATCATAGTTATTTTGGGGATTTTGGGCATCGTTGCCCTACCCATAACCGAATATCCCGACATTGCTCCAACGACCGTTCAGATTTCGGCAAACTATCCGGGAGCCAATGCTCAGACGATGTTGGAGAGTGTGATTATCCCGATAGAAGAACAGGTAAACGGAGTGGAAGATATGGATTATATCACCTCTACCGGAACCAACAACGGAACAGCTTCCATCAATGTGGTTTTCAAACAGGGAGTAAATCCCGATATTGCTGCGGTAAACGTACAGAATCGTGTAGCACGAGCAACACCCCTACTGCCTGCAGAAGTTACCCGTTCGGGAGTGGTTGTGCAAAAACAGAATCAAAGTGCTTTGATGTTTGTGTCGTTTTATGGCACAGACGGAAAATATGACCAGACTTTCATACAAAACTACATCAATATCAACGTCGTACCTCAGCTGAAAAGGGTAAACGGAGTGGGTGATGCCAGTGCTTTCGGACAACGAAACTATTCCATGCGGATTTGGCTCGACCCGGTGAAAATGGCAGGCTACAACCTTGTCCCGACTGATGTTACAGCTGCTATCAACGAGCAGAGTCTGGAAGCAGCAGCCGGACAGTTGGGAGAAAACAATGCAGAGGCGTTTCAGTATGTGATTCGCTACAGCGGAAAATACAGAACCGAAGAGCAGTATGAAAATATCGTTATCAAAGCCTTAGACAACGGACAAATGCTGTATCTCAAAGATGTGGCAACCATTGATATGGGTTCACAAAGCTATTCGGGGATTTCCCGCTTTAATGGACAACCTGCTGCGGCTATGGCCGTATATCAGACTCCCGGGTCGAATGCTCAGGAAATTATTACCAACCTGAAAGAAGAACTAAAATCCATCGAAGGCAATATGCCCGAAGGACTGGAATATAAAGTCATGTTTGACACCAACCAGTTCCTCGAAGCTTCTATTTCTAAGGTAATCACTACGCTAATCGAGGCTTTTATTTTGGTATTTTTGGTGGTTTTTGTGTTTTTGCAGGATTTCCGCTCTACACTCATTCCGCTTATTGCCGTTCCGGTTTCCATCATCGGGACTTTCTTTTTCCTGAATCTCTTTGGGTTTTCTATCAATATATTGACGCTTTTTGCCCTTGTTCTGGCTATCGGTATTGTGGTAGATGATGCGATTGTCGTCGCCGAGGCGGTCCACGCCAAAATGGAAAAAACCAAGCAGGCAGTACGGGAAGCCGCTATCGGAACCATGCACGAAATATCGGGAGCTATTATTTCTATTACACTGGTTATGGCTGCCGTTTTCGTTCCGGTTACGTTTATCAAAGGAACAACCGGAGTTTTCTATCAGCAATTTGGTATTACGCTTATTGTAGCCATTTTTATTTCTGCCATCAATGCCCTTACGCTTTCTCCGGCTCTGTGTGCTTTGTTTTTAAAACCACACCACGAAGAAGAAGGCAAAAAGAAAAACCTGATGCAACGCTTTTTTATGCACTTCAACCGCATTTTTGATGCGATGACTGCCCGATATACCCGAAGCTTCAAGTTTCTGATGGCTCACAAATGGGTTACTTTTATGATTCTGGCTGTTTGCGGAGGGCTTATTTATTTCGCCAACAAAACCATGCCTACCGGATTTGTTCCGGGTGAAGACCGTGGATTTATTATGGCAAATATCGAACTCCCTCAGGGAGCCAGCGGTGATCGGGTAGTGGCTTTTCAGGAAAAATTCCGAGAGCAGGCAATGCAGATTCCTCAAATTGACGGAATTACACTGGTTTCCGGTTTTAGTTTTATTTCCGGTCAGGGTTCCAACTATGGTATGGGGATGATTCGACTGAAACCTTTTGAGGAAAGAAAATCAGAAGAAGCCTCCATACAGACTGTTATCGGGAAACTTTTCGGAATTGCCTCACAACTTCCCGAAGGACGGATGATTTTCTTTTCACCTCCGAGTGTTCCCGGATTCGGGCATTCGTCAGGATTTGATTTGAAACTCTTAGACAAATCGGGAGGTGATTTAGAAGATTTTGACGAAGTTGCCAGACAATATATAGAAGAGCTCACCAAACGTCCTGAAATTCAGTATGCTCAAACCTCGTTCAACACTTCGTATGCTCAGTATGAAATCGAGCTGAACATCCCTCGTGCAAAACAGTCAGGAGTTTCGGTAAGCAGTATTTTTTCTGCTTTGCAGGGTTATATCGGAGGAATTTATGCAGCCGATTTTACCCGATACGGAAAACAGTTCCGTGTGATGGTTCAGGCATTGCCTCAGGATAGGGCAAGTCAGGAAGATTTGAACAAAATTTTCGTGCGAACTTCCTCGGGAACTATGACTCCGATTACGCAATTTGTAAGTCTGAACCGAATTTATGGCCCTCAAACCGTGGACAGATTCAACCTGTTTACCTCTGCCAGTATTTCGGGAGGAACCAACCCCGGATACAGCACCGGAGATGCCATAAAAGCCATTCAGGAAGTAACCCAAAACAATCTTTCGACCAGCTACGGAATTGACTTTGCGGGACTTTCGAGGCAAGAAATCAGTGCAGGTTCACAAACCGCTGTGATTTTCCTCCTGTGTCTGATTTTCGTATATTTCATCCTCTCTGCTCAATATGAAAGTTATTTGTTGCCTCTTGCCGTAATTCTTTCGCTTCCGGGTGGAATTATGGGAGCCTATTGGGCACAGAAAATAGCGGGATTAGAAAACAATATCTATTTCCAGATTGCCCTGATTATGCTCGTGGGACTCCTGGCAAAAAATGCCATTCTGATTGTGGAATATGCCATTCAGGGAAGAAGGCGTGGACAAACCATTGCCCTGTCTGCTATTTATGCTGCCAAAGCCCGTTTACGACCGATTCTGATGACTTCCTTTGCTTTTATCTTGGGGTTGATGCCTTTGGTTTTTGCAACCGGAGTAGGTCAGGTAGGAAACCGCTCTATTGCAACCGGAGCTGCTTTCGGATTGCTCATCGGAACCATCATCGGAGTGTTTAATATTCCGGTTTTGTATGTGGTTTTCCAATGGCTACAGGAAAAAATAAAACCTATCCGCAAAGCCGAAGGAAGCAGACATACGGATGAGATTTAGGATTTAGGAATTGTGAATTTATATTTATGAATAGTCGATAATATGAAACATCATTTTAGACATATAGTGGTTTTGGGAAGTGTATTGATGCTGCAATCGTGTTTTGTTGCCAAAAAATATGACCGTCCTGATATAGAAACCGAAGATTTATACCGCAGTGAAGTGGTTGCCAAAGACACTACTTCGATGGCAGATATGCCTTGGGAAGAGCTTTTTACCGACCCGATTCTGCAAGGGCATATCCAAAAAGGATTAGAAAACAATTTCGATATCAGAACGGCTTTGCAGAATATTGCCGCCTCCGAAGCCTCTTTGAAACAACGCAAAGCGGGTCAGTTGCCCACTGTGGGAGTTAACGGAACCTGGACTCATCAGGAAATTTCAGGAAACAGCCAATTCGGTAGTTTTTTCAGCCGTTTAGATCAGTTTCAGCTGGCTGCCAACCTGTCGTGGGAAGCAGACATCTGGGGAAAAATACGAAATCAAAAAAGAGCTGCCAATGCTCAGTTTTTGCAGAGTATAGCTGCCAATCAAGCCGTGAAAACTCAGGTGATTGCCAATATTGCTTCTCTGTATTATCAGTTATTATCGCTCGATGCACAGCTTGAAATCGCTCAGCAAACCCTTGTCAACCGAAATCAAAGTATCGAAACCATCAAAGCCCTGAAAGATGCAGGACAGGTAAACGAAGTAGCGGTGAAGCAAACCGAAGCCCAAAAATATGCCACGGAACTCATTATCGAGGATTTGAAATATGCTATCGAAATCCTCGAAAACACTATGAGTATTCTGCTGGGTGAAAATCCTCAGAACATAGCCCGAAGCACTTTTGATGCTCAAGAGCTCAACCCCGAAATTGATTTGGGAGTTCCTGCTCTACTGCTGGCTAACCGTCCCGATGTGATTGCAGCCGAATTTGGTTTGGTAAATGCTTTTGAGCTGACCAACGTTGCCCGAAGCAATTTTTACCCAAGCCTTACTATTACTGCTACAGCAGGTTTTCAGAGCTTGGAGCCTTCGGAGCTGATCAATGCCAATTCGTTTTTTGGCAATATCATAACCGGACTCACCCAACCGATTTTCAACCAGCGACAACTCCGTACACAAAAAGAAATTGCTTTGTCGAATCAGGAAAAAGCACTCATAACCTTTGAAAAAACCTTGAAAACAGCAGGAAAAGAGGTGTCTGATGCTTTGGCAAATTACCAAAACGAAACCAAAAAATTATCTATCAGAACCCAGCAGGTAGATGCTCTGAAAAAAGCTTCGGACTATTCGGAAGAACTCCTGAACTACGGAATGGCAACCTATCTGGAAGTGCTGACTGCCAAAGACAATGCCCTGAACTCAGAACTGAGTTTGATAGACAACAAATTCAAACAATTGAATGCTGTTATCACTCTTTACCGTGCCTTGGGAGGCGGTTGGAAATAAAAAACTTAGAGCCTGTTTAAATTTATATTGTGAGAATGTTTATAGCTTATTTTTGAGCGAAACAAGGCATATTTTCTTGAGATAGCGGTGTTCTATCTCAAGAAAATATAACGAAGTTGCAGCCAAAAAG